>PMKK01000124.1:5014-17858 GCA_003157715.1 Actinomycetota bacterium
CTGGTGAAGCTCGAGGACGCCCTTTTTTGCCGACACGTTCGTACCTCCTGCTTTCTGGATCGCGTAAGTGGGGCCGGCGCGACCGCGCCGGCGCGTCGTCACACCTCGGGAAAGACCGGCCAGCCTTCGTCGGCTACCGACTCCGCCAGGATCAGCATGGTCTCGAGCTGCATGACGCCGGGGATCTTGGCGAGGTCGACCCTGATCATCTGCGAGAGATGGTCGAGGTCGCGCAGGGCCAGCACCATGACCATGTCGAACTGCCCCGTCACGTGGTAGCAGGCGCGCACGCCGAGCACGCCCTTGACCGCCGCCTCGAACTCTCTGATGGCCTCTTCGCTGTGCTCGCGCAGCTTCACGACCACCATCGCCTGCACGGTGATGCCGAGCGCGGCGGGATCGACCACGGCGCGATAGCCGCGGATGGCGCCCGATTCTTCGAGGCGGCGGACACGTCCGAGCATCGCCGAAGGTGATAGGTCGAGCTGACGCGAAAGCGCCAGGTTGGACTTGCGCCCTTCGCGTTGCAGCGCGACCATGATGTCGCGGTCGAGCTCGTCCACCCCGCCTCCAATCGTCGCTCGGTGCAAAACCAGTATTCAGCCGATAGTTCGACACGTCAAGAACCTCGACGAACATTCTACCGCAACCGAGGCTTGCAGGACTCCAAACTCTCCTTAAATCGGCCCGCAGACAGTGCGCCGTCAAGGGCCGCCGGGGGCTATCGAAGCGGCGTTGTCGCGACCGGGACCGCCGCTCCTCGGCCGCCGGCCCCGCCGCTGTCCCTATCCCTTGAGCACGCCCAGCGGCCGCAGCCGCGCCACCCGGCGCGACAGGCCGGCCGCCTCGACCACGCCGACGACCCGGGACACGTCCTTGTAGGCGTAGGGCGCCTCTTCGGCGAGCAGACTCGTCAAGGCGGCCTTCACCACGATGCCGCGCTCCTCGAGCTCGCGGCGCACCTCGGCGCCGGACTTCACCTTCCTTGCCGCCGAGCGCGACATCAGGCGTCCCGCTCCGTGACAGGTCGAGCCGAACGTCTCGCTCATGGCCCCGCCGGTGCCGGCCAGCAGCCAGCTCTCGCTGCCCATGTCGCCGGGGATGATGACCGGCTGGCCGGCGTCGCGGTAGTCGGCGGGCACGTCGGCGCGGCCGGGGCCGAAGGCCCGGGTCGCGCCCTTGCGGTGGACCCAGACGACGCGTTCGTCGCCGTCGACCACGTGCGTCTCGCGCTTGACGATGTTGTGGGCCACGTCGTAGACGAGCTCCACCCCCAGCCGCTCATGGCTGGCCCGGAAGACGTGCTCGAGGGCGCCGCGCACCTCGTTCATCATCGCCTGACGGTTGGCGAAGGCGAAGTTGGAGGCGCAGGCCATGGCCGCCAGGTAGTCGCGCCCCTCGGGCGAGCCGGCGGGCGCGCAGGCAAGCTGGCGGTCGGGCAGCTCGAAGCCGAAGCGGTTCAGGTTCATGCGGGCCAGATGGTCGGTGCAGGTCTGGTGGCCGAAGCCGCGCGAGCCCGAGTGGATCATCACGAGCACCTGGCCGGCGCTCACCCCGAACGCCTCGGCGGCGGCGGCGTCGAGGATCTCGTCGACCACCTGGACTTCGAGGAAGTGGTTGCCGGAGCCCAGGCTGCCGACCTGCGTCAGGCCGCGCCGCAGCGCCTTCTGGCTGACCGCGTCGGCGTCGGCGCCCGGCATCGAGCCGCCTTCCTCGGTGTGGGCGAGATCGGCCTCGGTCGCCAGGCCGCGCTCGGCGAGGAACGGCACGCCGCGCTCGATCAGCTTGCCCAGGTCGCGCGGCGTGAGTCGCAGGGCGCCCTGCGCGCCGGTGCCCTGGGGCACGCGACGCATCAGCTCGTGCATGAGCTCCTCGAGGCGCGGCACGACATCGTCGCGGCGCAGGCTGGTGCGCACGAGCCGCACGCCGCAGTTGATGTCGAAGCCGACGCCTCCGGGCGAGACGACGCCCTCGCGGTCGTCGGTGGCGGCCACCCCGCCGATCGGAAAGCCGTACCCCCAGTGGATGTCGGGCATGGCGATGCTCGCCTTGACGATGCCGGGCAGCGTGGCCACGTTCCTGACCTGCTGCAGAGCCTCCTCGTGACCGGGCTGGTCGAACAGCTCCGCGCTCGCGTAGACGATGCCCGGCACGCGCATGTCGCCCTGCTGGGGGATCTGCCAGACGTACTCGTCGAGCCGCCTGATCTCGAGGCTCGCCAGTCGCTCGTTCATGCCCGCCCGCCGATCGTTCGAAAGTGATGGTGCGAGAGTATCCCCCGATCAGGCGACGCCGAGCGCCGCGGCGCCGGCGGCCCGGGCGTCGCGCCGTTGCCGGTCCAGGCGTCACCGCGTCGCCGGCCCAGGCGTCGCGGCGTTGCCGGCCCGGGCGTCTCGGCGTTGCCGGCCCGGGCGTCTCGGCGCCGTACCTCAGACGTCGAGGAGGACGGTCGCCTCCCAGCGGCCCTCGTGCTGGCGCACGGAGAGGTCGTGATAGGTCGCCGCCTTCACGGTAAGCCGGGGATGATGGCGCGTCTGATCGATGGGCTCGCCCTGGGCGCGCGCCGACACGTNNGTGAACGTCTCGCGAGGTTCCACGGCCGCCGGATCGCAGAGCAGCGACGACAGGGCGAGAGCGGCCTGTTCGAACAACGCGGGCTGGGAGGCTGCCCACACGCGCAAGCCCAGGTCGGCGGTGTGCTCGGTGATCTCGAAGCCCGCGCCGACCGCCGGCGCAGCGGATGACGGCGCAGCGGACGACGTACCGGGCGCCGACGTGCCGCTCGCCTCACCACCGGCCACGGCCCCAACTGCCGTGGGCGGCCAGGGCCGCACCTCGGCGGCACGATC
This sequence comes from Actinomycetota bacterium, assembly GCA_003157715.1. The sequence goes on from PMKK01000124.1 coordinate 7,864, forward strand.
GGTGGTGGCCAGAGTGAACGGCCGCGAGCTTACCCCCGCGCGCGCGAGCGCGTCGACCATGGCGGCGGCGACGTCGTGGACCGCGGCTCCCGGTGCCGGGAAGGCGATCAGGCTCGGCCCCGAGCCCGAGACCGCGACCGCGGCGGCGCCGGCCTGGCGGGCCGCCGCCATGGCGGCCATGCCGCCCGGCATGTGCTCGAGGCGCAGCGCCTGATGAAGCCGATCGTCCATGGCCTTGCCGAGCAGCTCGAGATCGCCCCGGCGCAGCGCCTCGACCACGAGCGCGGCGCGACCCATGTTGTAGACCGCGTCGGCGAGGGCCACGTACGTCGGCAGCTCGGCCCGCGAGGCCGTCGTGGTGTAGTCGAGCTGCGAGACCGCGAGGGCCACCTCGATCGGGCGCACCTCGATCCGTTCGGTGAGCAGGCCCTCTTCGCCGTTGACCACCACGACCAGACCGCCGTCGAGCGCAGCCGCCACGTTGTCGGGGTGCCCCTCAACCTCGGTGGCGAGCGCCAAGACAGTGCCCGTGCCCACCGGCCGGCCGAGGAACTCGTTCGCGGCCAGCAGGCCGGCCGCCGTCGCCGAGGCGCTCGAGCCTAGTCCCGAGCCAAGCGGCACGGCGACCTCGCAGTCGATGCGCAGCCCCTCGGGCATGGGTGCTTCAACCTCGTCGAAAAGCCGTCGAAAGGCCCGCACCATGAGGTTCCCGGCGTCGCGTGGCAGCACCTCGCTGCCCTCGCCGACGACGTGCACCTCGATGCCTTCTCCGCCCAGGGTGAAGGTCGCGGTGTTCCACAGGTCGAGTGTCAGGCCGAGACAGTCGAAGCCGGGCCCGAGGTTGGCCGTGGTCGCCGGAGCGATCACCCGGACGGCCTGAAGGGCACTGTCTGGGAGTCGCGTCATCGGTCGCTGCGGATCCTCACCGCGCGACTCAGACGTCGCCGGCGGGATCGCCGGCCACCGGCCGGCCATCCCGCCGGCGACGCACGAGCAGCCAGACGACGAACACCGCGAGGGCGGCCACGACACCGTAGTCGGCGTAGTGGAGCAGCGGCCGGATCTTGTCCCAGTTGCGACCGAGCCGCTCGCCGACGTAGCCCAGCAGCAGCACCCACGGCACGCAGCCCAGAACGGTATAGAGGGTGAACTTCCAGAACGGCATGCGGCCGAAGCCGGCGGGCAGAGAGATGAACGTGCGCACGATGGGCAGCATGCGGCCGAAGAAGACCGTGAGCGGTCCGTAGCGCGCGAACCAGCGCTCCGCGAGCGCGAGATGATGAGGGCGCAACAGCACGTAGCGGCCGTAGCGTTCGATGAACGGCTTGCCGCCGTAGAAACCGACGGCGTAGCTGATCCATGAGCCGCAGAGGTTGCCGGCTACGCCGGCGGCGACGATCCCGACGAGACTCAGGTCGCCTTTGCTCACGGCGAAGCCGGCGAACGGCATGATGGCCTCGCTGGGGATGGGCACGCAGGCGCTCTCGAGCAACATGAGCACAAAGACGGCCGGCAGGCCCCACTGGCCGATCAGGTTCGTGCAGAAGGTGACGATGGGGTCGATGATGTGCAGCATGACGTCGCCGTACCCTACCACAGGCCGGTCGCCGAGCGACGGCCGCGCGACCCGCGCGCCTGTTGGTCGACGGCGCGTGCTGTGCTAGCGTCTCAGTCTAGTGATTCAGCGCGCGCCCGCGCGTGACGACGGCGGCGACGGAGAGTCGCCGGCAGCGACTGTGAGCAACCTGGAGGCGTGTAACGTGCCGATCGGTCTGATGGACATCAAAGGGCAGATCGCCGACGTGCAGGACGAGGTCGAAGCGGCCGTCCTGGCCGTCGTGCGCAATGGCCAATTCATCCTGGGACCCAACGTGAAGGCCCTCGAGGCGGAGATCACCACCTACCTCGCGACGGCCGGTTCGGTGGGCGTCGCGAACGGCACCGACGGGCTGACGATCGCCCTCAAGGCAGCCGGCATCGGCGAGGGCGACGAGGTGATCACCACGCCGTTCACCTTTTATGCGACCGCCGAAGCGATCGTCCAGGCCGGCGCCCGCCCCGTGTTCGTCGACATCGATCCCGAGACGCTGAACATCGATCCGGCGGCCATCGCCGGCGCGATCACCGCCATGACCAAGGCCATCATGCCCGTCGACCTGTTCGGCCTGCCGGCCGACGCCGACGCCATCAGCGCCGTCGCCAGCCAGCACGGCCTGACCGTCATCGAAGACGCCTGCCAGGCGTTCGGCGCGTCCTACAAGGGGCGCCGCGCCGGCAGCCTCGGCGACCTCGCCGTCTTCAGCTTCTTTCCCACCAAGAACCTGGGCGGCTACGGCGACGGCGGCCTTGTCACCGGGCGCATCCCCGAGTTCGTCGAGATGGCCCGCCTGCTGCGCTTCCACGGCAGCCGCGACAAGAAGGACTTCGACTACATCGGCTTCAACTCGCGCCTCGACGAGATCCAGGCGGCGGTGCTGCGCATCGGCCTTACGAAGGTCGACGGCTGGAACGCCCACCGGGCCCAGGTCGCGGCCTGGTACGACACCATGCTGCCGACCCACGTCCGCCGGCCGGCCGTGCCGGCCGGCAGCAGCCACGTCTATCACCTCTACGTGGCGCGCACGCAGCGCCGTGCCGAAGTGAGCGCCGCCCTGAAAGGCGCCGGCGTGGCCTGCGCCGCCTACTACACCACGCCCTTGCACCTGCAGCCGGCGCTGTCGTTCCTCGGCCACAAGCCCGGCGACTTCCCGGCCACCGAAGAGGCGGCGGCGACCAACCTGGCGCTGCCGATGCATCCTCATCTGGCCGAAGACCAGGTCGCCGCGGTGGCCCGCGCGCTCGCGACAGTGCCGGCCTGACGAGCCCCGCGGTGCGTGTCTGGATCGACATCACGAACTCGCCACACGTGCTGTTCTTCGCGCCCATCATCAGACGGCTCGAGGCGCAAGGGCACACGGTCACCCTGACCGCCCGCAAGTACGCCCAGACCGAGCAGCTCCTCTCGCGCTACGGTCTCGCCGCCGTCATCACCGGCCAGCACGCCGGCAAGAGCCTGCCGGCCAAGGCCGTGGGCCTGTTCAACCGCTCGGCGCACCTCATCGCGCAGGCGCGCTCGGCCGGCTTCCACGTCGCCGTGGGGCACAACTCCAACGACCTCGCGGTAGCGGCGTGGACCCTCGGCATCCCGCAGCTCACGATGTTCGACTACGAGTACGCCACGGTGTCGCACCATCTGAACGTGCGGCTGGTCGACGAGATCGTGGTGCCCGAAGCGATCCCGCTCAGCCGCCTCGCGCCCTATGGCGCCAGGCCGGGCAAGGTGTTCCGTTACCCGGGGCTCAAAGAGGAGTACTACCTCTACGACTTCCAGCCCGACGCGACGATCCTGGAGCAGCTCGGCGTCGACCCCAGGCGGATCGTCGGCGTGCTGCGTCCGGCGCCCGTCGTGACGCTGTACCACCGCCACGAGAACCCCTTGTTCGACCAGGTCGTCGACGGTCTCGCCGCCAAGCGCAACGTCACCCTCGTGATCATCCCGCGCACCGACGAACAGCGCCGGCACTACTCCTCGCTTGGCCTGGCCAACGTCATCGTGCCCGAAAAGGCGCTCGACGGCCTGAGCCTTATCGCCGCCGCCGACTTCGTCATCGGGGCGGGCGGCACCATGAACCGCGAAGCGGTCGCGCTGGGCACGCCCGCCTACACGATGTTCGCCGGCCGCCTGGGCGCGGTCGACGAGCGGCTGATCGCCGAGCATCGCCTGGGCCGCGCCTCGTCCGCCGACGACGTGACGCTCAAGAAGAAGGCCCGCCACACGGTGCAGGCGGAGCGCCGCGACCCGCAGCTCTTCGTCGACGAGATCCTCGCCGTCGCGCGCCGCCGGCTGACCCACAGACCGCTGGAGCCGGTGCTATGATTGGCCGCGCCGCGCGCGACGCGCGCCGCGCGGCGGTCCGTCCCCGCGGCCACCGATGCCGGGAGACATCTTGAGAGAGCGCCTCTTCGTCAACCGCCACCGGATCTGGCAGATCGTGATCGACGCCGGGCTCGTCGCGCTGGCCCTGTATCTGTCGTACCTGCTGCGCTTCGATTTCGCCCCCCCGCCCATCTTCGCTCACCAGTTACACTGGGTGATCCTGCCCGTGGTGGCCGCCGAAGTGCTCGTCTTCATGCTCTTCGGCCTCTACAACAAGTGGTGGCGCTACTCGGGCGTGCGCGACCTCGTCTCGGTCTTCCTGGCGACGCTCGCCGCCGTGGCGCTGGGCATGATCGTAGCCGAGTACTTCGCCGACAAGGTGCAACCCGCCATGGTCGGGCGCTGGCACAACGACGTCACCGCTCACCGCCTGCCGTGGTCGATCCTGGCACTCGATTGGCTGCTGACGTTCGGTCTCATGGGCGGCGCCCGGCTGCTGGCCCGCACCATCTGGGAGGGACCGTGGCGCCAGGAGCTCGGCCGCGACCGCAAGAAGGTGCTGGTGGTGGGCGCGGGCGACGCCGGCGAGCTCGTCGTGCGGGAGATGCTCAAGACGCGCCAGATCCGCTACCGGCCCGTCGGCTTCGTCGACGACGACCAGAAAAAGAAGAACCTGCGTATCCACGGCGTGCGCGTGGTGGGCACCACGCGCCATCTGCCCGCCCTGATCGAGGAGTTCGCGGTCGACGAGGTCATCATCGCGATGCCGTCGGTGGGCGGCCGGCCGCTCGAAGACATCGCCCTGTCGTGCAAGAAGGCCAACGTACCGGTCAAGACGCTGCCCGGCGTCTACGAGCTCATCAAGGGCACCGTGACGATCGAGCAGCTCCGCGAGGTGCAAGTCGAAGACATCCTGGGCCGCCACGAGGTCTCGCTCGACTACGACAGCATCGACTACATCGGCGGCGAGGTGGTCATGGTCACCGGCGCCGGCGGCTCGATCGGCAGCGAGCTCTGCCGGCAGATCGCCACCATGAGCCCGCGCCTGCTGGTGCTGGTGGAGCACTCCGAGGGCAGCCTCTTCCAGATCGAACACGAGCTCGAGACCGAGCGCCATTTCACCGACCTCGCGGCCTGCCTCGTCGACATCCGCGACAAGGCCAAGCTGCGCGAGGTGTTCGCGACGCACCGCCCCGCCGTCGTCTTTCACGCGGCCGCCTTCAAACACGTGCCGATGATGCAGGCGAATCCCGCCGAGGCCTTCGACAACAACTGCTTCGCGACGCTCTCCCTTATCGAGGACGCGGTGCGCTTCGGCGCCGGCCGGCTCGTCTCGATCTCGACCGACAAGGCCGTCGAGCCCGAGACGGTGATGGGCCTGTCCAAGGCAGTGACCGAGCGCATCGTCGAGACCATGGCGCGCGAGGCCGACGACACCAAGCTGATGACCGTGCGTTTCGGCAACGTGCTCGGCTCCAGCGGCAGCGTCGTGCCGCTGTTCCAGCGCCAGATCGCCGCCGGCGGGCCGGTGACCGTCACCGATGAGCGCATGACCCGCTTCTTCATGACCATCCCCGAAGCCGTGCGGCTGGTCATCCAGGCCGGAGCCATGGGCGCGGGCGGAGAGATCTTCGTGCTCGACATGGGCGAGCCCATGAAGATCGTCGACCTCGCGCGCGAGATGATCCGGCTGTCGGGGCTCGAGCCCGACCGCGACATCGAGATCGTCTTCACGGGCAACCGCGGCGCCGAGAAACTCGACGAGAAGCTCTTCAGCGTTGGCGAGCAGGCCGTCGGCACGACCCATCCCAAGATCGCCATGGCCGTGCGGCGACCGGTGCCGCGCTCAGTGCTGCGGCAGGAACTCGACCGCATCCGCGAAGCGCTGGCTCGCCACGACATCGAGACCGCCCTGAAGCTGGCGCGCAACATGGTCCAGCTGGCAGCACCGAACGGTGGCGCCCAGACAAACGGTGGCGCCCAGACCAACGGTGACGCCGAGACGCATGGCAGCGCCCAGATGAGCGGCGACGCCCAGGCCGCCCGCCGGCCCGCGGCCGTCGATGCGGCCCACGCGCCCGGCGAGGCGCGACCGGCCGATCCCGGCAACGGCCGTGACGGTCGCGCGTTGTCCTCGCCGCCGGCGCCGTCCGCCTCGGTGTCTGCGCCGTCCGCCTCGGTGTCTGCGCCGCAGGCACCGCCCGCTTCACCGGCCGCTCCGAGCGCGCGCAGGTAGGCCCGCTCTGACCAGCCTCCTTCTGGCCAAACTCAGCCTTGTCGGCGTGCTCGCCACCTTCTTGTCGGTGTTCGTCGGGATGCCGCGCGCGACGACGGCCCGGCGCATCGTCTTCGGCGCTCTGGTCGTCTTCAGCGCCCTGCTTGCCGTGTTCTCGTTTGACGCGCTGCGCTCGACCGGCGGCAGCGCCAGCCGGCTCGCCCACCACCTGCCGCTGCTCGGCGCGGTCGGCCTGGGCGGCCTCGTGTTCCTCGCCGCCGCCACCTGGCTCGCCTGGCGCTACCCTGAGTGGGCCATGCCCGCCGTGATCATCCTGGCGCCGCTGCGTATCGCCCTCGCGCTGGGTTCGAGCACGAGCAACCTGCTCGTGCCGCTCTACCTCCTGCTCATCGCGATCGCCATCGCCGAGATGGTGGTGCGCGACCGGCTGGCGCTGCCCGCCGGTTGGCGGCCCGATCCCGTGCGCATCGCGCTCGCGGTGATGATCGCGGTCATCGGTCTCTCGTCGCTGTGGGTCGGCCAGAACTACGCGCCGCACCCCAAGGCGTTCGGCGACGCGCTCATCGAGCTCTTTGCCTTCTTCCTGCCGTTCGGAGTCCTCTACTACGTGATCTACCGCTACGCGACCGACGCGCGGCATCTCGCGCGCCTGCTGGTCGCCCTCGTGGGCGCCGGAGCGGCGATGGCCGCGCTCGGCATCGTGCAGTACCCCACGCATCTGATCATCATGAACCGGGCCGGCGTCGAGAAAGCACTCACCCTCGAGCACACCTTCCGCGCCAACGCTCTGTTCTGGGACCCCAACATGTTCGGCCGCTTCCTGGTGCTGATCATGATCGTCGGTACGGCCCTGTTTGCGACCGCCCGCCTGCGCGGCACCGCCCAGGGACGGCGGTACTCGCTCTGGCTCGGGGGCACCGTTCTGCTGGCCGCCATCGCCTTCGCCGTGACGTTCTCGCGTTCGAGCGTGGCGGGACTGGCGACCGGTGCCCTGGTCCTGGAGATGGCCTGGCTGGGCCGCCGCAAGGGCATGATCGCGGTCATCGCCACCATACTCATCCTGGCCGTCGGCATCGGCGGCATCACCGTGCTGCGCCACCAGAAGGGCATGCCCTACAGGTTCGACACGACCCGGGGCCTCAACAAGCTCACGGGGGGTCGCGTCTACCTGATCAAGACCGGCGTGCGGATGTTCGAGCACCATCCCGTCGCGGGTGTCGGGCTGGGCGGGTTCCCGCTGGCATACGCCCACTACCGCACGACCCACGCGGCCGTGCTCAGCCTGCGCGACAGCCACACGACGGTGGTGACGGTGGCCGCCGAACAAGGTCTGATCGGGCTGGCCGCGTTCGCCGCCCTGCTCGCGACGTTCTTTGCCACCACCCTGCGCAAACGGCGCTTCGGCGCCGATCGGCGCCTCTATCTCTGGCAGGCCGCCCTGGTCGCCGGCGTGCTCGCCATCTTCGTGCATTCCCTTACCTACAACGCCTTCTTCGAAGACCCGTACATGTGGATCTTTATGGCGCTGGCGTCGGCCACGGCCACCCGCGTCGTCAGCCCGCCGTCGGCCGTCGGGCAGGCTCTCACCGGCTCCTCAGACCCGGTAGCGTCCGCCGACTAGAAGCGCGCTGCCCCGGACCTGGTCGCGGCTGCGCGACGTTCACGCCGCGCAGCCGCTCACTGAGTCGCGATGGCCACGGTGCAGACCTTGTAGCCCGCTTCGCTGTTTCCGGCGTTGTCGATCGAGTAGTAGCCGATGGTGTGCAGGCCGTCGTTGGAGTGGTTCACCGGCGCCGGCACGACCACCGTAGTGCCCGTCTGCCAGGGGCCACCGTCGACCTGATACCAGGTCTGGCCGACGCCCGAGAACGTGTCGTGACCGGTGAGATGCACGGTCACCGCACTCGCCTGCGGACCGTGGGGGGCATCGTCGGTGGTCGACGGCCGCGAGGTGTCGATCAGGACGCTGCACGACTTCTCGTTTTCGACTATGCCCGCTGCGTTGACGGACCGGTAGTAGACGGTCACCTGCGTACTGCCGCCGCCGCGCTTCCAGGCCGTGGTGAACGGCACGGCGTTGCCCGTCTGCCAATGGACATCGTCGCCGATGCTGTACTGCGTCGTCGTGTCGCCGCCCGACACGTCCGAGGCCGTCAGCCGCAGCGTGAAGGGCACCGCATGCCAGGCGCTGCCGGCGTTGTCGACCGTGACCGGCTGCTGCGTCTCGATCTTGACCGTGCAGCCGTGCACGTCTTCGGTGGTTCCCAGGCAGTCGACCGAGTAGTAGTCGATCGTGTGCACGCGGTCGTTGCTGCCGTCGCTGGGCGCCGGGATCGTCACCGACGTGCCGCTCGCCCAGTCGCCTCCGTCGACGCGGTACTCGGTCTGCCGCACGCCGCAACCGGCATCGGTCGCCGTAAGGTCGACCGTCACGGGCGCGCTGTGCCAGGCCATGTCGGCGCCCGACTGAGTGGTCGTCGGAGCCGTGGCGTCGATCTTGACGGTGCAGCTTCTGGCGGTCTCCGTGTTGCCGGCGGTATCGGTGGAGCGGTACTGGATCGTGCGGACGCCGTCGTTTGAGCCGTCCACGGGCGCCGGGATGGTCACCGACGTGCCGCTCGTCCAACCGGCGCCGTCGACGTTGTACTGGGTCGAGGCCACGTGGCTCGAGGCGTCGGTGGCCGTGAAGTCCACGACGACCGCGGCGTGGTGCCAGGCGCCGTCGGCGCCGGTCTCGCTGGTCACCGGCGCGGTGGCGTCGATGTGGACGACGCAGGTGCCGGTGCTGCTCGCGTTGCCGGCGAGGTCGAGGGCGCGATACTCGTAGGTCTGGGCGCCGTCGCCCGAGCCGTCGCTGGGAGCGGCCACGACGAAGGCGCTGCCGGCGGCCTCGAGCCAGGTCTGCGCGCCCTGCGGGCGGTACTGCGTCCTGGCCACCCCCGAGCCGCCCGGATCGGCCGCCGTCAGGGTCACCGTGACGTTCTGGTCGTGCCAGGCGCCATCGGCGTCGTCTGAAACGGTCGGCGCCGTGGTGTCGATATTGACGTAGCCGGTGCGCGTCGTCTCGGCGTTGCCGGCGCTGTCCGTGGACCAGTAGGTGATCGCGTGACTGCCCGAGCCCGAGACGATGAATGCACCGCCGTAGGTCTGCCGACCGCCGCCGTCGAGCGTGCAGCAGGTCGAGAGCAGGCCGGACTGAGCATCCGTGGCGAGCAGGGTCACCGTCTGCGAAGCGGTCTTGATCCAGCCGCTCGTGGCGCTCGCCGCCAGGCCGCCGGCCGTGGTGGTCGGCGCCGTGATGTCGACGTTGACGTACCCGGTGTTGGTCGCCTCGGTCATGCCGACCGCGTCCACGGACCAGTAGGTGACCACATGCTGGCCGTCCGCGGAGATCGTGAACGGGCCGCTGTAGGATCGCCGGCCGCCGCCGTCGAGGGTGTAGTAGGTCGCCGCCACGCCGGAGAGGCTGTCGTTGGCGTCGAGACTGACGAGCTGCGGCGTGTTCTGCCAGCCCGAATGGTTGTCGGCAGCGAGGCCCGTGGCCACGGTGACCGGCGCTACGGTATCGATGTTGACGAAGCCGACGTGCGGGCCTTCGACGTCGCCCACGTTGTCGACGGACCAGTACGTCACCCGATGACGTCCGGCCCCGCTCACGGTGAACGCCGCGCCGTAGGTCTGGCGAGAGCCGCCGTCCAGTGTGTAGTAGGTCGCGTTGACGCCCGAGCCCGCGCCGTCGCTTGCCGTCAGGCTGACGACCCGGCTGCCCGTCTGCCAGCCGGAGTGATTGTCCGGCTGCAGGCCCGTCGCGGCGGTCTGCGGTCCCTGGGTGTCGATCTTCAC
>PMKK01000132.1 GCA_003157715.1 Actinomycetota bacterium
GGTGGTCGCCTACGCCGACGAGAGGGGCTGGCACAAGGGCGACTACAAGAACCTCAATCTCCCGTTCGAGAACAGGTTCCTCGCCCAGCCCGCCGAGATCCGCGCGCGCATGGCCAAGCGGGTCGAGGACTTCGCTTTCAAGATGATGACCGAGGTCTTCAACGCGCGGGACACCGCCCCGCTTGCCGTCGAGGCGATCCTCGCCGCGGGGTCTTACGACCTCAAGCCCAAGGTAGGACGGCTCGAGGACCCCGCCGACTGGACCGACGCGAAGATCGTCGAGAAGTCGAAGGCCCTGGACAGCGACAAGGGCGCCGCGGGGCAGTTCGACGACTAAGGTGACGGGCGCCGCCCGCGGGCGGCGCTAGGAGCGGCGCAGGCGAGGATCCCTCTGCGGCCGACGATGCGACACGCAACGACCGAACCCGCCACCGGGGGCGCAAGCGACCTCGAACACTTCGGCGACACTCCCGAAGCGAGGTCCCTGCGGTGGCGCCTCGTCGCCGGCACGACGTGCGGCCTGCTGGTCGCCGCGGCGGGTCTCGGCTTCAGCAGCCATGTGCTGGCCGCCTACTACACGCCGCGCGTGGCCTTGATCTACCCGCTCACCGCCGCATTCGCGATCATCTGGCTGCTCGGACAACGGTCGGGCCGCCGGGCCTTACAGATAGACGTCCTCGATCTCGCCGCGGCGGGCTTCGTCGCCTGGCAGCTCATAGCGGCGGCAGCGGCCCCGGTGCCGACCCTTGCCTGGTTTGGCGCCTACAACCGTCTGGGCGGTGCCGTCTTGTGGCTTGCCCTGGGCGTGCTGTTCGTGGTGGCCCGCAGGGCTCTGGCGACGCGCGGCGCCCGAGCGGCCTTTGCCTGGGCGACCGGCATCGTCGTCTCGCTGGCGGCCGCCGTCGCCCTGTTGCAGGCCCTCGGGCTGAGCACGCCCTGGACGTTCAACGACCTCTGGTTCGGACGGGCCGCGGGCACGACCGGTAACCCTCTGAACCTGGCCGGGCTGTGTCTTGCCGCGGTGTTCCTGGGAGTGCTCGCGACCGCCGGCCATCTGCCGTGGTGGACACGGCTGACGGCCGCCGCGGCGAGCATCCTGGGCCTGACTGGGATCGTGCTCTCCGAGAGCCGCGCCGCCTATTTCGGCCTGCTCTGCGCAGCCGTCGTGCTTGCCGTCGTGTGGCTGGCGGCGCGGCGCCGGTGGCTGGTCGCGGGTCTCGCGCTGCTCTGCGCCCTGCTCGCCACGGCCTCGCTCACTTACAACCCGGGTGGCGGTGCCCTGACTGCCCGCCTGTCGCTCGACCCCGCGGCGGCCACCTACGGACTAAGCCAGCCCGACCTCTCGCGCGGTACATTCTGGCGCATAGCGGGACGGGCGATCGTCGCCCGGCCCTGGCTCGGCTACGGCGCCGGCGGCTACGTCGTCGCCTACCGGCGTTTCGTGTCGCCCGCCACTCTCGAGCCTTCGCCTCTGAGCTCGGTCAGCGATCCGCATTCTCTGCCGTTGCTGGTGGCCGTCGGCAGCGGCCTGCCCGGCTTGGCACTGGGGATCGGTGTGGCCGGCCTCCTCGCTCTGGCCATGGTCAAAGGGCTGCGCGGAAGACGTCCGGGCCCGCCGGGAGCCGCGGCACGGGCCGCCGGTACCGCCGGCACTGCCGACACCGCCGGCATCGACGTCGCGACTCTGGGCGCGGCGGCAACGGTGCTCGCCCTACTCGTCTTTCTGATGGTGAGCCCAAGCGATCCTGCTGCGCTGGTGCCGTGCCTAGCGCTGGCCGGTCTCGCGGCGGGTCCGCCAAATGAGCGCCTGCGCTCCCGCCCGCGCGTCGACGACTCCGCCGTCCGGCGCGCGGTCTGGCTCGGCCTGCTCGGGCTGAGCGCGGCCGCCTTGCTCGCGACGGGCTATCTGGGCGTGCAGCTCTACCGGGCCGACTCCGAAGCCCTCCGCGCCGCGAACTCGTCCGACCGCGTCGCGGGAGCCCGAGCCGTCAGACTCATGCCCTCTGTCCCTGTCTACGGCCTGATCGCCTGGTCCGCGACGGTACGCCAGGCTCTGGCGAGCGGACGCGACACGACACTGTTGCGAAGCGGCGAGACCTACCTGCGCTCAAGCCTCGCCGCCGACCCCACCGCGGCCTCGACGCGCATCGCCCAGGTGCGCTACTACCTGATGTTCCACGACATCGACCAGGCGATGGCCGAGATCCGTCGGGGGCTGCGCGACAACCCTTCCAGCCCGCTCTTGCAGGGCCTGTGGGGATACGTTGCGCAGGCGCTCGCCGCCAGTCAGGCCACGCGGCCTCAGGCAACGACGCTGACGCGCCGGCTGCAGGCGCTTCCCCCCACGAGCGCCGATGGCTTGTACTGGCTGGGGGTGGCGCTCCAGGCGATCGGCAGCGATGCCGCTGGCCGGCAGGCCGTGGCCGAGGCCCAACGCCTGGCTCCCGGGCTTACCGCCGCCAACTACCTGCAGCGCCTGCAAGGTAGCTACTGAGCCCGACCACGCGGCGGACCCGTCGTGTCGCTGGAGACGGGAAGCGGGGCCGCCAGGCCCCGCTTCCCGTCCTTCCGCCGCGCCCATCCGCGCACGAGCACGGCCGCGCACGCGCGCTCCAGACCGTCTACTTCACGGTCAGCTTGTTGCCGGCGACCGTCAACTGAGCGTTGCCGGCCCTGTCGGTCGCGGAGACGAAGAACCGATACGTCCCGCGAGCCCAGCCGCGCGGCACGGCGAAGCCGGCGACCAGGACTCGGTTGACGGCGCGATTGACGAGCTTGAGCCTCTTTACGACCGTGCCCTTCCGGTTCTGGATGACGATGCGAACTGTGGCGCGGTTGCCCGAGACCTTGGCGTCTTTGACTTCGTATCTGAGGCCGGCCGCGCGACCACGAATGGCGCTTGCGGTCTTCGGGGCCAAAGGCACCGGCGCCCTCGTGTCGACGACTTCGCGCATGGCTGTGATCTGAGACGTGTTGCCGATCTGGTCCAGCGACCAGAACTGCAAGTAGTGATCGCCGTCGTTTGAGTGGTCGGCCGGTGCGTCGACCGCGATCGTCGCCGCGGAGCCCGGGATGACGGTCGTATCGCCCCAGTCCGTCGAGTAGCAGATCCCGTTCAGCCCCGAGCCTCCGACCGCGTCGGAGGCGCTCAGGTCGAAGCTGAGCGCGGTCCTGCTCCACGTGTTGTTCGCTGCGCCGCTGACGCTGAGCAGCGGTGGCGTGAGATCAGCCGCCGGGTCCGTTGTGACGATGGCGCCGTCGTAGCCGACCGCCCAGGCGTGCGTGGCGTCAGTGCAGGCGACCGCGTCCAGCGACACGGACGAACCGCCGTTGAGCGCTCCCCAGGTCGCCCCGCCGTTGCTGGTCGTGACGAAGGCGTCGCCGCTGACCGCAAACCCGTGGCTACGATCGCTGAACGCGACGTCGTCGAAGCTCGCCCACATGCCGAAGGTCTGCTGTTTCCACGTGGCCCCGCCGTTGGTCGTGGCGACGATCACACCCGGACGCCCGACAGCCCAGCCATGCGTCGCGTCGACGAAGTCGATCGCGCGCAGCTCATTGAAACCGTTGGCCGGCAGCACTTTCTGTTCCTTCCAGCTCTTGCCGCCGTTAGTCGTGGCGAGGACCGTCCCCGAGGCGTCGGCCACCCAGCCGCGGTGGGAGTCGACAAATGCGACGGCATCGAGACCGTGAGTGATGCCTGAGACCTGCTTCTTCCAGGTGGCGCCACCGTTGGTCGTGGCAAGGATGACGTTGCCACGATTGTCGCCGGCGGGGTTCGTGCCGACGACCCAGCCGTGCGTCGCGTTGGGGAAGGCGATTCCCGAGAGCGGATAAGTCGTGCCCGAGGTCTTCTTGCTCCAGGTCGTACCACCGTCGGTCGTGGCGACGATCGTGCCGGCGTCGCCGACCGCCCAGGCGCGGGTTTGACCGGCGGCGGCGACGGCGTTGAGCGGATGAGCCAGCGCGGCCGAATGCTGCGTATCCCAGCTGACACCGCCGTCGGTCGTGGCAAGGATCGTTCCCTTGTACGTGTCGTCGCCCCATGGATTGGTCACGACGTTGCCGACCGCCCACGCGTGAGTCGGATCGGCTACCGCGATCGCGCTGAAGTAGCTATAGGTCGGCGACGTCCAGGTCGTGCCGCCGTCGCTGGTCGACTGCATGGTGCCGTTTGCGCTGACGAGCCAGGCGTGACTTGCGTCGGAGCCGGCAATGGCGATGAGCGGACATTGCGTGGCTCCGGCGGGATACGCCGCGCCCGAAGTCTGCGCGGTCCAGGTGGAGCCGGCGTCCGTGGTACCGAGAATCGTGTAGCCGTTGGTGTTGCCGTTGGCGTCGTAGGTCGCGCCGACCGCCCAGCCGTGACTCGCGTCGGCAAAGCCCACGGCCGTGAGGCCGCCGGCGCCTGTCTCTTGCGTCTGCCAGGTGGCGCCGGCGTCGGTGGTGTCGAGAATGAACCCCCCGCTCGGGTTTCCGCTGGAGAGGTTGTTGGTGGTGCCGACGGCCCAGCCGTGAGTCGCATCGGCGAACGTGACCGCCGAAAGGGAACTGTTGGCCGGACCGGCGACGTGCGCCGTCCAGCCGGTACCTCCGTCGGCGGTCGTGAGGACGACCGAACTACCGTTGTTGTCGGCACCCACGGCGCAGCCGTGCGTGGCGTCGGCAAAGTCGACGGCGTTGAGGCTGTAGGCGCTGGTGGCGTCCGCTATACCCCAGGTGACGCCGGCGTCACTGGTGGCCAGGATCACGTAGTCGTCCGCGTCTTGATCCCAGCCGACCGCCCAGCCGTGGGTCGTGTCGGTGAAGGTGAGGTCGTAAAGGTCATACGTTGTCGAAGCAGAGTATTGCGTCGTCCACGAAGCACCACCGTCGGTGGTCGCAAGGACGACGCCGTGGCCCGAGTCGTCCTGGCCGAGCGCCCAGCCATGGTCGGCGTCGGCGAACGTGACCTGGCTCAGCCGGCTGGTCGTCGCGGGAGAGCTCTGCTGATCCCAGCCGGCACCGCCGTCGGTGGTGGCAAGGATCGCGCCGTTCTCCCCGACCGCCCAGCCGTGGGCTGCGTCGGCGAAGGTGACGGCATCGGCGGAGAAGGAGTCGGGCAACGAGTCCTGATGCTGCCAGAGCAAGGGTCCGCCGTTGACGGGCGTGAAGGAGGCCAGGGCCGATGCTGGAAGGAGCGCGAGCGCGGTCAGCGCCACGATCAACGGCCCCACCAGACGCCAGCGATGGCGAAACGCCCCGGAAACGTGCCCAGGCTCGGTGCAACTCATGAAGACCCCCCTCAGATTGGTAGGCGGCGCGCAGAACGTGGTTCTACTGTCGCCACCGGACGACTCTCACCTTACAGCTTCTGGCGGTACGATGCGGCGGCGCCATGACGGCCGGCCGGACGATCCCGGCGGCGCCATGACGGCCACGCGGACGATCCCAGCGGCGCCATGACGGCCACGCGGAGACGCGGCCGCGAAGTTCAGGTCTCCTCGAGCACGGATGGCGTGGTCACGGTCACCGGCAGCACTCCACCCGTCGCTCCCGCAGCCTCCGCATCGATCGCCAGCAGATCGCTGTCGCGCACGACCTGCTTCGCGAGGTTGCGCTTCCCGATCAGCCAGAACGCCACTCCGGTGAGGATGAAGAACACGAGCGTCCCCAGTGTCACGACCTCGAAGAAGCCGCGCGAGACGCCCCACGTCGACTCGATGTCGTAGCTCATGCCGAGCATCCTGTCGAGCAGGCCGGGCCACACCAGGGTGATCGCCGTGAGGACGATGATCGTCTCGGAGAGGATCACGCAGACCCAGAGGCCGATGGTGCCGCCGGGCACGCGGAACGGACGGCGGCGGTCCGGATACTTGCGGCGCAGCGGGATCACCGAAGGGAGCATGAAGAAGTACATGAGTGCCGTCAGCGAGATGACGAGTGTCACCATGACGGAGAAGAAGCTGGCCAGGCTGCCGCTCGTGAGCAGGAACACCAGAACGACGAAGATCGATCCGATGATGGCCGACACGACGTTCATGGTCACCGGTGTTCCGGTGCGCTTGGAGAACTTGCCGAGCCACAGCGGTCCGGCCCCGTCGAGACCAGCCACCGCCTGCACGCGGACCGCGCCCTGCAGCCAGACGCCGCCGGCGCTGATCACAGTGAGCACGACAAGGACGCCGATGAAGTAGTTGAGCGTGGTGTGCGCGGTTCCGTGCAGCAAGCCGGCGACCGCGAAGTACGCCGCCGCGAAGCCACTCACGTTACCGATGTCCTTGATGGGGACGACGAGCAGTACGCCGAGGATCAACGAGCCCGTGATCAGACAGGCGACGACGCCCGAGCGCACGATCATCACGGGCACGTCGCGCTGGGCATGCTTCATCTCCTCGGCGGCGCCGTTGGAGAGCTCGAAGCCCACGAAAAGGAACTGCAGAAGCCCAATGACCGCCAGGAAGCCGGTGACGCTGGGCTTCACCGAGGACAGGGTCACAGTGCCGGCCGGCTTGCCGTGACTGATCAGGAAGGCGACCACCAGCGTCAGGAAGATGGCCAGCATGAGCAAGCGCACGATCGTGCCGATGATGCCGGTCCACTTGCCCCATTTGAGCTCGATGAGCGAGAGGCCCACGATGGCCCACACCACGAGGATGCCGATGATGATCGAGGGCAGGGTGCCCATCGGCTTCTTCAGGTAGAAGGTGTTGATCGTCGTGACGACTGCCGCAGCCAGCGTCCCGCCCATCCACACCGGGTTGCTCATCCAGTAGAAGACCGAGGTGAGTGCCCCCGCCAGGCGCCCGAACGCCATGCGCGGCCACACGTAGGGACCTCCCTCCACGGGGAACGTGGAGCCGAGCTCCGCGACGATCATGCCGTAGGGCACCAGCCACACGATCANNGTAGGCGGCGGTCACCGCGATCGTGTCGAGGCTGATGAACGCGGCGATAGTGAAGAAGACGATATCGAAGCGCGTCAGGACTTTACGCATCTTGGTGCGCTCTTTGCCCATCGCGCCGGCGGTCTCGTGAGCCCCGATGCTGCCTTCGCCTGCCATCTCTTACCCCCTCACCCGGCGGAGCGCGATTCGCCCCAGTGTGTGTCCCGACCGATGTATGGCTGCGCCCGCCTCATGCCGGCGTCGCCTGGGCGACCAGCGCCCTGGCGCGGTCGACCGCCATGCCGGCGTTGGCGCCGTAGCCGTCGGCGCCGAGCTCGTCGGCGAAGGCCTGCGTGACCGGGGCGCCACCGACCAGCACCTTGACCTGGTCGCGCAGGCCGGCCTCCTTGAGCGCGGCCAGGGTCTCGGCCATGTGCGGCAGGGTGGTCGTGAGCAGGGCGCTCATGCCGACGATGGCCGGCGCGTGCTGCCTGACGGCGGCCACGAACTGTCCGGCCGTGACCCCGGTGCCCAGGTTGACGACCGCAAAGCCGGCGCCCTGCAGCAGCATGCCGACCAGGTTCTTGCCGATGTCGTGCAGGTCGCCTTCGACCGTGCCCAGCACGACCGTGCCCAGGCCGGCGCCCTCGCCCTCGCCGAGATGCGGCGTCAGGATGTCGAGGGCGCCCTGCATGGTGCGCGCGCTGAGCAGCACCTCGGGGATGAAGCACTCACCGGAGCGCATGCGCGCGCCGACCACCTCCATGCCGGGCAGCAGTGCGTCGTCCAAGATCTCGCGGGCCGGCGTGCCGGCGGCCAGCAGCGCCTGGGTGAGGGCGTTCACCAGGTCGGCGTTGCCGGCGATCAGGGCCTGCGTGAGCTGCTCTTTCATCTGGTTCCCCTCATGCGACGCCGACGAGGCGGTCGGTCTTCTCGACGATGGCGTGGATGCGCGCGGCGATATCGTCCGGAACGGGCTCGGGCCGATACTCCCGCACCACGTCGCGCGCCTTCTCGAGGCACGTGACATACAGCTCTTTGGAACCGCGCTCCTGCCACTCCTCGCGCACCCGGCGGTCGAGGAACTCGGGCTGGGAGAGCTCGCGCATGTGACGCAGCGTGGCGTCGAGCGAGAGAAAGTCGCCGAACGGACCGACCTGGGCGATGTCCTCCACCGCCAGCGTCTCGTCTGTGACCCGGACTCCCGCGACCACGTGCTTGATCATGCGCGCGAACTCGTTGTCCATGACGAACTGTCCGCAATCGAAGGTGACGCCCGACTCGATCATGCCCGCACCGTAGATCAGGTTGGCTCCTGCCAACGCTGCCATGATGCCGGTGAGGGTCTTCTCGTGGCCGACCTGCGCGTCACCGAGTTTGGCATCCGTCTACAAGCCGGCGACGAAGCTGGGCAGCAGGTAGCGCCGGGCCATCTGGGCCACGGCGGCGCTGATCATGGCGATCTCGGGCGAGCCGACCGACGCTGCCGCGAGCTTCAGGTCCATGGCCGTCGTGGACGACCCGTACATCACCGGGCAGCCGCGCTCGGTGAGCTGCGCCAGGGTGATGCCGGCGAGCACCTCGGCGTTGTGCGTGACGAGAGTCCCGGCCAGGGTCACCGGCGACGAGCCGCCGGCCATGGCCATCGACAGGATGTTGTCGGGGATCCACCAGCGCGACGACTCGATGATCACCTCGGTGGCATCGCGCGGCAGCTTGAGCGGGCTCACCGGGCAGACGCCGCTGTACAGGATCGGCCGGCGGCGCAGCTCGTCCTCGCCACCGACGACCTCGGCCGCCATCTGGAAGATCGCCTTGGCCTCGACGCCCGACAGCGGCCCCACGCCGATCGGCTTGGTCGTGTTGAGAAGCTGTACCTCGGTGTTGTGGACGGCCGCGGTCTCGGGCGGCACGTCTTTGGCCCCGACGGCGATCTCGTGCGTGTCCATCTCGCTCAGGTAGTCGTTCAAGCGAGCGATGTCGGCGACGTCCTTCTTGGTCGAGTCGCGATACTCACCCGTCTCCACGTCGATGACGCGGATGCCCTCGCTGAAGTTGGTGAAGGCCACGCGGCCCGGCTCCATCACGAAGTCGTTCTTGGGGTCGCGACCGTACAGGACGTACCGGCTGGGCGCCGAGCGGACGGCATCCTCGACCACGTGCGGCAGGATCCGCACCATGTGCGTCTCGCGGTCCACGGGGCAGCCGCCGTCGGCGAAGATGTCGAGCGCCTCGTCGTCTTCGACGAACACGCCGGCGCGCTCGAGGACTTCGAGGCTGGCGAAGTGGATCTCCTCAAGCTCGGATTCAGTGAACACGTTGACGCTGAGGCCGCCGCTGCGCGGCCGGCCGGCGAACAGGTTGCGCTTCACATCGCACCGCCTCCCCGTGAGTGGTAGTAGCCAGTCGTTTACTTAGTTACATAACTAATAGCCATGGTACACTAGCAGACGGTCGGGGGCTGTCAAGGACCTGCCGGACCGCGGCCCGCGAAGTGGCGTACGCGCGGCCACGTAGATATCCTCCACGGGGACTGCATTCGTTGCGCAGACCGCTCCGAGGCAAACGAAGGGAAGCCGGTCGTGGCCAGGTACGAGCTACCGATAGAGGACCCGACACCTCGTCTGGCACCCACCGCGGCGCGCATCCTCGAGGCCGCCAAAAGGGTCCTTGCCCGCGACGGTTTCAGGGCGCTCACCTTCGCCAACATCGCGGACGAAGCGTCTGAGAACCCCGCGCTCATCCGCTACCATTTCGGCAGCAAGGCCGGCCTCATCACCACGCTCATCGACTCCGTCATGTACCTCGAGAGCCTGGAGCTCATCGAAGAGCTGGCGAGCGAGCCCCCCGGTGACGAGCGGCGCCGTGCTCTCTTGCGGCTTCACCAGGCCTACGCCAAAGACCTGAGCGGCTACCAGATGTTCTACGAGCTCGTCCCTCACATCTTGCGCGACGCGGACCTCAGGCCTCATCTGAGCGCGCTCTTCGACTGGTATCGCAAGCTGGACGCCTGGGCCCTGGGCGCGCGGCCGGCCGACGACCATCCCGATCGCCTCGAGCCGCTCGTGCTGCTCACGGTGGCTATCGCCGACGGCGTCGCCTTGCAGGTCCAGGTAGATCCGGACCTCGACATCGGCCCCGCCTTCGCGCTCTGGCAGCAACTGGTCCTGACCTACCTCGACGGCAGCGCCGCCGGCTCCGGGCCGGAGACCTAAGCCCTCAGTTCGGCGTCCGCGGCGGCGACGATCCGCCGCAGCTCCTCCGCCCTGTCCTGGGCGAGCGGCGCCGGAACGTAGTTATCGAGTATGTCCACGCCGCGCTCGCGGGCCACTTCGACCGGGTCGCGGTAGTGGGTGCCGTCGGGGCCGATCTCCTGCCCGATCGAGCGCTCGACCGTGTCCTTCATGTGCCGGCGCGTGTGCGGCTGGCCGAGAAAGTGCCCGCCGGGCCCGACCGCGTCGATGACGTCGAGCGCCAGCGTCTCCTCGTCTACGTCCACGTCTTTAAAGGCGTTGGCGGCGCGGTGGTAGAGGTCGTCGTCGAGCATCATGTGCTCGGGGGTGAACAGTTGGTAGCGATTGGTGAGCCCGATCGTCGTCATGAGCTCCGAGCCGACCAGACCCGCCATCATCAGCGTGTGCGCCGTCTCGGCCGCGGCCAGCCACGTTCCCGGCAAGTCGTCGTCCGTGCCCGCGTACCCGCTCATCGCCGGCAGACCGAAGTGATGCACGAGCTCCGTGGGAAGAAAGAGGCCGCGATGGTTGAGCGGAGCCGTGACCAGCGCCGCGGTGCGGGGATCGGCGTGCACCGGCAGGGGAAAGAGGATCACCGGCGCGCCCGGGCAGGCGAGCTGGATGAGCACGGTGGCGCTGATGAGCTCGGCGAAGCCGAGCACGTAGGCACCGGCCTTCGTGGCGGGCGCCGTGGTCCCAAAGGTCGGCATGGTCACAAAGCACACCGGGATGCCGGCCTCGGCAAACACGAGAGCCGCCTCGACCCCGTCCTTGTCGTTTACGAGCGGCTGAACGGTGCCGATCAGGTCGCTCATCGGCGGGCGCCGGCGGAGCTCCCGCGGCCCGCCGGCGATGACCGTGGCCATCTCGACGGCGAACCGCGCCTCGCGCTCGCCCTGCACCATCCCCTGGAGGTGCTTGGTGGTGTTGCCCCAGCCTGCCTCAAGCTCGTGGAGCGTGTGCGTGTCGCCGCAATCCGCGGCGGCGACGTTCGGCCACCAGAACTGCAGCGAGCCGAGATAGTCGACCATGCGCGTGATGGCCGCAAGGTCGGCTTTGGTCGGCTGCCGGCGCAGGCCGTCGTGCCAGTCGACGACCTCGGTGCCGCAGCCGTTCGTGGTGTTGTAGGTATCGCCGCCGGCGAGATCGAGGTCGCGATCTCCGTCGCGCGAGCCCAGCCAGAAGTCGCGAGGCGCGCTGGCGAGAGCGCGCATGACCAAGTCGGGCGCCAGGCGCACGACCCCGGAGCCGCGATCCACTCGAGCACCATGCTCCTCGAGGATGGCGAGCGCCTTCGGTGAGGCGAAGCGCACACCGGTACGCTCGAGCACCTGCAACACCGCGTCCTTGTAACGGTCGAGACGTTCACGGTCGTAGAAGGTCACTTTGAAATCCGAGCGCAGCGGCAGCAGCGGCTGAGGCCGGCTGAGGTCGAGTCGGGAGCTCATAGCGTCGCTGCGGTCAGGGCGGTGTGGCGTTTGAAGCACTCCACGGAGTTCACCGGGACGTTGAGCGTGTCGGCGATGTGGAACTTGGCCTCGATGGCGCCGGGCTGGTCGGGATAGGTGAGATCCTGTACCTGAATCCGGCCGAGGCCGAAGTCACGGCGCAGGTCATGCATGGCAACGGTATCGCTGAGGTCCCGCACCGAGCAGCCGAGCCTCTCGGCGACGTAGCGCTTGGCCTGCGGAAGGCGCATGCCTCGGGTGATCTGCATGCGGGCTACCAGATCTCCGGCAGTCCGCATTCCGCCCATCCCCGAGGCGAGCGCGTGCGTGGAGGCCATCCCCAAGGGATCCCCCACGCCTACCTACAAGCCATCCAGCTTGAGGATGTCGACCAGCGCGCGCGAGGCGCGCGACGTGGCGTCACCCGGCGGGTAGGGCGTCATCGGTACCCCGCCGACGCCCATGCCGGCGTTCATGTGCACCGGGATGGTCGCCTCGGCCGTCACCGGCTTCACGAGCGCGCAGGCGCGAGCCGTGTTCCAGGCCAGCGACCTGGTCGTGTTCACGTTGACCGCCGGGCCGAAGATCGTGGCGCCGGCCGCGGTGACGGCGCGCAGCTGCTCGAGCGGCCACATGCCGGCGAGCCTTCTGCCCTGGTACTCGAGCTGGCCGTGCATGCCGAGCACGAGCTCGCCGGCTTGCCCGACCTCGACGCCGATATCGGGCCAGCGGTCCCGGATCTGCCTCACCACCCGAAGCGTAGCCAGCAGATCGGCGTCGCCGGCCGCGCCGGCGGTATCGAAGTCCAGACCGTCGGCGCCGGCCGCGATCATGGTCTCGGCGACGAGCAGCATGTCGTGCTCGAGCAGGCCGGCGGCGTCTTCCTGGGCACGGCGCGCCTCTTCGATCTTGCCCATGGGCAGGAGCTGCGACCAGTTCTCTACCGGGCCATCGGGACGCGAGTAGCGGCCGAGGTCGGGCATCGCCCCGTAGTTCAGGGGGACCACCGTCTGCAACTGGGCTTCTTTCATCATCTGAGCCTGGAACGAGAGGACGGTGCGAACGGCCTTATAGGAGTAGTCGTGATGCCAGAGCTCGATCGAGTCGGCGCCGTGATGGTTCTGGTAGAGGACCTGCTCGGTGACCGGGAAGCCGACGTCGCCGTTGCCGGCGCCGTCGAAGCTCAGGACGACCTCGTCGCCATAGTCGACGGCGCTGAACTTGGACGGAGAGGTGAAGATGTCCAGGAGGTGGGCGATCTCATCGGAGCTGAGCGGAGCCACCTTCGCGCGCCGGATGGCGGCCTCGACGCCCTCGTGCAGGTCTGCCTCGATCTCGCCTCTGGTCATCTCGACCAGAGAGCCGTCTCCGAGACGTGTCGGGATGCGCTGCCCCATGGTACCCCCGGTCCCCGTTCGGTGGAATGCCATTACTTAGTTACATAACTAACTTGCCCACGGCACGATATCCGGACCTGCGCGAACGTGTCAAGACCGGCATCGAGGTCGGCTGCGAGGGCGGTCGCGAGGGCGGTCGCGAGGGCGGCTTTGGGGTCGGTCGCGAGGGCGGCTTTGGGGCCGGTCGCGAGGTCTGCTTCAAGGTCGGTGGCGGGAGCACCGTGAGGGCACTCGCCCGCGACCTCGGTGGGCGGATCGTGACCCGCTACTCGACGGCCCGCGCGATGCGCGCGATCTCTGCCGCGATGCTCTCGGGGGCAAGAACGAAGTCGATGCACCCGGTGTCGATCGCACTCTCGGGCATGTCCGGCTGCGCAGCCGTGTCGAGCCGCTGGGCGATAGTCACGCCCCCTGCTTCTTTTATGCCGCAGAGCGCGGCTGCCCCATCGCCGTCGTAGCCCGAGACGATGACGGCGATGAGCTTGCCATCCCAGTGCTCCGTGAGAGAGCGCAAAAAGACCGTGATCACGTCAGGCCAGCCTCTCGGCTTGGAGATCGGCTCGAGGCGGAACTCACCATCGAAAACGTGCAGGTCGCGCTTCTCCGGAATGATGAACACGTGATTGGGCTCGATGATCAAGTCGTCGGTGATCAGTTCGACCGGCATCGCGGTGTGGGCCGGGAGGATCTTGTGCAGCAAGGTGGACACGGTTCTCAGGTGATTGACGATGACGATCGCGACCCCCATGTCGGAGGGCAGATTCTCGAGCAGCCGGATGTATGCGTCGAGACCGCCGGCCGAACCGCCTACACAGACGACGGGGAAGTCCCTGGCCACGCTCTTAGCCTCCATTGAGAACCCCTTTGCGGTTGGTGAAGTCGCCCGAGCTGTCGAGGAAGAGCTGGTCGACGGTCTCTCGCGCCACCGCGCTCGCGTCCTCCTCGAGCAGCGCGATCGTCCGGTTGGCGAGCAGCGCCCGGAAGGCCAGTTTGGCCGGGGGCAGCGAATCGGGGCCCTTCCACGGCGGCAGAAGACGGTAGACGAGGTCGGTGGGCAGGGCCGACAGCGCGGTCTTCGCCGCCGGCTTGAGCCGGGCCTTCGGCGTCGGGCGGCCGGCGGCCGGCGCCGCGAGAGCCGCCAGCAGGCAGAGAGCTCCGTCGCCCGGCAGCACCCGCTCGATCCCGGGGGAGGCGAGCTCGCGCACGATCGCCGCCAGCATCTCCGCCGACTTCAGCAGCTCGGACGGAGACGGCGTCGACGACGAGCGCGCGTAGGGGACGGGACGAGCCAAGCCGTCGGCGATCGTCGTGAAGGCGCGCGAGTGCGCGCGCAGCTCGGCCGGCAGCGAGCGCACCGTCTCGATGATCAGGGGCGAGAGGTGCGGGGTGATGATCTCCATATAGCGGGCCTTGAGGCCGTTGAGCCCGGCGGGGACGATGGGGATATAGCCGGTCTGCATCGCGCGCAGACGATAGTCGAGTCTGCTCTCGCCCTGGGCGACGCGCAGGTGGGCCGACCAGCTCTGTGGCGCGAGACCGAGCCGGCGGATGACGTGGCTCTCCGGGTAGTCGCCGGCCGCCGCTCCGCCCAAGCTCCGACGGCTGTTCTCGGGCGTCGGCGAGTGGCGACGCGGACCGTACGCCTCGTCGCCGCGCACGATGCCGCAGACGCCCGCGCGCGTCAGGTCACGCCACAGTGTAAGGCCATCCAGGTAGCCGACGATCTCGTCGTTGCGACCCTCGTCGGCGGCGACGAAACGCGCCAGCATCGTGTCGACGTCGGTGCTGGCGTCGATGATCAGGACCTCGTGCTCTACGCGATACCGGCGCGCGAGCCGGCGGGCGATGGAGACGTCGGAGAGAGGGTTGCGCAACGAGGCGCGCGTCGCCCAGGTCACGCAGCGCGGCCGCACGCCGTTCTGGACGAGGAAGGCGAGCAGCGCGCGGCTGTCGCGGCCACCCGACAGCGCCAGGACCCAGCGCTCGGGATCGATGTTGAGGTGACCGCAGGTGGTGGCGATGGCCTCGCGCAGGCGGGCGACGTGCGCGTCGGTATCGCCGGCCGCGGGCTCGAGGACGTACGGGGCGCGGCGTTCGCTCAGGCGCCAGGAAGCGCGGTCGAGAGCAATGCGGACGCCGGGCTGGACGCGGCACAGGCGCGCGTCCCAGGAGACCTCGGGCCCCAGGGTGCCCGATGAGAGAAAGCAAGCGGTCGCCTCGGGCTGCGGCTCGAAGCTTCCGAGGAGCATGACCAGGGCGCGCTGCGAGGTCGAGGCCAGGAAGGCGTCGTCGGTGAGCGCGTACCAGAGCGTGCGCGAGGCGCAGATGTCGGCCACGAGCTCGACGGCGTCGGCGTCCCAGCGGGCCAGCGCATAGGTGCCCTCCGGGGCTTCACTGCCGGTGCGCCACCAGAAGCCTGGGCGGCCGAAGAGGCCGCCGACACAGCAGGCTCCGCCCGCCGGCGCGCCCGGTCGTGCGACGGGCTCGCCGGCGTGCGTGCCATCGCCGCCGTGGACCCCATCGCCGCCGTGGGCCCCATCGCCGCCGTGGACCCACACGCCCTCGGCCGTCGGGTTGGCGACCACCGCCGCGACGCCGGCGGACGCAAGCGCGAGCGGCTCGCGCACCGGCACCTCGGGCGGCGCGAGGCGCAGCGCCGCACGTCGCACGCGGTCCGCCGCCGCCGGGCGACCACTGCGGGTACAGGCGAGGATAAGGTCAGCCACCGCACTCCCCCCTTCAGCTCGTCGCCCTATGCTACCTCTGGTGGTGGTCGAGGGCAGTGTTGGCATTTCTGTCCAGAAGAGGTGGAAGGGGCCCGCCGGCTCCACGGTCTCGACTACCGGCTACCGCATCAGCGAGCTCCTCGCAAATCAGGAGCTCCGCGGCAAGACGGCCCGCAAAGTCGCGTGGAGGCACATGAGCCGCGAGGCCGCGCGCCTGGCGCACGGTCTCGGCGCAGGCGCAAGACCGCTGTCACGCCGCCAGGCGTCGCTGTTCATCTGGCGAGGCGACCGGCGGCGCGCCTGCCTGGGTCTGACGCCCCGAACGTCTCAGGTGCACTCGGGTGAACTCGGCACCGAAGAAGACGATCAAGGCCGAGTAGTACATCCACAGCAGCAGGGCGACGACGGAGCCGGCCGCCCCAAACGACGATGCCGTCGTGCTTCGCGCAAGATAGAGCCCTATCGCCAGGCGTCCGACATCGAACAGCAGCGCCGTGACGAAGGCGCCGAGCCACACGTCTGCCCACCGCGGCCTGGAGCTGGCCGCAAAGCGAAACAGGGCCGCGAACAGGAGAGTAAGCAAGCCCAGCGTCAGCAGAAGATCGGCCGCCCGCAGAACGAGCTCGGCGGCCGGCAGTGAACCGCTGACCCTGCCGGCCATCCACGTCCAGGCGACACTGACCGCAAGCAGGGCCAGCAGACAGAGGGCAACGCCGATGACGAGGACCGCGTTCGCGAGCCTCGTCACCACGGCGCCCTTCGCCCTCGCAAGAAGACCCCGCGCCGGCGGCACTCGCACGTCCCACATGGCATCGAGGGCCGTACGCATGATCGAGAACACCCCGGAGGAGCCCAGGAGCAGGAGCAACGTGCCCACGACGATCGCGGCGACCCCGCCCCCGGGCCGGTGTGCGTTTGTGAGGATCGTACGTACGGCGTCGGCCACCTTCGCGCCCGCTCTGTCGTCGATCTGCCTGAGCAGAGCGGCCCGAGCGGCGCCCGGACCGTACACGAAGCCGGCGACGGCGACCGCGATGAGCAGAAGCGGCGCCAGCGCGAGCAGCGTGTAGAACGACAAGGCCGCCGCATACTGGCTCGCCTTGTCGGCAACCCACGCCTGAAAGGTCTCCTTGACCGTGTCGATCGCGTTCCTCACCAGCGGTACCAACGCGCCGAACTGCCGCGCGCGAAGAACCCGATGATCCAGACGATCGCTAGCACGGCTGCCAGGATGAACAGCCATTTGACGACGAACCCCAAACCGAACAAGAGGGCGATGATCACCAAAAGGAGAACCAGAGCCAACATGTTGCCGCCACCTTCCTTCGTCTCTCAGGCGGGAATCAGTTCGAACCGCGCCTGGAACAGTCTCTGCAGCCGGCGCCGCATGTGCCGTTGCGGCAAAGAGGCGCCCGCTCCCACAAGACCTACTCGCACGATGGCCTTACCCATGCTCTTGCAAACCCCGTGCCGCGAGCGCCACCGCTCAGTCTTGGCGCAACCCTGCCGCGAGTCAGCTCGAAACACTCATGCCGCGGGCGGGCTGAGGCCCCACCCCACGCCTCCGTAACCGTCGAAGTCACACAGCAGGCGGCCGGTGTGCGCATCGACCAGAGAGATGTCGGTCTCGACCGTGGGCGGCGGGAGCTCGAATGGTGGCCCGGCCCCGGCATACCGCACCTGATCCCACTCCACATGCGTATCGCGGAGAGCCCAGCACAGCCGATGGTCGATCAGCGGGAAGCCCAGCGGTTCGACCGTCACGAAGGCGAGCACCGCCGTCGAACGAGGCAGCGGGTCGATGTTGGCGCGCGCAGCGCGGACGGTCTCCGCCAAGGTGGGGAAATCTGGAGGGTAGCTGTAGGCCAAGTCGATGGCGAAGGCTTTGGCCGCCGCGGGAACGGCGAGCCGGGCACGAGCGACGCCGATCGGCGGCTCGAGGACGAGATCGACCGTCGGCAGGACCAGGCGCGTGCCGGCAGCGGGAACCGCGCCGGGCAACGTGGGCAAAGACGACGGACTCGCGCCGACAACCGGGGCGCTGCCGAGCAGGTCACTGGGCGCGGGACGCCCGCACGCGCCTGCCGTGCAGACAGCAGTTGCCAGCAGGGCGATTGCCAGTAGAGAACGACGGCACACGAGGTCGAGCCTACGCCTTTTCACGTATGACGTCAGTGCCGGCACCACGGGAACCCGGGGCGACCCAACTGCGCTTGAGGCTGCGGGCGTGGAATCGATCATCTAGCGTCCCGCCATGCACCGACAAACGGATCGGTAGTCCACACCGCACTGCCTTCTGGCGGTGGCTGTAGCGAAATCACAAACTCCCTGCACCTAAGCGTAAGAGGCTGGTGGACCGCAGCGGGTTCGAACCGCTGACCTCCGCCGTGCAAAGGCGTCAACTGATTTTCTAATGGGTGCCAGACAGTGTCGCTGAGCGCGACCGAGAGCGCGAGAAATGGAGTCAGAGTGCCGCTTGGTGCCGCCGAGGAGTGTTGAGTGACACCGCGTTCGTTTGCCGGACGCTTGCTCGGCGGGGACAGTCTCCTACTCTCCACCTTCGGCTCTCGCAGGCGCGGACAGCCGTCAGCGCGTGTCGATCCCCACGCTGGTGCCGTTCACGTAGGCGCTGCCGCCGGTCACCCAGAAGCTCAGCTTGTGCTTGCCGGTGCGCAGGAAGACGTAGTCGGTGCGCGTGTGGCCGCCGGCGCCGTCGTTGACGACGTTGCGGCTCGAGAGCTCGAGGCCGTCGACCAGGGCGTGCACACTGGTGTTGCCGGAGAGGGTGTAGAAGTAGCGCACCGCGACGAGGCCGGCGGTCTTGGTCGTGAAGCTGCGCGCCGCGGTCGTGGTGCCGGCGGCGACGAGGTTGTAGTTCGTGGGGGCGACGAGCGGCCGGTACATTGAAGTCGGATTCGGCTGGTCGGAGGTCATTACTGGGCTGTCAACGGCCGAACCAAATGGTGGGGCAAGCGGCCCCAGCGCCTCGGACGTGCCAACCGAGCTCCAGACGTTCGCCGCGTTTCTTGCCCGCACCGAGACGAAGAAGTTCTCACTATCGGAAGCGAGGCCGGTGACGGCGGCGCTCGTGGCGGTTCCTACCGAGGTCCAGCTGCAGGCATTCGCGGCGCCCGGCGAGTTCCCGACGCAGTACTGGTACTCGGCGATTCCAGATCCGGGATCCGCAGAGGACCAGCTGGCCTGAACAGCGTCGGAGCCAGCGTCACCTGCCTGCACAACGGGAGTGGAGGGCGGTGTGCTGTCGGGGGCGGTACCGAGACGCCAGTACGCGACTTTCCAGGGCAAACCCCCGCAGGAAGCGATGTGTTTCGCAGGCGAAAACTGGTGTCGACTGACAGTGAGCGGCGTGTAGTTCTCATCGATGACGTTGAAGACGCCGCCGCCAAGGTTATCTTGAATGATCGCGGTGTGCACGCTGTAGCCACCCGAAACGGTGGGCGCGTCCCTCCACGGATCTACCGAGTCGTAGATCTGGATGTAGTCGCCCCGCCGAGCCTCGTCCTGCGACACCTCGACCCCGCCCGCGTGCAGATAGCAGCCGTAGTAGCCATAGCCGCCATCGGCCTGAGTGCCATCACCGGCGTTTCCGATCAGTGCGGATGACCCAACGCTTTGGGCGACGGCTTTGAAAACCTGATACCCGAAGTCGAAGCACTGACCATCGCCGACTGTGGCCCCGTTGGGATAGCTGTTGGCCTGGTTGTAGAGCGCATCCGTTGTGATTCGAGCATCTACTGCCAGTGCAGCCGTCGGCAGAGCCGTCAGGACGGCCAACACGCCCACGATCGCGACAAACCCAATCTTCACACGTGACAGTCGCATGGCTCCCCCTCTTCGGACACACTCGCCGGGCCCAGTGTCTTGCCGAATCGCGCCTGTGCCGGCTCACCCGGCCTCACCCCCAACGAATAGTATCGTATCTGTTCTACTCGAGGACAGACTCAGGCAACTTGAATCGACGCGTCGTCGTCCGCGCATCAGGTGTCCTGGCCGATGGTTGCCATAACATGAAAGCCTGATCGAGCCAGCTTGGTCGTCGGTGCGCGGCAAGAGCAAACGAGTGAACTCCGTCTTCGGCGGGGTGCGGTTCACCGCCAAGAATCAGGTCACACGAGACGCTGGGACAAGCCGCTTCTCGTGAACTGCGGAGATTCACACATATTCCCCGGTCGGATCTCCAGAAAGCCGGACGATCCAACGGCGCACAAGCCGGGCAGACCCAAAGAGACCGCCCCAGCCTGGGGTGTGCTCCGGCGGTCAGGCCCCGCATCGCGTCGGGAGACCTGGCCGGCGCCTCACTTTACTGGCGAAATGCCCGCAGGTCCGCACGAAACCGCGCGATGTCGGGGGCTAGCCAGTCGGTGTGATCGTTGCGCCATCCCTCAAGATCCTTGAAGTATGGACTCTGGTTTGCCATCGCATGGCCGATCACATTCGCGTCCGAGATCCCGTAGACGCGTTGCAGCCAGGCCACGAGCCGCAGTCCGGCGTCGAGTTGGGCAGACCGGTGGAGGATTTGCTGGTCCGCCCAGGACGAGCTCGAGCCTGTCTCCTGCACGAACTCAATGCCGATCGCGACCTGGTTGAGCCCGATGGCGTGGCGACCGCGCAAATCCGTCGGTAGCTGCTGGTAGATGGTCCCGTCCTTGTCGATCACGAAGTGCGAGACCACGCCCGGAAGCTCGTCCGTGTTGGGAGCGTCTTGCACAAAGACCGCGTGGGCCGATTCGTAGGAGGGCCCGGCAGTGAAGTGGATCACGATGACGTGAGGCCGCAGGACGATAGTGGCTTGACCGTAATGCCTGAGCGAATAGGCAGCCATCTCTTGTCTGCGTGTCGGACCAAAGGGAATCAGGTCTTGGACTACATGCGGCCTTGCCGCAGAGCCACCCGCATTCTGCCCACCAGATTCGGCGTTCGACGACGCGGTCGGCTTGATGATGACTGCCGTCTTGGCCTGCGGCGTTCCAACTCCCGCGCTCGCCTTAGGTGACGGGCTCAACGCGGTGCCGACCGCGACGGGCGAGGGACTCTTTCCTGTCGCGGCGAAGGCCAGCCTGAATCCGACGAAGGCGACAGCGAAGGCGACGACGCCTGCGACGGCGATCAAAACGACTAGGCGATGACGGCGCACACGCGCACGCCTCTGCTCCCCTTCGCGCTGGCGTTGGGCATGTCGGAGCCCCTCGTTGGTGCCCCAAAAGAAAGGGTCCGGGTGCTCGTCGTTTCGCTCACCGTCGCGCGGCACAATTCCCCCCTATTCGGGAGCGTTGGAGGACGATCCCAAGCGGGGAGTCATCACTCAAAGCTGCCCCGCTTGCCAGGTGGCGCGCAAACCGAGGCGGTGCGCGATGGGGTTGTAGGCGCTGCAAAAGCGGCTCTTGCTCGCGTTTGCCATTGAGCTTTGGGCCACCGCGCTGTCGTAGTTGCTGTCGTAGGGCACATTGCCGAGGTAGCCCTGCGGCCACTGGTAGTAGTAGTTGTAGACCTTGTGCATCCATGCTGCGAAGTAGCGATCCGCCTCAATCGAGTGTTGCAGCGACTGCTGAAGCAGATTGAACACCTTGGCGGCATGCGTATCGTCCGGAACGCCCATCGCGCTCAATTGGTCGAGGAGACTCTGACGGTTCGACTGCACGCTCTCTATCATGGTCGCGGCATCGTCAGGGTTCATCGTCATTCCGCGAACCCCTGCAACAGCCCGTACGATGTCGCTCCGCCCGTACTGCGACTGGTCGAGGATGTCGTTCTGGATGCGGACAAGAAAAGTGCGAAGCGCCGCGTCGCTGTGTGCATTGCGTGCCCCGGCGAGCATGAACGTGCAGGTTCCTGGGTTCAGGGACTGAAGACCCGGCGCAACGCGATTCAGGTGCTTGCCAGCGGCCTGCGCTGCGGTTGCGGCAGCCTGTAGGGCTTGCGCCTCGACCGGCGTCACGGCAGAGAGCCGCGGCGGCAGGACGACAACCGCTCCAGCGTAGGCAGCCAACGCTCGCAGCGCAGCTGAGATCGCTTGCTTGGTGGCCGCTTGGCTTGCGTTCTGGCTCGCGAGCGCTGCGCAGTCGCTCTGCGCCTTTGCGAGGGCGGTCTGCAAGCGTTTTGCAGAGGTGACTGCCGGCCCTAGCGTCGTCGACCACTTGCACGCAGCGAGCGATGCGGGAAGATGCGCGGCTGCGCTCGTCGTCATGGGTGCAAGCCCGGTCACGATGGCGCGTGATTGACTGTCGAAGGCCGCGCTAGCCTCTTGACCCTTCTTACTATTGCTACCGTGAACCACGGTCGCCAGCGCGCCGGCTGCCACCGCCATGATCACCACTACGGCGATCAGAGCAAGGATCCAGGGCGTGTGTAGTGCCCGGGATACCCAAAGGCGGGAACGACCGGCCGACTCGCCGCCCGCGTCGATGAACGCTTCGTCAGCACAATCAGCGCTGGCGTCCAAAGAATCCTGAGGAAGAGCCGCCCCGACCAGTGCCACTGTCTGTGCCTCTTCGGCGCGACTAGCAGACGCCGGCGGGGCATCGCGGCTTGCACCGCAGAGCAAGCAGAAGCGGCCCTCGGCCGGGTTCTGCGCCCCGCAGCTCGAACATGACCATGCCGTCGGCTCCGACGAGGCACCGGCCGCTACCGACTCCGTCTTCCCTTCGTCCTCGGGCACGAATGCTCCGCAACCGCCGCAGTAGCGCGCCCCGCCACGTAGCGGTTTGCCACAGTTCTCGCAAAATGACATCGCCCCTCCATTTGCCCCCGTCAAACGGACAAGCAATCGCCCGCCCCCAACCCCACTCGGGGAGTCTGCGATTACCGCAGTATCACCATTGGGATCTTGTATTTATCGGAAAGCGGGCGCCTAGACTTGAGAAGCGCGGCCAAGGCGTTTGCGCGTGCTCGCGCTTCGTCCATCGAATCGCATGGCCCGGGAGAGGCCACCTCGGCGCCCCTGCTTTGTCTTCGTGGCGAGAGAGAGCCAGCGCGACCAGGTGGCCGGGACCCTCGCCTCGCTGGCCTCACTTGCGCTTAACGGCCGGGACCCTGTGTGCTCGCGTGATGCGCGGCACGCGGTGATGGCGCGCAACGGCCGGCACCAACGTGGGGCCGGCGGCGGTATTCGTCACCGTAGCGACACGGTAGCCAGCCTGGAGGTTGCCGACCACATCGACTGCGTAGTAGCAAAGCGTGTGGGCTCCGAGGCCGGCGATGGTCACGGGCACGCCGGCTGGACCGGGGTAGACGGCCCGCTGCCAGGCGCCGCCGTCCAGTGAGTACCACAGGCAGGCCACCCCCGAGTCAGGATCGCTGGCCGTCAGGGCCACGGTGGCCGGGTTGGCAGCCACGGTCAGGGCGGCATCTGAAGTGGGCAGCGAGTTGTCGATGCGCACCGTAGTCGACTCCGTCTGCTCGGTGTTGCCGACAGCGTCGGTGGAGCGGTAGCGCACACCGTAGGTGCCCGAGCCGCCGCCGCGCTTCCAGCGCGGGAAGGCCACGGTCGCGCCGCTCTGCCAGCTTGCGCCGTTGTCGAGTGAGTACTGGGTGCCTGCGGAGCCGCCGCTCATGCCGGAGTGGCTGCCGTCTGGGGCCAGCGGATCGGTCGCTGTCAGCGCCAGGCTCCAGGGACCGGCATGCCAGGCGCTGCCGGCGTTGTCGGTGGTCACCGGAGAGGTGATGTCGACCTTCGGCGAGACGGTCTGTGTGGCCTCTCGGTTGCCTGCCATGTCGGTCGAGGAGAAGGTGACCTGTGCTCCCTCGGTCGCCACCGTGAACGGTCCCGCATAGACCTGCTCGGGCCCGCCGTTGATCGAGTAGAGCGTATGCGCGGCGCCCGACCCCGTACCGTCGTCCGTGGCGAGCGCGACAGTAGCCTGCCGACTCCAGCCGCTGGGGTCGATGGTGGCCGTCGTGGTCGGCGCGGTCCGGTCGACGGTGAAGGTGCACTGCCCCTTGGCGCCGGCGATGGGATCGCCGTCCGCGTCGAGTGCCTGGGAGATCACGCCGTAGTCGCCCTCGGGCAGCGCGTAGGCGGCGCTCCAGGTCTCATCGTGGGAGCCCCAGCCAGCAGCGGGAGCGGGCGCCTGCTGCCAGATGGCGCCGTCATCGAAGGACAGCTCCACCCCGGCTATGGCCGCAGTCGTGCAAACGACCTCGCCGGTGAGGTCAACCGTCGCCGCAGCGGTGGGCGCTGAGCCTACGAGCCCTACGCTACAAGCGGCGTACTCGACGTCGGAGGGGGCAAGCGTGCCCGAGAGAGCTGGCGTGGCGGAGTCGATGCAGGTCAGGGCGCCGTCGGTCATGTCGAGCAGGTTGACCGATGAGAAGCTGAAGTCGCCTGAGGAGTCGACGTTCTCCAGCTCGCCGGGGGTGACGCGCAGGGTCACGGTGGTGTCAGTGCCGGCGGCCAGGGTGACCACCGTGCTGGGCTGAGCGACCGTGCCGCCATCGCTCGTCACCGTGCCGGCGACCTGGAGCGTGCAGTCCTGTGAGGCATGGACGCCGACATCGAACAGGAGCGCGTCGGCCTTGCCCGAAGTCCCGGTCGTCGTGTGCCAGGTGAAGGGGCCCGAAAGGGTCGCCCGGGGTACGGCGATGGAGACCTGCTCGTGAGCGATGCGCGTGAAGGCAACGTCCTCAGCGTCGGTCCCGCTCGCCCGCACCACGACATCTGCGGTGCCGCTGGCGGGAGCGGTCAGCGTGCCGGAAGACACTCCATCGCCAGCGACGCTGTCCGGCGCAAGCCCGTCATCGTGAAGGGCCACGGTGTCACCGCCGACCGAGGCGCTGAAGACGCCGCCGGTCTGACGTACACCGTTCTCATAGACCCCTGCCTCCACGGTGAAATCCGAGCCGGCAGGCGCCTGCGAAGGGGCATCGACGCGGAGCTCGCTCGGGCCGGCGTCACTGACGCTGATCGAGGCACTTGCCGCGTCGGCCCCGGAGAGGCCGACATAGGCCACATACTGCCCCGGCGCACACGAGACGGCTCCCATGGTCCGCCCCGACGTGCTCGTCGCTTCACAGTCGACCGACGAACCGGTCGAGTCGACGACCGAGATGGTCGGCGTGCCAGCGTCCGCCGAGGCGCTGATGAGCGCACCGGTTGCCTCGACCGAGAAGGGCACGGAGATCGTCGAGCCCGGGGCGAGGCCGGTCTCATCTTCAGCGATCGTCTTCCAGCCACAGGCCGAGTCCACATCGGTCGGCGATGGTGTGTCCGACTCAAGCGTTGCGTGGACGGATCGGCTCAGGGGTACTGTGCTGGCCATCATCGTCCCCGACGACGGTTTCTTCGTGGAGGTCGTGCCGTTGGCCGCGGCCTCGGCGATGAAGGCGGCGAGGTCGGAAAGGACCGCATTCCCCGTCGAGGTGCCCGTCACAGGCGGCAGATAGTCGGAACCAGGCCACCCGAGCCATCCGAGTCCGTCGCCATGAAGGGCGTGCACAAGCAGACTCCCGCCATCCCTGCCTGGGGGAGTGAACGTGGCGCTCTCCTCTGACACCATCCCGTCGTCTTGAACGCCGAGGCCGAAGGCAGCCCCCATGGCGTCGATCGTCGCTACCTGCCAGAGCTGAACCGGCGTGTTCCACCAAGGCGCCATGTGCGATGCTGCCCAAAGCGGGAAGAAGTCAGACTCCACGTGCCGCGTGAGGATCGAGGTCTTCGGGGCGACCTGCGAGTTAAACCACCCGATGGTGGTGCCGCGCGCGTCAAGTTCCTCGACCGAAACGGATTCGTCCACCCACCGACCGATTGCCGACTGCGGCGAGCCCAGATTTGGGGTGTCGATCTGGTAGATGCCCACGACCTTGACATTGAAGGGCTTGAAAGACGACTCGGCGAACCCCCTGGCGATCAGACCGCCCATGGAGTGGCCGACTAGCACCACCGGGGTATTGGGGGCGACCTTCTGCGCTGGCGCGGCAAGCCAGTTGTCCAAGCGCTTCCAGTTGTCATAGAGATAGCCACCCTGCGAGTCCATCACCTCGTCGGACGACGAACCCTTGGTCATCGGCGGGACGAGCACCCTGTAGCCTCGCGAGTGGAGGTAATCGTAGACGCCCTGCCACGTCTGGCCCTCGCCTTTCCCGTTGTCGCCATATTTGCTGTCGAGGCCGCCGATGAGCACGATAGTTGGCACTTGGGCGAAGGCCGCCGAGATCGTGCGGTCGGCTGTGACGTCCGTGAACGTGTAACTCCTCTTTGGGCCCAGCGAGACACCGTCAACGACAAGGTCGACGGCACGGTAGCCAGAATCGGGCGTCAGTGTGAACGTGATGTCGTCGCCGATGCTCACCGACTGCGGCCCTGCCGGGCTGATGCTGCCGCCCGAGCTGCAACTCGCCGTGACCGTATGACTTGGGGTGGGAGTGCCGTCGCTGTAGGCGTAGATGATGCCGCCGTTTCCCACCGTCCAACCGCGGCCAAAGTAAGGGAAGTCGACCGAGTTCAGGTTGTAGGGTGTGTCGACCGCCTGGGGCGTCCAGCTGGCGCCGCCGTCGGTGGTCGCCCGAATGATGCCGTGGTTCCCTGTGTCAGTGGAGTCATATCCCACCGCCCAGCCATGAGTTGCGTCGGCGAATCGCACCGAGAGGAGGGCTATCGGTTCAGTTCCAGGCGTCTCGGCATTCCAATGCGCGCCGCCGTCGGTCGTGCCGAGGATAGTGTCCCCATCGCCCACCGCCCAGCCGCGGGTGGTGTCGGCAAAGTAGACCGCATCAAGTTGGGGCGGCGCAGTTCCCGGCGTCTGGGCAACCCAGTTCGCGCCGCCGTCGGTGGTGGCGACCAGGGAGCCGTTCACGCCCGCTGCCCACCCGTCGGTAGCATCAGCGAAGAAGATGGAATTGGGATTATTCCACGAGTCGCCCGGCACATCGGACCACTGGGGGTTCCAGTGCGCGCCGCCGTCGGATGTTGCGTACGTGACGATCTGGTAGTGGTGGCTGAACACGTTATATGCATAGCCCGCCGCCCAGCCGTCGCTGGCGTCGCTGAAGCCGACGGAGAGGATCTGCAGGCTCGAATATCCATAGTTAAACTCCTGAGCCGACCAGTCCTTGCCGGCGTTGGTGGTCTTGAGGATGACGCTGCCGCCCCACCTGTCGTATCCGGTCGCCCAGCCGCATTTGGTGGTGAGAAAGAACACCGAGTCGAGGATGTCCGTGACGCCCGACGTCTGGGAAGTCCAGTTCGTGCCGCCGTCGGTGGTCGCGAGGATGGTCCCATTCTCGTAGGTCCCACCCACCGCCCAGCCGTGATTGGCGTCCCTGAAGAACACTCCCCCAAGATGATCCGTGGTACCCGATGACTGGGGCGTCCAAGTGCCCGCGGCGAAGGCCGCACTCGACACGAATCCCGCGAAGATCGCGAAGAGAGCAAGCGCAATCGCCATGACGACTACGGAGGTCAACGCCTGGATGCCACGGCTTCGAGTCCCCACTGGTCCCCCCGTCTTCGGATGGTCGGGAGCCCCGCCCCGACCGCTTGTTCCAAGCATACCGTGTCTGGCTAGTACGCAGACGAGCGTGCGTAGCCACGTCAGACGGCCGGGCGGGCGGGCCCCCCAGTTCAGCACGAAAGGAGTTGCTGGCCCGCTCCGGTTGACACGACAGTCCCGGCGTTGGGACCGAGCCAGGTCACGCGGCACCAGTTTTCCCTGCAAATAGCTGGTGGACCGCAGCGGGTTCGAACCGCTGA
Organism: Actinomycetota bacterium; assembly: GCA_003157715.1. The sequence continues at coordinate 27,375 of PMKK01000132.1, forward strand.
CCTCCGCCGTGCAAAGGCGTCAACTGATTTGCTAATAGGTGTCAGCGAGTGCCAACGAGAGCTTCCTGGAGCGCGAGAAACCGGCCTTGAGTGTTATCGAGTGACGCCGAGTGGTACGGCGTGGTGATGCGTTCGTTTGCCGATCGTTTGCCGCGGCAAGGGCGACGGTTGGTTCGTGCTCGATGGCCACGCCAGCACCGAGGTACTGGTTGGCACAGGTCTAGACCGTATGTAGCGAATCGGCGTCCCAGCGCGCGCCGCCGTCGAGACCGCAAGAGAGCCCTGGGCGGCTGAGATCCAGCTCCGTTCTTCGGGCATGGATCACGGCGCGCCGCCCGACACCAGTCCGGCAAGACCGGTGAGGCTGGCATTCGTGACGGTGCCTGCAATGCTGCCGGTGGATGGCCCAGCATGAGCCGAAGGCGCTACGACTGCGAGGGCGAGCGCCCCGACGGCAAGCGACAGAGCGAACATCGCCATTGCAAGAAGCGTCGAAAGTGACCCTGTTCTTCGCGCACGGCGAGGCGTGACGCGGTATTCGCGGTCAGGCATGCCTGAGCCCCCCATTGGGTGATGGCTCCAAGCTCTAAGCATCGTGGGTGCTGCCCAAACAACTCTGATCTTTGCAGAGGCCACCAAGGTAGCTACGCGATACATCCAACTACAGCTTCATTCTAGTCTGGCCAGAGCACGTCCGCGAACTTGGACGGTGCGGAGGAGCACCAAGACGTAGGTTCCGCGTGGGCAGAAAGCTGGCTCGACTCAGCGCGGCCCGTCACTTGTCACGGGCTGCCGACCTCGGTCGGCGTATCCCTCTCGATAGTGTCGCCGAGGCCGAGTTCGCCGTCTTCGTTCCAGCCCCAGGCCCAGAGGGTGCCGTCTGTCTTGAGCGCCAGGGTGTGGTAGCCGCCTGCCGAGACGGTGCCCCAGTCGCTGTCGCTGCCGACCTCGGTCGGCGTCGACCTTTCAGTGGTGTCGCCCAGGCCGAGCTGTCCCTCGGGGTTGTAGCCCCAGGCCCAGAGGGTGCCGTCTGTCTTGAGCGCCAGGGTGTGGTCGTCGCCTGCCGAGACGGCGGCCCAGTCGCTGGCGCTGCCGACCTGGGTCGGGACGTCCCTGTCGGTGGTATTACCGAGGCCGAGCTCTCCGTAGCAGTTCTTGCCCCAGGCCCAGAGGGCGCCATCGGTCTTGAGCGCCAGGGTGTCGGCGCCGTCTGTCGAGACCGCGGCCCAGTCACTAGCGCTGCCGACCTCGGTCGGCGTCAACCGGTCACCACCACCGCCCAGGCCGAGATCTCCGCCATAGTTTTGACCCCAGGCCCAGAGGGTGCCGTCTGTCTTGAGCGCCAGGGTGTCGCCGCCGCCCGCCGAGACGGTGGCCCAGTTGCTGGCGCTGCCGACCTGGGTCGGCGCCGATCTGTCGGTGAGGTCGCCCAAGCCGAGTTGTCCGCCGACGTTTTGGCCCCAGGCCCAGAGGGTGCCGTCGGTCTTGAGCGCCAGGGTGTCGGCGCCGTCTGTCGAGACGGTGGCCCAGTCGCTGGCGCTGCCGACCTGGGTCGGCGTCGACCTGTCAGTGGTGTCGCCCAGTCCAAGCTCTCCGTAGTGGTTCAAGCCCCAGGCCCAGAGGGTGCCGTCGGTCTTGAGCGCCAGGGTGTGGTAGCCGCCTGCCGAGACGGTCGTCCAGTCGCCGCTGCCGGGCGTCGATGTCGGCGTGGGCGTCGGTGAGGGACTAGCGGTCGGTGTCGGCATCGGCGGCGGCGTCGAGCCGCTCGGCGCCTGAGCGAAGAGGTGATCGTAGAAGGTCTTTGAGCAGCTCCAGTCGGCGATCGTATGGCTGAGGATCTGCATCTTGAAGCCGACTGCGCCCTCAAGACCGCCGTGCAGCATCCACCAGGGCGTGGCCGCGCTATCGGCTGAGAACTCGCCGTAGCCGTCGACGCCGACGTAGGGACCGGCGACGTCGCAGATTGACACGCCCACCTGGGGTCCGATCGAGGCCTTCAGGTCGGCCGTGCCGTAAAGCGTCGGCGGGCTGCAACTAGCCGAGAACCCGGGCGAGCAGACCGGCGAGAAGCTGCCGTTGGCATACTGCGCCCCGATCGTAAAGGAGGCGATCTGATCGACGCTGGTGGCCACCCCGACGGCGAAGTCGCCGTGCGCGGCGAGCACCAGTTCGAGGTCGATCACCACCGGCACGCCGGCGACGCTGGTCGGCACCTTGGCGAGGGGCAGGTCGACCTCCTGGTCATGCTGCCAGCCGGCCGAGGCAGTGCAGGTCAGCGTGCTGTGCTCGGTTGCCACCGAGGCGACGTAGGCGCTGTTAAGACCGAGGTGCCAGTTCACACTGGCGTCGAGGTCGACGCGCTCGGCCAACGTTACCGAGCCCTTGACGGCGAGACCGCCGAAGTCGTGATCAAGGGCCAGCGTGAAACTCGGCAGCGAGATCGAGCCTTTCGAGCCGCGTGGCCCGTGTCCGCGACCGGTGGCCACGAGATGGACTCCGGGGGCGAGGCGGGCGCGGGCGAGGTCGGCGCCGGTGATCTGTTGGGAGAGCGAGAGGTCAAGCGACTGGAAGGCCTGGTCGAGGGCGGCCTGGGTCGTGGTCACGGTGGTGACGCCGCCGCTGGTACTCACGTCGGTGACCTTGCGCAGCAGGCCATCGGGGGCGGCCGCGCAGGGCTCGATCAGCAGGATCTTGCCGACCGCCACGCCGGCGGGGGCAGTGCCCGAGAAGCTGAGAGTCATCTGATCGGCGGAGACGGCCGTGAGTGCGGCCGTGCCGGCGCCCTGAAGGGCCGTCGTCGCCGGGGCGAGCACGCGAACGCCGGAAGGCGCGCAGGCGAGTCGCAGACTGGCAGAGGCGAGGCTCGCCTGCCAGCAGCGGCCGGCTCTGTAACCCGTAGAGGCAGCAAGCAGGGCGGTGAGGTTGACGGCGTGGCCCTTGCCGGCCAGCACGAGCAGGTCGCCGGCGCCGTCGCTGTTGAGATCGCTGCAGGCGAGCTGAGCTACGGGCCCTGCGAGCTTGCCCGACCAGGCGCGGCGGGCGGCGAAGGTGTGTTTGGTCTGCGTGAAGCGGGTGAGTGTGGCCTTCGAGGCCGAGGTCGGCCTGAGCAGGAAGGCGGCGCCCTTGGCACTGCCGGCAAGGGGGCCGGCGGCGAGACGCGCAGCGGCGCTCGCCGCGCCCTGCCAGCGTAGAGCGAGGGTAAGCCGCGCACCTGAAGAGGTCAGGCCGTAGAGGTGGCCCTTGTTGCCGCTGCGGGTGAGGATGACCAAATCTGTCTTGCCGTCACCGTTGAGATCGGCGGCGGCCAGCTGGGCGCCTTTGACGGTGAACGAAGCCTTGCGTGTCTGCCAGAGGATGTGGCGGCTGGCGGCGGAGGCGGTGAAGGAGAAACCGAGGACCTGCGCGCCGTGTCGGCCCAGGGGAGCAAGCACGAGCAGCTCGTCGTGACCGTCGCCGTTTGTGTCGGCAGCGACAAGGTGGGAGACGGGCACGGAAAGACCCGCCTTGGCGGCATGCCAGACGGTACTGGGGGCATAGCTGCCGTCAGGTTGCGCGCTGAAGAGGTCGAGGCGCGCGCCGCTCTTGCCGACCAATGAGAGCAGGGCTGCTGCGGCCGCGCCACCGTCGAAGCTGCCGACGCCAAACTGGGACCCGGAGGCAAGCGCACCACTCCAGACGCCGGTCGAGGTCAGGGCGGCAGCGCTGCCGCTGAGCTGCAGAAGCTGGCCCTTGGTAGCCGAAGTGTGGCGCAGTAGGAAGCTCGAGCTGCTGGTCGGGGTGGCCGCTGCGGCGCGAGTCGTCGCGAGGGCGCAAGAGAAGATAAGGACCAAAGCGACAGCGCCCAGCAGCGCCCAAGCTCGGCGCGGACCCATCCTTGCGTTCACTGGATACCCCCCGGCAGACGGTGAAGCGACCCCGGCGTCTGGCTCCACGATTCAGAGAAGACGCCCTGCCTGACTTTACTCCTATCGAACGACGGTACGCGAACCTGCAGCTCGTCCTCGTCGGCGGGGTCTGGCGGGCAGGAGCCGCTAACCGAAACGAGACAGGCCGGCGCAATCACGCAACGCCAGACTCCGGCACTGCCAACGCATGGAAGAACGCGCAGCCGCTGGTAGCCGCGCACGTGCAGGTCAGCAACGGCAAGCAAGAGCTTGCGGCCCGTCCGGACCTCGGGCGGAACGCGCTTCATACGCGATCTCTCATGGCGAGTTCTGCATCCCGCGGCGTCATGTCCGACTTATCGTGAACCCGCCGTCGGATATCGCTCTTTCGGAGACCGCGGCACGCGTTGTCATTCCCTCGACTTGGTCAAGTCGAGTTGCCATCGAGTGGACAGCATCTTCTCGCGAGTAAAGGGGATCTCGCCACTGAAGAGAATGCCGCCCTTCGCCTTGCGGAGGATGAATTCGAGATCGGTCGAGCCCGCTTCGAGAAGCTTGGCTACCTGCGCCGCGTTCTCGAGACGGGCGTATGCATCGACCATCTGTGATGGCCGCACCGAGATCGTGTCCGGCTCGGAGCGCCCTTGCGCATCGAGCAGCAGCTGGTACTTGCCCGAGACGTTCGGCGCGCCACCATCAACCCCCTCGGGCAGCCAGAAGACGCAGTCACCCCTGCCCATGATCGTCACGATCGACTTCCCCGGATTCGACAAGCTGAGTGCCACCAAGGGGACCGATGCTGGGGCAGGCTTGTGGTCGCCGCCGAGAAGCGCCGGCAGGCTACCGCCGAGGGCGAAGAACACCGCCGCCGTGGTGACGCCGATCAAGCCCGACAGGGCGCCGACAAACGAGTACTTGCTAGGCAGCGACCATGAATCCCACTGCTGCTTCGAAGGCCAGAAGCGCATCGCCCTCCCAGTTGGCGCAAGCTGTGGCGCTCACGCTTCCGCGTCAGCCTGACTTCCGGCGCTCCACTGCATGCGCCCGTTGGGCACGCCGCGCCTGCCCACTGCCCACACCCGCGAGCCAGGTTCCGCGAGCGCAGTCCTCGCTTCTGAAAGCTCAGCCTCGCGGTCCGAGAACAACCGGCCGCCAAGGTACCCGACTGGCCGGTCTGAGAAGAAACGCTCGATGTCCTCGGCCCTAAGCATGCCCAAGACGCTACCACGGGCTTAGTAATTACGACAGCAGACGTCGCGCATTGGTAAGGCCCAGCGATGCGGTCGAACTACTCAGGACTCGGCACCTGCGCTCAGCATGCCGGCCAGCGCCGTACGCGGGATGAGGTCAAGTCCCCCGACGTGGTGTAGATCCTGATCGTCGGGCT
>PMKK01000169.1:0-364 GCA_003157715.1 Actinomycetota bacterium
GCACACCCTGCGGCGCAGCAAGGTCCCGCTTCTGCGGCGCAACATCGGCTGCGTCTTTCAGGACTTCAAGCTGCTGCCCAACAAGACCGTCTACGAGAACGTCGCGTACGCCCTCGAGGTCGTCGGTGAGCATCGGCGCTCCATCCGCCGCAAGGTGCCCGAGATCCTCAACCTCGTCGGGCTCTCCGACAAGACCAACAGCCTGCCGCATGAGATCTCGGGCGGCGAGCAGCAGCGCGTCTCGGTCGCGCGCGCCTTCGTCAACCACCCTCCGCTGCTGCTGGCCGACGAGCCCACCGGCAACATCGACCCCGAGACCTCGATCGGCATCATGCAGCTTCTGCTGCGCATCAACCGCACCGGC
>PMKK01000169.1:403-3892 GCA_003157715.1 Actinomycetota bacterium
ACGGTGGTCGTCACCATGGCCATCCTGGGCGTCGTGCTGGTCACCGACAAGAACTTGAAGGAGGGCACGACCAGCCTTACCAACAGGGTCGAGATCGAGGTCTTCATCAAGGGTGCCCCGCCCCAGCAGAGTTCGATCGACGCGCTGAACGCGAAGATCGCCGGCCTGCAGCGGCAGGGAGTGGTCAAGACCTACACCTACATCTCGCAGGCCCAGGCGCTGGCCGACCTCAAGAAGATGCTCGGCTCGGGCGCCCAGCAGATCGTCAACAACCTCGAATCCAACCCGCTGCCGGCGTCGTACAAGATCTTCGTCAAGAACCCCAACGAGGTCGACAAGGTCGCCCAGCTTTTCTTTCACGACTCCAACGTCGACAACGACCCCGGCANNCACCGACGGCGTGAGCTATGCCAAACAGACGGTGCGCAACCTGCTGGGCACCGTCGACCTGGTGCAGAAGGCGATGTGGGTCGTCACCGTGCTGTTCGCCCTGGCGGCCATCCTGCTCACCTCGACCACCGTGCGGCTGTCGATCTTCGCCCGCCGTCGCGAGGTCGAGATCATGCAGCTGGTCGGCGCCACGAGCTGGTTCATCCGCTGGCCGTTCATTCTCGAGGGCTTCATCACCGGCCTCGTCGGCTCGCTCGTCGCGGCGCTGGCCGTGTGGGGCGCCAACGTGGTCGCCTACAACTGGATCCATCAGTCCAAGCTCGACTTTCTGCGACCCATCAAGTACCCGCTCTTCGCGCAGTCCGGGTCGTGGCCGCTCGGCCTGATCCCCACTCTCGTGCTGGCCGGCGCCGTGCTTGGCGCCTGCGGCAGCTTCCTGGCGCTGCGCCGCTACCTGCGCGTCTGACCCGACGAGCGCTCCCGCCCCGCCGCGCGCGGTTGAAACCCCCGTTGCCGGGGGACTACCATGGTCGTCCATGCGTCCGTTCCTCGTCATCCTGGCCGCTCTCCTCGTCGTGCTCGCCATGGCCGCCGCGTTCATCTCGGGCTACACCTTGCGCGGCGCTTCGAACGGCGGTCACGCGACGAGTGCCGCCGCCGGTCTCGACGCCCAGGTGATCGCCGAGATCGAGGCGCACTACTACAAGAAGGTCGACCCGGCGAGCCTCGCCGCGGCGGGCGTCGCCGGCACGATCAAGGCGCTGCACGATCCCTACACCGAGTACCTCACGGCCCGCCAGAGCCAGGCGCTGACCGACTCACTGTCGGGCAGCTACTCGGGGATCGGCGCCGCCTTCAACAAGCGTGCCGGAGCGCTGCTCGTCACTCAGGTCTTCGCGGGCTCGCCGGCCAAGGCCGCGGGTATCGCCCCCGGCGACCGGATAGTGTCGATCGACGGTACGCCGGTGACCGGCGAGTCGGCCGTCGTCGCGGCTGCCCGGATCAAAGGTCCGAACGGCACCAGCGTCACCCTCGGCGTGCGCGCCGCCGGCAAGAGCGCCGTGCGTAGCGTCACGCTGACGCGGCGGCGCATCGCCACGCCCGAGACCGTGACGAAGCTCCTGCACCGCGGCGGCAAGGCCATCGGCTACATCTACCTCGAGAGCTTCGCCCAGGGGGTGGGTACGACCGTGCGCAACGACGTGCTCCGCCTGCAGGCCAGGGGCGCTCAGGCCTTCGTGCTCGACCTGCGCTATGACCCGGGTGGGTACATCGAAGAGGCGCGCGACGTCTCGAGCGACTTTCTGGCGGGCGGTGTCGTGGTCTCGACGCACGGTCTGCATGCGCCCACCTTCGTGTATCGCGCCTCCGGCCGTCCCGCGACCTCACTGCCGCTCGCCGTGCTGGTCAACCACTGGTCGGCGAGCGCCTCTGAGATCACCACCGGCGCGCTGCAGGACCACCACCGGGCAACGATCGTCGGCACGCGGACGTTCGGTAAGGGAGTCGCGCAGGCGAACTTCCCGATGGCCGGCGGCGCCAACCTGCACCTGACGATCGCCGGCTACCTCACCCCGAACGGGCGCGACATCAACCACAAGGGCATCGTGCCCGACGTGCGCGCCGTCGACAATCCCAAGACTTCGCGCGACGAGGCCCTCGACCGGGCGCTGCAGTATCTCGTCAGCGGCCACTAGGGTGACGCGTCCGGCCGCCCTGGCCTGCTCGTGAGGCGCCTGCCGAGCCCGCCCCCGGCGCTGCTTGCCGCTCGCGTGACGCACTGGGGCAAGTTCTGGTCGCTCGAGCCGCTGTTCGGCGACGAGCGCAGCTATCTGGTGTCGCGCGGCGGCCGCGCGCCGCGCGTCGACGAGATCGTCCTGGCGGTGCCGGCCAAGGGCAATCGCATGCACATCACCGAGGTGCTCGGCACCACGCACGACCTCTCGGCGGTGCTCAAGGCGCTCGAGTACGCCCGCGGCGTGAGCCGGCAGTTCCCGGCCGAGGTTGCCGCCGAGGCAGCGGCGATCGCCACCGCTTCCACCGGCCGCCGCCTCGCTCACCCAGGCCACGGCGGCGCCGGCCGCGAGCGCGGCGCTGACCGTGGCGACTCCGGCCGCGAGCGCCGCGATCTGACCGGCCTGCCCACCTTCACGATCGATCCCGACACGGCGCGCGACTTCGACGATGCGATCTCGGTGCGTCAGGAGCGCTCCGGTTACCGGGCCTGGGTGCACATCGCCGACGTGTCGTTCTGGGTCGAACCGGACGGCGCCATCGACGCCGAGGCGCGCCGCCGCACGGCCAGCCTCTACCTGCCGCTGTGGGCCGAGCCCATGCTGCCGGCCGAGCTCTCGTCGGGCGTGTGCAGCCTCGTCGAGGGCGAGGAGCGCAAGACGGTCACCGTGGAGCTTACCTTCGACACCGAGGGCCGGCGCACGTCGGTGGCCTTCTACCGCTCGACCATTCGCAGCGATCACCGTCTGACGTACGGCGTGGTCGACGGTGTGCTGGCGGGCGCGACGCCCACCGCCACGGCGTCGCCGGGCGACGAGGAGCTGCGTGCTCACTTGCGTCTGGCGGCCGAGCTCTCCGGCAAGCTGCGCGCCGCGCGCTTCGCGCGCGGCGCCCTGCGGATCGGCTCGTTCGAACCCGAGTATCGCTTTGACGTCCGCGGCGAGCTCGTGGCCGCCGAAGAACGCCTCGAGAGTCCCTCGCACGGCCTGGTCGAGGAGTTCATGCTGGCGGCCAACGAGGCGGTCGCCCAGTTTCTCGCCGGCCGCCACGCGCGCGCCGTCTTTCGCGTTCACGAACCGCCTGAGCCGGCGGCCACCGAGGCGCTGCTCGACGCGATGGAAGAGCTCGACGTGCCCACGCCGTCGTTTCCGGGCGGCCAGAAGGCACGCGCCGCCGACATCGCCGCCGCCTTGCGGCGGCTCTCGGAGACGCTGCCCGGACTGAGCGCCCGCGAGCACCGCGGCCGCCTCGCCTTTTCACAACTCCTGCTGCGCTCGCTCAAGCAGGCCCGTTACGATCCCGAGAACCTCGGCCACTTCGGCCTGGCGAGCACCGGCTACCTGCACTTCACCTCGCCCATTCGCC
>PMKK01000141.1 GCA_003157715.1 Actinomycetota bacterium
GCACCTCCAGGCACCTCCAGGCACATCCAGGCACCTCCAGGCACCTCCAGGGCACGACACCGGGCATGCGGGAGCGCCTCTGCCCGCCTGCGCCTTGTCGCTCCGAGAAGAGCGGGACTCATGCCAAAGGCAGGCGCCTCGCGATCGCGGCGGCCAGCTCGAGGATCTCGCCCTCTCCGGGCGTCGCCGGCCGGGACAGAGTGAGCGTGATCTCGACGTTGCGCTCGAGCGCCGCCGAGCTCGCGGCGATCGTGGAGGACGCGCTGATCTCCGGGCCGGCGTGGCGTCCACTCGCGCGCGTCGCCGCTGCCGCTTCGATCAACGTGCCGTCGTGACTCGCGATGACGCACGACCGCGCGTCGAAAGCGGCTCTCACGGCTTCGGCGAATCGCGAGGGACGCGCCGCTTCGGCGGGCTCCTCCAGCCGGTTCAGCCGCATCGAGAAGTCGCTGAGACGGTGGCGCAGATCACTCACCGCGAGAGTGGCGTCGCGCGCGGCGCTGAAGAGCTGAGCGTTGCGCAGCGCGACCGCCGCGTGTCCGGCCAGGGCGCGGCAGAGGCGAAGCTCCTGCGGTGAGTAGACGCGCGAACAGCGGCGGTCGCACGCATCGAGAAGGCCGATGGTCGTGCCGCGAAAGACGAGTGGCAGCATGAGGACGCTCTTCTCGCCATAGCGGCGCATGAGAGCCACCTCCGCCGGGTCCGCTCCCAGAGCCTCGGCATTGACGACGATGGGGGTCTGTTCTTTCAGCACACGATTCGTCACGGGATAGTCGCGAAGGCTCCAGAGCCCCGGAGACGTGACCCGGTGCCCTTCGGCGTCGTACTCGGCCAGCACCTTGAGGGCCTCTTCGTCGGGCAGGTACTCCATGATCTCGCAGGTCGTGCAGCCACAAAGGCGGGTCACCTGGCGCGCGATCTCGGCGAGGAGCTCAGGCTGGTCGAGCTGGCCCGCGACGTCGATCGACGCCTGCACCAGCGTTTCGAGCTCGCGTTCGCGGGCGCGACGCGCCTCGAGGTGCGTGCCGTCGCCGATGGCCCGCGCGAGCTCGTCGAGGTCTTCCTTTGCTATGCGCCGATGCCCTCCCGCGGTCCGCACGCACGGCAGGAAGCCGATGGACGTCCAGCGCCGCACGGTCGCCGGGGTCACTCCCAGTTCCTGCGCCGCTTTGCCCAAGCTCACGTACATGGCTCTCCCGCCGGTCACCGCCACGATAGCCAGATTCTTCAGTATTTGTTCGCCGCACGACGGAGATTCCGGCAGAGTTTCCGGTTGGCGTCAGGCTCGCGGTCGTGTTTGCTGGATGAACGACGACTCAGTTTACAATGCCTCATCGCGAGATTCATGGGGCGACCGGAAAGTGAGGGGGACATGGCACATGCACGCCTCCGGTTCTTGAGCGACGACGACAAGCAGGCGATCGACGAGCAGACGATGCGGGTGCTCGCCACGACCGGAGTCGCCTACAACTCGCCGGCGGCGATCGACGTGCTGGCCGGGGCCGGGGCGCAGGTCGACCGGGAGCGGCTCACGGCACGTCTCACGGACGATCTCGTCCAGGCGGCTCTGCGGACGACTCCGGCTGAGGTCCTGCTGGCCGCGAGAGACCCGTTACTCGACGTCGTGGTGGGCGGCGATCACCCTCTGTCGGTGTGCAGCGACGGCACCGCCACCTACCTTCTCGACGACGCGAGCGGCGAGCGCCTGCCCGGCACGGCGGACCGCCTGCGCACGGTCATGCGCCTGCTGGACGCCCTGCCCGAGTGCGACTACGTGTGGCCGTCGCTTTCGGCCCGCGACCTCGATCCCGCCACGGCCAATCTCGAGATCGAGTACATCTCGCTCTCGGAGTGCAGCAAGCATCTGCAGGACGAGGTGCGCGGCCCCGAGTTCGTGGCGCCGCTCGTGGACCTGCTCGAAGCCGTGGCCGGCGCTCCTCTGAAGGAGCGGCCCATCTTCTCGACGATCAACTGCACGGTGGCGCCGCTGCAACACGATGCGGCCATGACGCAGGCGAGCATCGAGCTCGCCCGGCGAGGCGTGCCGATCATCGTCATGCCGATGCCGCTCATGGGCACCACGGCGCCGGCGGACCCGATCGGCAACTGCATCGTGACCATGGCCGAGATCCTCTCGACCGTGGTGTTGCTGCAGCTCGCCGCTCCCGGCTGCGCGCTGATCGCCGCCCCCGAGCCGGGGGTCGCCGACATGCGCAGCGGGCAGTACGTCTGCGGTGCGCCCGAGGCGAACCTGGCGAGCATCGCCAGCCTCGAGATGTGCCGCTTCTACGGTCTGCCCAATCAGATCGCGGGGCTGGGCGGCGATGCCCGCTACTCCGACTATCAGGAGGGCGCCGAGAGTGCCATGTCGGGCCTGCTGGCGGCCCTCGCCGGAGCCGATTCTCTGGTGGGCTTCGGCACGCTCGACGGCGCCCAGAGCTTCAGCCTCGCCGACGCGGTCCTGGACAACGACGCGATGGCCGGCATCCGGCGCCATCTGGGAGAGCGCTCCGCCGGCCCCGCGACCTCTCTCGTCGACGACATCATCGCGGTCGGGCCCGGGGGACACTTCCTGGGCTGCCGCTCGACTCGCGCCATGCTGCACGCCGGCGGCTTGTGGGAGCCGGCCGTGTTTCGCCGCGGGCGGCCAGAGGGCGATCCCAAGGCACTCGTTCGGGAGGCCGCGGCGCGGGCCGCGGCGCTGCTCGAGGCCCACGAGCCGTTGCCGCTCGACGACGATGTCGTGCGCTACGCGGAAGACGTGATCGCGCGCTATGCGAGGGCCGGCGCGGCGGGGCCTTCCGCCTGATCGCTGACACCGGCCTCGCGACGAGACCGGCTCGCCGGGAAGCTCTTTACGAGTCGAACCCCACGCCCAGCGAGTCGAGGGCGCGCAGCCACGCGTTACGCTGGCCCTGGTTGCGATCCGCCCGGGCGATCGACCACTGGGTCGTGACGATCGCCGCCGAAGCAAGCGGCTCGGGCGGAAACGGCCACGGCCTGGTGCGGACCATCGCCAGCTCGGTGAGCTCGGTCGGCTGCCCGGAAAGCAGGTCCAGCATGACCTGCGCGCCGAACCGGCTGGCCGCCACGCCGAGACCGGTGAAGCCGACGGCGTAGGCGGCACGCCCGCCAAAGGCCGTGCCGTAGAAGGCACAGAACCGGCTGCACGTATCGATGGCGCCGCCCCAGCGGTGGGTGAACTTGACGTCGCCAAGCTGGGGAAAGCAGGCCTGGAAGTGCCGTGCCAGTCTGACGAACGTCCGCGGGCGCTGGTCGTAGTCGCCGCGCACGTGCTTGCCGTAGCGGTAGACCGCGTCGTAGCCGCCGAACAGGATCCGGTCGTCGGCCGTGAGCCGGTAGTAGTGGAACAGGTTGCCCGCATCGGTGAGGCCCTGCCGGTTGGCCCAGCCGATCTCATCGAGCTGTCGCCGTGTGAGAGGCTCGGTCATCAGAGCGTAGTCGTAGACAGGCACGACGAAGGGCCGCACCCGCTTGACCAGCGCGGGGAAGGCGTTTGTGGCGAGTACCACCCGGTGCGCCCGGAGTTTGCCGTAGTCGCTGGTCAGCACGATTCCCCGGCCTTCCCTGGAGAGTCCCCGCACGGTCGTGCCCTCGAAGAATCGCACACCGCTTTCGAGGCACACCCGCTTGAGCTCCCAGGCCAGCTTGGCGGGATGGACGAGCGCGCTGCTTTTGTCCCACAGACCCGCCAGGTAGGTCGGCGAGTCGACCTCGGCGCGCACCGCCGCCGCATCGAGGAACACGACGGCGTCGTTCGCGGCGGAGCCGCCGTCGGGACGAAGCGCTTCGACCTGCCAGGACTGAGTGGCCACGGCGAGGTCGCCCGGCCGCTCCCAGTCGCAGTCAAGGGCACGCGCCGCGACCGTCTGCTCGATCTCGTCGAGGTTGCGCATGCCCAGGGTCTCGAGGCGGTCGATCTCGTCGGGAAAGCGCTGGAGGCCGTTTTCGTAGCCGTGGGTGAGGCTGGCGCAGCAGAATCCCCCATTGCGTCCCGACGCCGCCCAGCCGATCCGCTGGCCTTCGACCAGGACTACGTCGAGATCCGGCTCACGCTCCTTGGCAAGCAGCGCCGACCACAGGCCGGAGAATCCGCCACCCACCACGGCGAGGTCGCAGCTCGCGCTGCCCGCAAGCGCCTCGCACGCCTCGGGCGCCGACGGGTCGTCCAGCCAGAAGGGCACGGCACGCGCCTGCGCGAGAGCATGCTGGCAGGCGAGCTCGGCCGCGCCGTCGCGCCCATGTCCAAAGCCGGCCCCGCGCGTCCAAACAGCCATGTCATCTGCTCCAATCCGGTCGGATCGCCACGATCGCTTAGCCCGGCACCCCGTGGGCGTGCCGTTGCCGGCGTGGACTCTGAGTAGTCGGCTTTCAGCTAACAGGATGCCGATGCCGGCGCCAAGGGCCGGAACCTGCAAAACCTGACGATCGGGCCGATATGAATCCTCCCGTTTCTGACGAAGTCCGTCGGCGCACCGTCACCAGTGTGCCGCTGGGATCGTCGGCGGACACTACGGCGGACACTACGGCAAACACCTCGACAGTCGGGCTGCGGGGCGGCTCGACACGACCGGGGCCGTGCGGGTCGCCGCGAAGCCGTCGCGCCAGGCCGGCGAGAGCGTGCCCGCGCAGGCACCAACGGTCCGCTCCTCGGCGGGCCCCGAAAAGCGGGTAGACTAGGCACGACCGTCGAGCGGCCGCTGCCCTTCTGCCGGCGTGTCTCGGGTGGATCTCGCCGCACCAGGTGCACCAGGTCGACGACCTGGTCGATCGGCGTAAGCCACCGAGAACCATATCGCAGCGGCCACGTGTACTCCTTTTGCCGGCGACGGCCGGGGCGTGGCGTGCACTCGCATTCGTCTCTCGGGCGGCCTTCACCATGCCGTCGCCAGCGACTCGGCATCTCGCACGGGGAGGGGACCGCCGAGCCCTTGAGAATCGAGGAACGCACATGCAGCTTCACGATTCCGCGACCGATCATGTCAAGGTGCGGACCGCGGTGCTGCTCGCCGCCGGACTCGGCAGCCGCCTGGCGCCCCTGACCGACGCGGTCCCTAAGTGCCTTGTCGCGGTGAACGGCGTGCCGATCGTCGAGCGCCTGGTACGCGCCCTCGACGCGCACGGCTTCCGCCGCCTCGTCATCGTCACGGGGTACAAGGCCGAGACCATACGCGACTACCTCGGTGAGCGCTTCGGCGGCATCGCCGTCGAATACGTCGTCAGCCCGTGCTTCGAGACCACCAACAACATCTACTCTCTGTGGCTCGTACGCCGGCTGATCGACGAGCCGTTCCTGCTGGTCGAGAGCGACGTCGTTCTCGACCAGCAGCTTCTGGCGCCGCTGCTCGAGCCCGGCCGGATCGCCGTCTCCCCGCAGTTGCCATGGATGAACGGCACGACGGTGACGCTCGACGGGGACGGCAACGTCAACGCCTTCTTTCCGCCGCCGGGTATCTACGGTCATCACTGCACCGATGCCGGCCACTTCATGGCGGTCAACATCTGCAGCCTCGCGCGCGACACCTGGAGAGAGGTCGGTGAGCGCCTTGACTCGCATGTGGCGGCCGGCCAGACGAGTCTCTTCTACGAGTCGGTGTTCGAAGAGATGACCGCCGCCGGCAGCATGGCCCCCGCGGCCGTGATCTTCCCCGCCGAGCGCTGGTACGAGATCGACACGCCGGCCGACCTGAAGGCGGCCGAGCTGGTGTTCCCGAGGCGTCTGTACCCCGCGAGAACGTGGCGGCCCGCCCCGGCCGCCGAGGTGGCGAGGTCGGCCGGAGCGGCGGTTTGAGCCGGAGAGCCTCGCGCCCGCCGGCTGGTCCCTCGTCCGCCGGCCCACCGCCCATGCTCGCCTTCGCCCGGGACCTGCCCAACGTGTGCTCGCTGGCCGGGCTGCTGGCCGCGCTGCTGGGGCTCTACTTCGCGGTGCGCGGAGTCTACCCGGCGGCCATGACGGCGCTGCTGTGGGCGGTCGTCTTCGACTGGAGCGACGGCCGCATCGCACGGCGCATGAGCGCTCGCACGGCCGATCAGCGGGCCGTCGGCGCGCAACTCGACTCGCTGATCGACATCGTTAGCTTCAGCGTCGTGCCGGCCCTGCTGCTCTTGAGACTGGGGGACTTCGGCGGCTGGTTTGTGCCCGGCGCCTTCGTGGTGCTCGCCACGGGAGCCATTCGCCTGAGCTATTTCAACGTCTTCGGGCTCCTGGGCGAGTCGACCTACCGGGGGCTGGCGCTCGACAACAACGTCATGGTCGTGGCTCTGCTGCTCGTGTTCGAGCCGCTCGTCGGCCGGGGGGCCTTCGCCGTCGTCCTCTACGCGGCCCTGATGGTGCTCGCCGGCCTTAACGTGGCGCCGATCGAAACACCCAAGCTCAGCGGGCGCTGGTACTACGCCGTCATCGTCTATGCGCTCGTGCTGAGCGGGATCTACGCCTGGCAGCTGGCCTAGAACGACCGCCCTTCACCGGCCAGCCGGCGAGGGGCCCGCGGCAGCGGGACCATAGCGTGGTCTGAGAGGCGCAATGTCCCCCGAAACCCGGCCTGCGCGGCTCGGTCGAGCGCCTCGCTCCAGAGCAGGCCGACCTGGTCCGCGGCGTGGGCGTCTGAGCTGATGACCAGGGGAACGCCACGCGCGCGGGCGGCGCGCAGCAGGTCGTTCGAGGGATACATGACGCCGGCGGGATCGCTGAAGCGGTCGGTGTTGAGCTCGATGGCGGCGCCCGAGGCGGCGATCGCGTCGAGGGACGTGTCGATCGCCGGGTCCACGGCCGTTCCGGGCGTGTGCCCCCAGAGCCCGATGTAGTCGAGGTGCGCGATGATGTCGAAGCCGCCGAACCGCGCTGCCCGGCGCACCGTCTCGTAGTAGGCGGCAAAGAGCGGGTCGGGGTCTGACCAGCGAGGGTCGTCGCGCAAGGCGGGATCGTTGAAATCGAAGCCGTCGACCATGTGCACGCCGCCGATGACGTAGTCGAACGGCCAGGCGTCGAGCAGCGCGCGCAGCTGCTCCTCGTGTGCCGGCAGGTAGTCGGCCTCGATCCCCAGGAGCACGGTGATCTCGTCGTAGCGGCTCGCGGCGTCGCGCACCTCCGTGACGTAGCGCTCGAGCTCCGCGAAGGGGACGGTGGGCATCTGCCACGGGGTCGGCTGCACCGGCGAGATGTGGTCGGCGATGCCGATCTCGGCCAGCCCTACGGCGATGGCGTGCTCGATGCACTCGGCCACGCTGCCGCTGCCGTCTGAGTAGGTGGTGTGGACGTGATAGTCGCCGGGAAGGCCGCGGGCCGCCTCGGGGGGGCGATCCTGCCCGGCCGTCGCCGGCTCGCGGCGGGTGTCACTCACATGGTTCATAAACGCACCTCGGTATCGACGGTCGGCGGCCACTGATGCTGCCTGGGCATGACGATCGTTCAAAGAGGCTCCCATGAGTCGGTTAGGGGATGATGAGCGCGCCGTGACGAATCGGCGTCGAGGATCGCAGGCGGTAGGCCATGATCACTGTGTCGGCAGATTCCCGGCGTTCACGAGAGGCGGCTTCGACGCTCCCGCGCGGGGAGTCGCCTCCAGGGCGCCGCGAAGCGCGGCGAGGCCACCCGCCGCCCTGGGCTCTTGGGTGGATCCGCATGCGCGCTGATCTACAGCGTCTTCGCTGACTTGTTCACAGCGTCTTCGTTATCTTGTTCAGCCCGCGCGGCTTGTCGGGGTCGTAGCCGCGCGCCGCGGCCAGGTGAAGCGCCAGTAGCTGGCCGGGCACGATCGCCACGAGCGGCGACAGCGCTTCGGGTACCGCCCGCGGCAGGCGCAGGCCGCGCCGCCTGCCGGTCTCGCCGCCCCGCGGCGTGGTCTCCACGCCCGCTCGCGTGTCTTCTGCGCCTGCCCGCGTGTCCTCGACGACCACGAGCTCGGCCTTGCGCTCCAGCAGGTCGCGCTCGAGCTGCCGCATGGCCGGCAGCGCGCGGCCCGCGAGCGAGAACAGCAGGGCCGGGTAGCCGGGCTCGACCATGGCGATCGGTCCGTGCATGAGGTCGGCGGCCGAGTAGGGCATGGCGGCGATGTAGGACGTCTCCTTGAACTTGAGCGCCGCCTCGAGCGCGGTGGCGAAGTTATAGCCGCGCGCGGTCACCAGCAGGCGCTCGCTGAAGCGCAGCCACTGGGCGATCTCGGCGATCTCGCGGTCGAGTGACAAGGCGGCGCGCATGGCCTCGGGAACAGTGTCGCGCAGGGCGGCCAGCAGGCTCTCGTCGCCGCACCACTGCGCCCAGAACAGGGCGAGCACGGCGAGCTGGCTCGTGTAGGTCTTGGTCGCGGCCACGGCCTGCTCGCGCCCGGCGTGGGTGGCCAGCACGGTGTCGGCCTGGCGTGCCAGCAGGCTGTCGTCGTCGTTGGTGATGGCGATGGTGAAGGCGCCCGCGCGGCGCGCGTGGGCGACGTACTCGGCCACGTCGGGCGTCTCGCCGCTCTGGCTCACGCCGACGACGAGGCACTGGCGCAGGTCGATGGGGGTGTCGTAGACGGTCGCCGAGCTGGGCACGGCCAGGCCGGCCGGAAGACCGGCGTGGATGGTGGCCAGGTACTTGCCGAACACGGCCGCGTTGTCGCTCGTGCCGCGCGCGGCGTAGAGCACGAAGCGCGCGCCGGCCGCGCGCGCCGCCGCTGCCGCCGCGCGATAGGGCGCGAGGTCGGCGGCGAGCCGGGCCACGATCTCGGGTTGGGCGAAGATCTCGTCGCGCATGAAACTCATGGGGCTCCCTCGCTTTGCCGGCGCCGCTTGCGGTTGCCGTTTGCCGGACCAGTCGATAAGATGACCGACGAACTAAGCATACAGAGTATACCAAGTTAGTTCGGCAATGGTTCGGCAATGGTTCGGCAACGGTCCGGCAGTGATTTGGCAGTGATCCGGTAACGATTCGATACGGTTCGGCAACAGTCGGGAATTGACTCGCCAGCCGTTCGAGCAGCCCGTCAGGAGCAGATGCCCATGGACTTCGCAGCACGATACGACGAACGCATGCCGCGTTCGCGCGAGCTCTTCGCTCGCGCCCGCCGCGTCATTCCCGCCGGCGCCGGCAGCAGCGCCCGCACCTTCAAGTTCGGCTGGGTGCCCTATCCGCCGTTCATCGCCGAGGGTCTGGGCTCGCGCATGACCGACGTCGACGGCCACGAGTACATCGACTATTTGCTCGGCCTCGGGCCCATGATCCTCGGCCACCGTCCGCCCGTGGTGACCAAGGCCGTCCAGGACGCCGTGGCCTCGCTG
>PMKK01000081.1 GCA_003157715.1 Actinomycetota bacterium
GACGAGATCGAGAAGGCCCACCCCGACGTCTTCAACGCGTTGCTGCAGATCCTGGACGACGGGCGTCTGACCGACAGCAAGGGGCGCACGGTCGACTTTAAGAACTCGGTGATCATCATGACGAGCAACGTGGGCAGCGGCACGATCCGCCAGCAACAGCTCGGTTTCAGCCGCGAGAACAGCCACGAGGCCAGCCACGAGAGCTTCGAAAAGCGCCTGATGGCTGAGTTGCGCCACACCTTCAAGCCCGAGTTTCTGAACCGTGTCGACGACATCATCGTCTTCGACCCTCTGAGCAAGGAGCAGCTCGAACAGATCGTCGACCTGCTGCTCGAGCACACCCGTGGGCTCGTCGAGGGACAGGGCATGCATCTCGAGGTGACCGCGGCCGCCCGGGCGAAGATCGTCGACGAAGGCTACGACGTCGAGTTCGGCGCCCGTCCGCTGCGGCGCGCGATCCAGCGCCTGCTCGAGAACCCGCTCTCCAGCGAGCTGCTGCGCGGCAGTTTTCGCTCCGGTGACACGATCAAAGTCGACGCCGGTCCGAACGGCGACCTGGCTTTCGCCAAGGTCGAAAGGTCCGTTGTCTGAGGTCGCGGCTTTGCCTATAGTTGCTGCATGGCACGCATGCGCTCGTTCGTCTTCGGCAGCCTCCTGGGCGGCATTTTCAGCGCCGCCCTGACGCTTCGTCTCAGCAACCTGCGCGGCGCGCGGCTCGTGGTGGCTCGTGGCGGGCGCGCGACCTCCGCCTTCGCCGGACCTCCGTGCGCTCAAGGATCCTGCGGTGCGGGCGACAAAGAAACTACAGACAACTGACCGAGGCGGGCGCGGGCGACAGTCCGATGCACGCGGCTGCCA
This sequence comes from Actinomycetota bacterium, assembly GCA_003157715.1. The sequence continues at coordinate 859 of PMKK01000081.1, forward strand.
GGACCAGCTTTCAGCGTGAAGGAGTACTCCGTGGAGTTCTTTCTATTCGACGAGGAGAAGACCGTGGACGACCAGCCGGTGATCGTACGGACGGGCGACCTCGGGCATGAGTTCAAGGTGGAGATCGGGTTTCTCGAGCTCGAGGTGGTCGCCTACACAGGCAACCTGAAGATCGTGGGCTACGCCCACTTCGGCAACGGCGGCCGCACGACGGCTCGCCGTTCGTCGGACCACCTGCGCCATATCACCGACAGCAAGCTGACGCTGTCGCGGGCCAGCATCTACCGCGCCGACAGCGATGTGCTGGTCGAGACCGTGCCGTACGCCGTGATCAACCTCGACCGCGTCGACGTCGTCTACGCTCGCGATGTGCCCGACGACGAGGCAGACGCGCCGGCCGCGCCGGCTGAGCCGGCCGACAAGTAGGCGCCGGTGTACTCGGTCGACGTTCTGCTGCCCACTGCGCGGTTTGCCTTCGCGGTCGACGGCGCCCGCGTCGAGGTCGCGCCCGAGCACCGCTCTCCCGAGGGCTACGCCGTCTACGAGAAGCTCGCCGCCGAGCGCGCGGTGGTCGGCATGACGACGTTCCCCAACACCGTGCTGCTGCGCGGGCCCAAGACGATCCTCGTCGATCCCGGCATGCACCTCCAGAACGAGCCGGTCGTCAAGGCGCTGGCGGCCCGCGGACTCGGGGTCGACGATCTCGACTTCATCGCCCTGACGCACGCGCACTTCGACCATGCGGGCGCCTGCGCCGACGTGCCCGGGCCGGTCGTCGTCCACCAGCTCGAGCTCGACGACCCCGACTGGCCGATGGTGACAGGGCTTCTGCCCACGGCGCGCCTGCGGCTGCTGTCGGGCGACGCCGGCGAGCTTACCCCGGGCATCACCTGGGTGCGCACGCCGGGTCACACCGAGGGTGGCGTCTGTTTCAGGGTCGACACCGCGGAGGGTCTCGTGGTGCTGGCCGGCGACACCATCGGGCCGCTGCGCGACGATTTTGAGCGTGCCGCGGCCAGCGCACGGCCGGTCGAGGGGTCCGATCCGGTCCTGACCGCCTCCTGGCGGGCGATAGCGTCGTGGCGGGCCGCGCTGCTGATCGCCGGACATGTGCCGCCCTTCGCCCCCACGGCGTAGCCGCTTCGGCTGACCTGCAGGCCGCCGGACCTCGCCGTTCGCTGGATTTCGCCGGTCGCGGGCCCCGCCGTTCGCCGGGCTCCGCCGGTCGCCGTCGGGCGGCCCTGTGCTAGACTGAACGCCCGAGCCGAGAGCGAGCCCAGGAGCAGGCCTTGCCGATCTACGAGTACCGCTGCGAAGCGTGCGGTCACACCTTCGAGCTCTTTCAGAAATTCGCCGATAAACCCATAGAGACGTGTGAGCTTTGCGGGGCCCACGTCAACAAAGTGCTGCATCCGGTCGCCATTCACTTCAAGGGATCGGGCTTTTACACCACCGACTACGGCCGCGGCTCAAAGACGGCCCGCGCGTCCGACAGCGGCGCCAAGGCCGATGCCAGCGCCGAGACTGCGGACGGTGCCAAGTCCACGGATGCCGCCAAGCCCAGCGATGCCGCCAAGTCCGCCGGCGAGTCCAAGGCCAAGGCGGCGGGTAACGGCGACGGCGCCAAGAGCAGCAAAGCGGCGGGGAGCGGTGGCGGCGACGCGGCCAGGCCCTCGAAGACCGACAAGGCGGGGTAGCTCCGCCGGAACGGGTTGCCATGGAGGGCCACGACGACGAGCGCACGACCGAGCGCATCGCCCAGCAAGCGCGCGCCAACCTGCGCAATCTGGTAAGCGACGACACGCTGGCCCTGCCGTCGCTCAGCCTCATCGCCGACGGCATCCGCCTCGAGCTCGAGAAGCGCGGCGAGGTCGCCATCCTCTACGTCGGTCTCAAGCGCTACGGCCGCCTCGAGCGCGTGTTCGGCTGGCAGGTGACCTCTGACGTGCTCGACGCCTGCTCGAGCATCCTCCAGGAGATGGTCGGCACCTCGCTGCGCAAGCTCGACGTGCTGGCCGACTTCACCCTGTCGGACAACGCCTTCATCGTCGTGCTCTCGCCGCCGCGGCGCGCCAAGGACATCTCGCGCGATGACCTGACGGCGATCAGCCGGCGTGTCTACGAGCGGCTCCAGTCCATGCTGCTGAACGACCTCGCGCCGGGTGTCTTCGACCGCGTGCATCCCTTCGTCACGGTGGCCGTGCTGCAGGCCGGCGCCGAGCTCACCTTCGAGCAGTCGCTGCAAAACGGCGTGGCGGCGGCCATGCAGGCCGCCGAGCGCGAGTGGTTGATCTACGACGACGAGCTCGAGCGCACGCTCGCCGACGCCGTCGACAACCACAGTCTCGAGCCGCTCTTCGAGGCCGTGGTCGACGTCGCCGCCCGCAAGGTGGTGGGCTACCACACGGCCATCCGCGGGCCGTTCTACTCGCCGCTGCGCCTGCCCGACGTCCTGGACGAGGTGGCGCGCCGTTCGGCGCTGCTGTCGGCCTACGGCATCGAGACGCGCGAGCTGGCGGTCGTCAAAGCAGCCGGCCTCGCGCCCGACGAGCTGCTCATGCTGAGCTGCGAGTCGGTCGAGCTGCCGGGCGCGGCGGTGCTCGCCCTGAGCGAGTTCTACTCGCTGAACAAGGCGCTCGTGCCGCAGCACGTGGTGTTCGAGCTGCAGGTGGCGGACCTCGCCGCCAACGCGGCCTCGGCGCTGCGCGTGCTGGGGCCGGTGCACGAGATGGGATTTCCGGTCTGCGTGGCGGGCGTGGGGGGCGGTCTCACGGCCTTCGAGCTGATCGCCCGGGCGCAGCCCGACTACCTGGTACTCGACCCGGTGATCAGCGCGGGCGCCACCACCGACCCCACCTACCTCGACATCGTGCAGCTTCTGCTGCGCTTCGCGGCTCGTATCGACGCCCGCCTGATCGCCCCCGAGGTGGCCGACGCGCGCCAGATGAATGCGCTGCGCCGCGTGGGGGTCGAGCTCATGAGCGGCGAGGTCTTCGCGCGCCCCGACACCCGCCTGCCGCGGGTCGGGGCGGCCAGGCTGCCCAAGTAGCCGCCGCGCCGCGGGCTCCTGCTTTCGCTCAGGCCGAGAGCGTGGCCGAGAGATGCTCGGGCAGGTCGGCGCTGGAGTGCACCGTCACCTGGTTGCGGCCGGCCGCCTTCGATTCGTAGAGCGCTTGGTCGGCGCGTTCGATCAGCGTCGTTTCGCCGTCGCAACTCGGGTCGTAGGGCGCCACGCCGGCGCTGGCGGTGACGTAGACGATCTCGCCGCCGCGCAGGTCGAGGGCGGTCGTCTCGATCGCCCGGCGCACGCGCTCGGCGAGCTCCAGGCCGTCCTGGGCGTCGCCGCGCAGCAGCAGGGCGAACTCCTCGCCGCCGTAGCGCGCCGCCATGTCGGCCTCGCGCACCACGGACTGAAGCGTCGCCCCTACGCGCCGCAAGAGATCGTTGCCGGCCTCGTGGCCGTGCCGGTCGTTGAAGCGCTTGAAGTGGTCGAGGTCGAACATGATCAGCGTCAGTTCGCCGCCGTAGCGGTCGGTCTTGGTCACCTCGTTATGAAGGTAGTCGACGAACGTGCCGTAGTTGTACAGGCCGGTCAGGCGGTCGGTCAGCGACGTCGCGGCAAGGAGCTTGCGCAGGTGGTGCTGGTCGCGCTGCACGCGGCCCAGGACGAGGCCGGCAAGGCTGAAGGCCGCGAGGCCGATGATCGCCTGCCGTGCGGTGCCCGGGTCGGCCGGCTGCCGCAGGGCGAAGTAGGCGACGAAGAACCCGCCCAGCCAGCCGGCGACCAGCAGGCTGCCCAGCTCGAAGAAGAACACGGCGGAGAGCAGCAGGGGAAAGATGAAGAGCGGCCAGAGATAGAGCAGGCCGGCGGCCAGCAGCACGGCCGACACGCACACCAGCGCGCCGGCCAGAACGACGACACGGCGAATGCTGACGCGCCGTTCGACGGCATCGGGATGGAGGCTCATGGTCTTGCGCACGTACGAAAGCTCCGTGTCGGTTCTGCATTCCTACGACGCGCAGGGGCGAGCTCCTCTCTGGCGTTGCCAATCCGGGCGACACCGGAGGCGACCGGACGGTGCGATAGAATCTCTCAGACGATGAGCCATCTGCTGCTGACAAACGACGACGGCATCGACGCTCCCGGCCTGGCGGCGCTGCGCCGCGGGCTCGACGGACTGGGCGCGGTGCTCACGCTGGCGCCCGACGGCAATCGCAGCGCCATCGCTCGCGGAATCACTATCGGCCGCTCGCTGCGCGCCCGCCAGGCCGGGTTCGGCGACGGCTTCTCGGGCTTCTCGCTCGACGGCACGCCGGCCGACTGCGTGCGGGCGGCCGCCCTCGGGTTCTTCGGCGACCGCCCCCAGATCGTGGTGGCCGGCGCCAACGCGGGCGCCAACCTGGGCGACGACGTGGCCTACTCGGGCACGGTGGCCGCCGCCCTCGAAGGCGCCCTGCTCGGTCTGCCGGCCGTGGCGATCTCGGTGCAGGGCAGCTCGCCGCGCCACTTCGACGATGCCGCCCGACTGGTGGCGCCGATCGTCGCTCGCGTGCTGGCCGACGGACTGCCGCACGGTCTCGTGCTGAACGTCAACGTACCCGACCTGCCGCTTGCCGAGGTGCACGGCGTGCGGGTTACCAGGCTGGGCTGTGCCAGCGTCCACGAGCGCATCGAGATCGAGAGTGGCGGCGGTGCGGTCAAGCGCTACACGCTGCACAGCGAAGCGCGCGACTGCGCCAACGAACCGGGCACCGACTTCGCCGCGCTCGCGGCCGGGTACCTGTCGATCACGCCGCTGCGGTTCGACCTGGTCGACGTGCACGCCTTCGAGCTGCTCGAGGGCTGGAAGCTGGGCGAGGCCGTGCGCGCCGTGCTGCCGGCGGGCGAGGCCGGCGGATCGCCGCCGCGCGAGGCCGGCGACGAGGAGGCGCCGCAGTGACGGGCTTCGAGCCGGTCATCTTCGACCTCGACGGCACGGTCGTCGACACCGTCCGACTCATCACGGCCTCGTTTCGTCACGCCTCGCGGGTGGTGCTTGGTCACGAACTGCCCGACGACGTGCTGCTGGCCAACGTCGGCCAGCCGCTGATGACGCAGATGCGGATCATCGACGCCGCTCGCGCCCAGGAGCTGTACGACGCCTACCGCGAGCACAATCACCGCGTCCACGACCAGATGATCGCCCGCTACGACGGGATCGAGGCGGCGCTGGGCCGCCTCAAGGCGGCCCAGCGC
>PMKK01000331.1:0-10009 GCA_003157715.1 Actinomycetota bacterium
ATCACCGCGTAGCGCGGGCGCGTCCGCGACAGAAAAGAAGCGCTCGTCGCATACCTGGAGCCGTGATGGGCCACCTTGAGCAGATAGAGCGGCGGACCGCGGGCGCAGACAGCGGCCACGTAGTCTTCGGTTGCTCCGTAGTCGTCGCCGGTCAGCAGCACACGATGGCCGTCGATGTCGAGCAGCAGCACGATGCTGTCGGCGTTGGTGTCGCTGCCGTCGCGGGCGGGGTTCAAGACCCGCGCCCTGAGCGGCCCCAGGGCCAGCGTGCGGCCTCGGAACGCCGAGACAGCCTTGGCGTGGACCGCGTGCACGGCCGCCATGAAGCGTCGGTAGGTGGCCGTCGTGCCCACGTCGTCGCTGTAGACGACCCGCGGGTGGAACTCCCGCGCGAGCACGGCGAGATCGCCGATGTGGTCGGCGTCGGGATGCGTCGCCAGCATGACGTTGAGACGGCCGACTCCCACGTTACTGAGGGCCACGGCCATGGCGCCGTCGCTGCCGGTCGGTCCTCCGTCGATCGTGGCGGCCCAGGAGCCGTCCTTGATGACGATACCGTCGCCCTGGCCGACATCGACGAAACTGATCGTGACTTTGGCGCCGCTCGTCCTGGTAGCGCCGTGCGTGACCCTGGGCTGCGGAGTCTTACTGGGACTACGGCTCGGCTTCGCCGTCCTGGCCGGCTTGGCCGATGGTGATGGCGAGCGACCGGATGGCGTGCCCGGCGCAGAGGGTCCTGTCGAGCTGGGCGCGGACGAGCAGCCACCGGCGAGTGCTGCGGCCAGCGCGGCTACCAGCAAGAGGACGTGGAGTCCGCGATGCTTCGGCATGGCTCCCCCTGAGAGACTCATCACCCCCACTTTACATCGGCGGACCTTCGACAGGAGGTGACGAACGACGACGCCGGTGAGTTTCTGGCGGCACGGCGACGACGGCCGGCCTCGGCAGACGGTCGCTCAGCGAACGGCGGCCTGGGCACCGGCGAGGGCGGCATCCCATTCGGGCCGCAGCTCGAACTCGCCCGCCGGCAGCGGCCGGCCGAAGAGATAGCCCTGGATCTCGTCGCAGCCGTGAGCGGCCAGGAAGGCGAGCTGCTCTCGGTCTTCCACACCCTCGGCGATCACCGTCAAGCCGAGGTCCTTGGCCAGGTCGATCACGGCGCGCGTGATGGCGGCAGCGTCGGCCTCACTCGTGCAGCCCGTGATGAACGATCGATCGATCTTGAGCCTGTCGATCGGCAGCTGGCGCAAGAGGGCCAGCGACGAATACCCGGTGCCGAAGTCGTCCAGCGCCACGCTGACACCGGTCGCCGAGATCTCGGCGAGCTGGCGGGCGGCGCCCTGCGGGTCGGCCATGATGGCCGTCTCGGTGACCTCGAGTTCGAGCTGGCGCGCCGGCAGGCCGGTCTCGGCCAGGACGTCCCTTACCAGGGCTACCAGGTCGCGCTGCTGGAACTGGCGCGGAGAGAGGTTGACGCCCACCCGCAGCTCGACCTGCTCCTCGGTCGACCAGCGCGCCGCCTGGGCGCAAGCGGTGCGCAGCACCCACTCGCCGATCGGCACAATGAGTCCCGTCTTCTCGGCGAGCGGGATGAACTCGGCCGGGCTGACGAGGCCGCGCTGGGGATGGCGCCAGCGTACCAGCGCCTCGCAGCCGCGCAGCGTCCCGCGCGCGGCGTCGACCTGCGGCTGGTAGTAGACCAGAAGCTGTCCCTCGTCCAGGGCGCGGTGCAGATCGCCCGTCAGCGCGAGATGCTCCTCACCGAGAGCACCCTGGTCGGGAGCGTAGTAGCGCGCGCAGTCGCGGCCCTGCTCTTTGGCCAGCCGCACGGCGCTCTCAGCGTGTTCGAGCAACTCGGCCGCCCCGTCGCCGTCGGCCGGATAGCAGGCGATCCCCGCGCTCGCCGTGATCCAGACCTCGGTACCGTCGATCAGCCAGGGCGCATGGAAGCAGTCGAGAAGGCGCTGCGTGAGGCCGAAGACACCGTCCGCGGCGGTCATGCTCGGGATCACGACGGCAAACTCATCGCCGCCCCAGCGCGCCACGGTGTCGGCGCTGCGCACTCCGGTCACGAGACGCTTGCCGATCGCCTCGAGCAGCCGGTCGGCGCCGGCGTGGCCCAGCGCCTCGTTGACGGCCGCGAAATGGTCCAGGTCGAAGATCATGACTAGCGGCGTGGTCGCCGAACGGGCGGCGTCGGCGAGGGCGACCCGCAGACGGTCGCGGCACAGCGAACGGTTGGCCAGGCCGGTGACCGAATCAGAGAAGGCAAGCCGCTCGATGAGGGCTTCGGAGCGCTTGCTTTCCGTCACGTCCCAGGCCAGGCAGACTGCCCCGTTGATGGCGCCGTCGCCGTCGCGCAGCGCGCTGACCTCGCACTCCAGCCAGCGCTCCGACCCGCCGGAACCGGCCACCGGCCCGCAGTAACTCGTGGATCGTCCGTCAAGCGCCTCGCGGCAGGCGTCGAGAAGGCTGGAGACATTCTCGTACGAGAGCGTCTGTTCCACCAGCTCCGTCGGCGTCATGCCGACGAGCTTCGCGAAACGCACGTTGACCTCGCGAGCGATCAGAGCGGTGTCGAAGACCATGACGCCGACCGGCGACTGCTCGAACAGGATCCGCAGCCGTTCGTCGGAGGTGCGCAAGGCGTGCGCGGCCTCCACCTGCTCGGTGATGTCGCGCACGACGAGCACGCGGCCTTCGGCAAGCGCCCCGTCGTGGCCTAACCCGGTCTGCCGGATGTCGAGGTGGCGCACGCCGCCGTCCGGCAGCGCCAAGGAGAGTCGCCCGGCGTGCTTGTCCGCGTCTGCCTCAACGGACCCCACGGTACTCGCAAGGTCCACAAGCGCCTGGTAGTCGACGATCTCTCGCGAGGGGTGTCTGCCGGGCCGGGCCGCGGTGATCAGTGCCTCCGCGGCCTGGTTGACAGAAGCGATGTGACCCTCGTCGTCGACGACGATCACGCCGTCGCTCATCACCTCGAACATGCGGCGCAGCGAGGCGTTGCGGATGTCGGAGAGACGCAGGCCGGGCAGCACCCAGATGATCGGCAGGCTGCCGAGGGCGAACGTCACGAGCGTGACGTTCGCGCCGGTCAGGGGTTGCCAGACGAACATGACGAGCTGGGAGCCGAGAATGAACACGGCGCCCGCGAGGATCGCGAGTCCCTGCCTGCCCCGCAGACGCAGACGGCTCGGTGCCGTCAGGCACAACATGACGACGGCGGCGCCCGAAAACGACCAGAAGAAGATCTCCTGGAGCCAGAACAAGGGACCGTCGGCCCGCCCGACGGTCTCGCGGCTGAAGCTCATGGCCGTGAGGCCGTGGCCGGAAAGGTAGATGAGTCCGGGATCGCAAGCGGCGACGATGGTCAGGGCCGCCGCCACTCCCAGCAGCAGCGCGGCGAGACGGCGGCCGGCGAGCCAGCGCACGTTGCCAAAGCGAGCGGCGAAGGCAAACAGGAAAGCTGACAGCAGGAAGCTGCCGAACACCTCCCAAAGCGCCGCCCAGCGGAGGTTCGGTGCACTCCGAGCGGTGAAGAAAAACAGCGCCGCGAAGAAGGCGGCCAGAGCGGCCGACGCGAACACGCCCGCAAAGAGACGAGCGCCACGAAAGCGAAACCGGCGCCATACGTGGGCGGCCTCAGTCGCGAGGACGATGCTCGTCGCAGACATCGTAAGGCCATTCAGAAGTATCTGGCCGTGCATGGCTCGGCCCTCCGTCGCCGACTCTCAGGGTGCTTCAAAGTATCGGCTCGGAGGTCGTGCTTCTTGACGTCGGTCAGATACGTCGAGAACGCTCAGTGACTACTAGCGATCGCTCCAGCGCGTTATGAGTACCACCTCCGACGTACCCAGTACAGGCACGGGGCGGCGGTGCGGCCGCGGCGCGTGCACCCTCGGTCACGTCACGGTGAGGCGCCGCCGGTCCCGGCGGTGACGCCGGCGAGGCGGAGCCGGCAGGACTAGCGCCGGGGCTCGCTCAGGAGGCCTTCTTCGTAGCGTCGCACCGACTCGCGCAGGATCTTGATGTAGCGATGGCCGGGCACCCGCGTCGCGCGCCCTTCGGCAAGCCAGCGCCGCCCGGTGACCTTTGAGATGCCATAGTAGGCGCAGTAGTCGTCGAGACTCATGATGGCCGGGTAGTCGTCGAGGTTCATACGGACGGCACCGTGATCGGCCTTCGCGCGGGCCGGCTTTGCGTCTCGGTCCATGACTCCCCTTCGCGGTAGCGCTACGGACCCAAGTATAGCGGCTGCCCGCGCGCGCCGACGGCCGGCGAGCCCGCGCACCTCAACGCCAGGCGGCTTGCCGCCAGCCCCGCCGCGCCGCCGTGCGGGCGAGCCCGCCGCGGGCGTTCACGGCGACGGCCTCCGCGGCGTGTTCGAGCAGGGCGACGTCGTCGACCGAGTCGCCGTAGGCGGCCACGAGCGTCCAGCCTCCCCGGCCAAAGCGATCGTCGGCGTAGCGGCTCAGGGCGACCCACTTCTCGCGGCCCTCGAGCACGGGCCCGTCATAGGCGCCCCGGCAGCGATCGCCGACAACGACCAGCTCAGAGGCGAGGCAGCCGTCGGCTTCGAGCCCGGCGGCCAGGCGGCGCACGACCATGCCGAGTGAGGCCGACACCAGCAGGACATAGTGGCCCCGCGCGCGCAGCGCGGCGATCTCGGCGCGGGCTTCGGCGCGCACGAGTGGCAGAAGCTCGGCGGCCAGCCGGTCGGCCATCTGCTCGGCCCGCGCCACCGGCAGGCCGTCCAGGAGCGCGAGGCCGCGCTGCCGCGCCTTGACCGGATCCATCAGCCCCACCCGGTGCAGCAGGTAGATCGCCACCAGCCGCGCGAACGCCGCCCGGCCGAGCAGCCCCGCCGCGCGCAGGTGGCTCAAGAAGACCGTCTGCGCGGCCCGCTTTGAAAACAGCGTCCCATCGACGTCGAACACCGCGATCTCGGCCTGCTCGGCCGGCGCGAGGCTGCCTTCGGTTACCTGCTCTGCCGTCGTGCCCGATCTCCTTCGGCCTCGTATCTGGCATCGTCGCGACGAGAGGTGCGACGACGCACGGCACACGCCCTGGCGGCCGCGGCCACCATGGTACGCCCCGCAACGGTCGTGCCGGCGCGATCGGCGACGTCACCCGCCGGGCAGGCCGCTCTTCGGACGTACCCACACTTTGAGTCGGGCGTCGTCGGTACCTGTCGGCCGGTCCAGGGCGAGGCGGTAGTGGCCGCCACTCACGATCTGTTCGAGCGCGGCCACGATGTTGCGTTGCCCGCTGGCATGTCCGGCGCGAAAGGCCTTCTCATGGAACGCCCACACCGAGGGCGACAGATCGAGCACGACGATCACCGCCGGTGGACGGGCGAGCAGCCGCCGGGCGTCGGCGCGCGCGACCCAGTCAGGACAGACGTCCCAGTAGCCGACCAGGGCGAAGGTCGTCGGGTAGTGACCGCTCAGAACGTAGAACAACGGAATGCTCGGGAACGTGAACACACCCCCCGGCCGCCCGGCGTTCGCGTCGACCAGAGCGGTAACGTCGTCGATAGCCGCCCTGGTCGTGGGCGAGACACGAAAGCCCTCGAGGGCGGGCTCACGAGAGGTGACCGTGGCGTGAGCGATGGCGGGCTCCCGCCAGCCCCACCATTCGTACGGCCACGCGTACCGCTGGCTCGCGCACGTCAGCAGCAGGACGACGCAGAAGGAGCACACGACGAACGTTCTGGCGCGTCGCCAGGCGATGGGGGCATCGAGGGCCAGTCCCACCATGAGTCCGAGGCCCGGAGCCACCGCCTGTTCCTCGATGACGTAGGACAGGCCGTGCGCGTACATCACGGCGGCGGCCGCGCTCGCGACGAACAGCAGTCTGATCGTCCGCCGCTCGGCCGCGCCGCGCACCACGAGGACCGCGGTGACGAGCGTCAGCACACTGACGAAGTAGAACGTCCAATGCACGACGACAAGCTTGTTCGCGTACCCGTGGTGGAAGAAGTTCTGCAGCCAGAACCAGCGCCAGTCGGCCAGCGGCAGGGCAAGGCAGGCCGCGCCTGCCCCGGCGACCGCTACCAGGAGCGCAAGACCACGCCACGACGAACCAGCAGCGGCTCCCAGACGCTGGAGCCGCGCCCAGCTCGCATGAACCACGAAGGCCGCGGCGACCGCGGCGCCGTAAGCGAGCCACAGGTGCAGCCGATCGGTCTCCCAGAGGTCCCACGAGACGGCCGCCACGACCACCGTCAGAAGCATCACGAGCACGTCGAAGCGGCCGAGAAAGCCAAGCCGCAGCGGCAGGCGCGGCCACCACAATGGGGCGAGAAGCGCAACGGCCGCGACCAGCCCGACGACGACGAAGGAGACGACCGATCGCGCGTCCAGGGCGCGCGGCAGGAAGCTCACCAGGATCAAGGGGCCGCCCTTGCTCGCCGCGGCGCCGGCGAAGACGTCCTTGACGTAGGAAGGCAACGTCCTTTCCGCGGCCAGCCAGCCGAGCAGAGCGGCCGCCGGCAGGATCGCTCCGGCGGCCCACGCGCCGACGAGACCCGCGAGTTGGGCAGCCCGGCGCTGGGTCGCGAAGACGAGACAGGCGGTAAGCAGCGCCGCGCCGGGCACGAACGACCCGGTCGTCTGTTTGGTGAAGAAGGCGAGGCCGGCGAGCAGGCCGGCGAGAGCCGCCCACGCAACGCGCCGGCGCAGAGTCGCCTGCTCGCTCGCGTTCATGAGAGCGAGCACGGATCCCAGCGCGAGCACAAGGCAGAACTGCAGGTAGGAGTAGATGACGTCGGTGGTGCCGCTGGCATACACCGTCATGGTCACGATCACCGCGATCAGGGTCACCCACGGCCGGAAGACCTTCGCCAGCAGCGCGTAGACAAGCCAGGCAAGCACGAGCCGCTCGACGAGGCCCCAGATGCGCAGCACGATGAAGTGATAGCCGAAGAGCTTCACGAGCGCCGCGATCACGAGCGGGTAGATCGGCTGCAGGAACAAGTAGAAATCGCGGTACGGCCGCCGGCCGGTCAGGATCGCGTGGGCAGTGGCAAAGAACCAGCCCTCCTGCAGCGGGAAGTAGCGGTTGAGGAAGACGAGATTAAAGGCCAGCACGACCGCCAGGCTGAGGCCGAGGGCAATCCGGTACTCCGCGCGTGTCCCGGTCCGTGGCTCGCGACGTTGGTGCGAGTCCGCCGGCGATGAGGAGTCGCCGTGAAACGGAGAGTCGCCCGGCGTGCTTTCGGCAATCCTGTCCACCGACTTGCTATCGGCGTTCGAGGCGATTTCCAAAGGCCCGAGTGCCGGGCTCCCGATGTCGACGGTGGCCGCCGACTGCCGCCACGGTCGCGGCAGGACCACAGCCAGACCTTTGACACGAGGACGATTCGAGCGCAAGCTGAGTGGGCTCGTAGCGCTCGCTACGAATGCGCCGACCGTCGCCGGGTCCCCGCTGAACCGCGCCGCGCGCGGGTATTGGAGGGGCCTCATGACTCCCCCGCTCCAGACGATGCCGAACCGCTCGAAGCGCGGTGACGACGAAGGACCCGACGCAGAGTTGCGAGATTGCCTCGCGGCCCTGCACGCGGTCGTCGACATCACCGGAAACACCGCGATCGAGGGCGCCCTGGTCGCGGCCTCGCTCTACGCTCGCAGCCTTCTCGAGGCAAGCCTCGATCCGCTCGTGACCATCTCGCCCGAGGGCCGGATCACCGACTTGAACCAGGCGACCGAGCAGGCCACCGGCCTCGCCCGTGAGGCGCTCGTCGGGACCGACTTCTGCGACTACTTCACCGAGCCGGAGCGGGCCCGCGCGGCCTACGCTCAGGTCTTCAAGGGCGGTCAGGTGCGCGACTATCCGCTGGCCATCCGCCATGCGGCCGGCTCGATCACCGACGTGCTCTACAACGCCAGTCTCTACCGTGACGAGCGCGGTGAGGTGGTCGGCGTCGTCGCGGTGGCGCGCGACGTGACACACCTCAAGCGAGCGCAGCGCGAGCTGGAGTCACGGGAGACGGCGCTGCGCGAGAGCGAAGAGCGCCTGGCGCTCGCTCTGGAGGCTACGAACGACGGCATGTGGGACCTGAACGTCCCGACCGGCGATGCCGTGTACAGCCCCCGCTACTACACCATTCTGGGGTATCGCCCCTATGAGTTTCCCCAGACCTACGACGCCTGGAAGAAGCTGGTCCATCCCGACGACGTCCGCGCGGCCCAGCAGGAGATCGAATCGCGCCTGATCGACAAGGACGGGTACACGGTCGAGTTTCGCATGCGCGCCAAGAACGGCGGCTGGCGCCAGATCCTGTCGCGGGGCAAGGTTGTCGACCGCCACGACGACGGCCGCCCGATCCGCATCGTCGGGACCCACTCCGACGTCACCGAACTGCGCCAGATGGAGCGCGCCGCGGAGGCCGGAGCCGAGCAGGTGCGCGAGACGCTCAAAGGAGCAGTCGCCGCCTTCGGAGCGACCACCGAGATGCGCGACCCCTACACCGCCGGCCACCAGCGCCGCGTAGCCGAACTTGCCTGCGCGATCGCCACCAGACTGGGCTGGAACGAGGAACGCATAGAGAATCTGCGCACCGCCGCCTTGCTGCACGACATCGGCAAGATCGTGGTGCCGGCCGAGATACTGTCCAAGCCCGGCCGGCTGACCGCGGCCGAGATGGTGCTCGTGCGCGAGCACGCCGGCGCCGGCGCCGACACGATCGCCGCGAGCAACTTCGGGGGTTCGATCGCCGAGGCGATCCGTCAGCACCACGAAAGGCTGGACGGCTCCGGGTACCCGGCCGGCCTGCACGGCGACGAGATCCTCCCGGAGGCTCGTATCCTGGCGGTGGCCGACGTCGTCGAGGCGATGGTCTCGCACCGGCCGTACCGGCCGGCGCTGTCGATCGCGGAGGCGCCGGCAGAAGTCAAAGACGGCGCCGGCAGCCGCTACGACGCCGACGTCTGCGCGGCGTGTCTCAGCGTCTGCGACGGCGATGGCTTCACGTTCGGTGAGTGACGCCTTGCCGGACCCGGGTGACGCCTTGCCGGACGCCTCGCCCAGACGGTAGGGTTGCCGCTGACTCGCCCGGGCGAGTCACGCCCCGTGCGGGTTGCGCCCCGCGCGGGTTGCGCCCCATGCGAGTCGCGCCCCGAACGGCGTTCTCCGTAAGGCGCCACCGCGGAGAGGCCTTGGCACAAAGCAAGCTGATCATGTTCGACTTCGACGGCGTCATCGTCGATTCTCTCGACCATCAGTGTCGCGCATTCGTCGAGACCGTGCGGGCTAAAGGCTTCGCCGACCTGGCGACGCCCGAGCGGTTCCTCGAATTCACCGAGAGCAACTGGTTCGAAGCGCTGGCCGCCGCCGGCGTGCCCGCGAGCGTCGTCTCCGAAGTCGAGGACGCTTTCGGCGCCGCGCCGAGCCCCGAGCTCTTTCCCGGCATGGCTGCGGTGATCGAGCGTCTTGCCGCCACGCACAGCGTGATCGTGATCACCTCGAGCCGCACCGACGTGGTCGAGCGCGTGGTTGCGAAACACTGCGTACGCGGCGTCGCCGAGGTGGTCGGCGGCGACCGGGACGAGAGCAAGACGCGCAAGATCGACGACGCGAGACGGCGCTTCGGACGCGCGCTTGCCGCCTGGTATGTCGGCGACACCGTGGGCGACATCCTCGAGGCGCGGCGGGCGGGCGCGGGCACGGTCGGCGCGGCGTGGGGCTGGCACGGCAGCGAACGCCTGCGTCGCGCCAACCCTGACTACATGGCCCACGCCCCCACCGACCTGCTCGACCTCTTCTAAGTCCCCTCCAGCGCCCCTCCGCGGCCCCTGCCGCGGGCTCCTGCCGCGGCCCCTGCCGGCGGCCCCTACTGCGGCGCGCCGGGCGCCACGAAGGTGATGACCTCGTGCAGCACGTAGGTGCCGGCCAGGCGGTCGCCGAAGCGCTGGTGGTTGGCGTTGGTGGCGATGGCGAACATCGCCACAGGCACACCGACGATCCAGATCAGCCCGCTCAGCACCTTCGTCAGGTTGCGCACCACCAC
>PMKK01000331.1:10058-20726 GCA_003157715.1 Actinomycetota bacterium
GCTCTGCCAGGAGGCCAGCACCTGGGTGCGCGCCGTTGCGGCAGGACCGGACCCAAGGGCGGCCGGTCGATAGCCACCGGCAGGAAGGCCGGCGGCAAACGGCCCCGCGGCCGGACCGGGACCCGGCGGGGGGGGGGNNCTCGTAGCCCACGGGCAGGCCCATACCGCAGTTGTCGCAGATCGGCACGCCTGCCGCCTACCGAGGCTGGCGCATCAGCAGGTCTCTGATGCTGTCGCGATGCCGCTCAGAGGAGACACGCAGATGGCTGAGCACGCGAGCCACGTTCGCGGAGTCGCCGGCAAAGACCTGGTAGGCGTCGCGTTCGACGATCTGCTGTTCGAAGTCGAGGGCGGTCTCCAGCGCCTGGACCAGCGTGAGGCTGCTGTTCTCGGCGACCTCCATCTGGTCGCGCACCGCGCGGGTCGCCGCGCGCAACTCGGGCAGCGGAAAGCGCTGCCTGTCGATGAACGTCGCCGATTCGCGCTCGGCGGCGGCGAGGTCGCGCATCAGCGAGCCGTGACCGTATTCCTCGGCCGACAGACCCTGCCAGAAGCCCGCGGCCGCGGCGAAGCACAGGCCGTAGGCCGCGTAGAGGTCGCCGATGGCATCCTCGTGCTCGGCGAGCGCGTCGACGACCTGTCGGGCCGTCGTGGCGCCGCTGGCGCCGCTGCTGGTCATCCTGCCTCCCGGGAGTAGCGCCCCGGCGTCACGGCCCGAAGCGCGGATCACTTGTCGCACCAGTGTAGCAGGCGCGATCAGGGCGCGGCGGCGGCGCGCCTAGTCGCGCCCGGCCATCATCCGCGAGAAGGCGAGCAGGCTCGCCGCGGTGAGATCGATGGCCGGCTCGGTGTTGGGGTAGTCCTGAACCGCGTCGCGCCACTTGGCGCCGCCGGCGCCCGTGGCGTCGAACTGCCTGAAGGGGTCGGTACTCGACCCGAGCCGCATGCCCGGCATAGCGCCGTCGTCCTGGTCTGCGTTCGGACCTTCGACGGCCGCGCCCAGCAGGAGCGGCGCACGGCCATCCAGGGTGCCCCGCAGGTTGGCCACCTGGTGCTGGAGGCAGTGCGGAAACGTCGTGCCGTCGCCGACGATCAGTGACGTGCCCCAGGCGTTGGCCCCCAGGATGTTCGCCAGCCAGCGGCTGGCCCAGGCGGCGTAGGCCGTCGAATGCGTGAGCTCGTCGTACTCGCTGGCCATGACCACGAGACCGGCGCCGTGAGAGGTCGTGTCCCACTGGTTCCAGGGAAAGCCGAACTGGAACGGGTCGCTCGAGGCCTGCGCGACCGCGCGCTGCAGGGCCTTGCGCAGGTCGCCCAGCAGGCGGTCTGGGCTGACTTCGAGGCCGCTGGGCTCGCCGGCCCGTTCGATCGCCCGGTACAGCTCGTAGTGAGCGAGGCCCGAGACATCGTAGAGATTGAGCGTGTCGGCGGCGTCGTGCGAGCCGTTCAGGTAAGCCGCCGCCCAGTGGCCGGCCGCGCGCAGGTAGGTCAGGCGAGCGGTCGCCGGCACGCCGGCGACGCGCGCGCCACCGTCGGCCATGGCGACGGAGAGCTCGGTCGCGCCGAACTCCATGTCGTCGCGCCACTCAGCCTCGGGGTAGTACGCGTAGGGAATGGCCGTCATGAGCCGCTTTGGAGCGGGGTCGGCGAGCGCGAAGATATGGACCGCCGCGCGCAGACAGCGGCCGGCGAAAGCCGGACGCCGCGCGCGGTAGACCTGGTAGGCCAAAGCCAGCGCGGCCGCGTCACGCCCGGCGAGGTTCGGACTGATCTTCGCGCCGGGCTTGCCGGCCCGGAACACGGGCCGGTGGCGGATGTAGCGATAGACGGGATCGCCGGCGCGCCAGGTGTCGTCGCGCTGCGGCAGGCGCCAGATGTCGTGGTCGCCGGCGGTGTGAGCGTTGCCCGAGCCGATGCCGACCTGGTAGTAGAACGTGCGCGTGCGGTCGTCCCACATGTGCAGCAGCCAGGTGGCGCCGAACACGCCCTCGGCCGAGAAATCGGCCGTCCGCGACGCCGCTCCCATCTGCAGCGGGAAGTCGCGTTCGCCGACCAGCATGAGAGCCTCGACATAGGCGGTCGCATGGACGAACTTCAGATAATCGCCCGCGTCCCACCAGCCGCCCGAAGCATCGATGCGCACCCCCAGCGAGCTCAGATCGCCACGAAAGACACCATCGCCGTTCACCCGCGGCGTGAGGTAGGTCAGGGCGTGCCGGTCATTCAGATGCGCCGGCGCCGTGCGCAGCGCCGAACGGTAGAACGCGGGCCCGTCGCGCTCGGTCTGGTAGAAGCGCAGGGCGTTCGCGAGCGCGTGGGCATAGACGTCGGAGCCACTGCCTATGGCGAACGGCGGCGAGACGGCTTGCACCGGTCCGCTTACCGCGATGGTGTAGGTGCCGGCATCGGTCAGGCGATCGAAGTCGAGCGCGTAGACATACCGAAAGCGCCGGTTCCACGCGCCCCGTGACGCGCCGATCGGCGCAGGACCGGCCACCACCACGCCGTCGCGACTCACCGTGAAGGTCGCGCCGGCCGCCGGCGTGCGCGTCATGAGATAGGCCCGCTTTGGAGCCGTCGCGGCGTAGCCGACCTGGTCGACGCGCACGAAGGCGCCGGCCGCGGCCGCGCCGCTCGCCGTGGCCGCGGCGACTGCCGCGGTCGTGCCGCCCGAGGCGGTTGCGCCGCTTGCCGCGGGGCTCGAGCTCGCTCCCGCAGCGCCGGTGCCGGCCGGCGTGGCCTGCGGCCGCGGACCGCCGCAGGCCGCGACGGTGCACATGACCGCGACGGCGACGACCGCGACGGCGGCCGCACCGGCGACGCCGGCCTGACCCGGCCACCTGCCGCCCCAACGCCCACGCCCCCGGATCTTCACCATGCCCCCTTAGCGATGGACCGGCGAGCGGCGCTCAGCCGGCCGCGCTGCCGGAACGGCGCTCAGCCAGCCGCGCTGCCCGAGCTGTGTTCAGCCGGCCGCACTGCCCGCCTCGTCACGCACTGCCGAAACCGAAACCTACCACATGAGCCGGAGCCGGCAGGGGGCTGGCCGGCAGGCCGGCGCGCGCCTCGGGTGCGTTGTAGCCCATGGGCGCCACGTCGTTCGGGCCGTCGGGGTAGAAGAGGCTGGCGAGCGCCTGGATCTGGGCACGGCCGACGTCGAGCTCGAACTGCCCGCCGCCGTACAACTCGATGCCGGCGGCCCGGGCGCGCTCGACGCAATCGAAGAGCGCCCGCACCGTCCCGAAGCGCGACGGCTTGATGTTCAGGTGACGCGCCGGAAGCGGCAGCGCCTCGACGTCGGCCCAGGAGTGGATGGGCGCGTCCCACGACAGGCGCGGCGCCGCCGCGCGCACCAGCTCGCCGGTGCCGTCGTCGATGCCGGCGTCCTCGACCAGGGCCTCGGGAAACGCCGCCAGCACCTCGGCATACACGGTGTGGTCGGGCGGGTTCTCGACCAGAGTCCCGCCGTAGTAGGCCTTGAAATCGACGATCAGCACGCTGCCGGTCGCGGCGATGTCGGCGATCAGCGCCGCGTCCCAGTCGGGCGTGGGGTCGAGCTTGAACCGCAGCTCGGGATACAGCGCGAGCCAGGGCCTGATGTCGAGCCGCGTCGACACCACGAAGCGCACCGGCCGGTAGCGCAGGCCGAGCGCCTCGCCGAGCGACAGCCCGGCCTGGCGCAAGGCGAGGTCGAGAGCCGCGCTCTCGAAGGCCCAGCGCCGGTAGTCGCGACTCGCGGGACGCGCCGGCTCGCGGGCAAAGAGCGGCTGCCAGGAAAGTTGCCGCAGGAACGGGTGCAGAGCGCCGGCCCAGGCCAGGTCGAGACGGCCGGGGTAGTCGTCGTGGTCGTCCGCGTCGTAGGTCACGTCTTCGCCGCGCCCCACTTCGCCGCCGCCGTGGAGCACGATCTCCGTCGTCACACGCGTGAAGCCGCTCGAGACCGGGAGCTCGTGGCGCACGCACTCATAGCCGTCGATCGTCAGATCGAGTCGTGCAAGTCGTTCGTCGTACAGGCCCATCGCGCCCTCGGGTGTAGCTTCCGCCGTTCGCCGCCGCGGCTTGCCGTGCGACGTCCGCTGCCGCGGCCCGTCTCGCGCCGCCCGCATACGGTACCCGCGCAGCCATGCCACCAGGCCGCTACGGTCAAGCGATCCCGGATCTCGCGCCTGCTCCCGAGGGCGAGACGAGCTAGGCGAGCACCTCACGAACGAGCTCGTAGGCAAACAGCGACTGGAAAGCCAGGTCGCGCACGCTGATCCGTTCGTCGACGTTGTGGAACAGCGGCGTGACGGCCTCGGAATCGTCGACCACGAAGGGCGCGAAGTTGTAGGCCACGACCGCCGGGAACGCCGCCCGGAACCAGTTCGAGTCGGTGAACCCGACGGAGTGGATGGGCACGACCGTCGAGCTCGGCACCAGGCGCCCCATGACCGCCGTGATGGCCTGTCGCAAGGGCGTGTCGGCAGGCGAGGCGTTGCCGGCGATCGTGCCGAGCCACTCGATCTCCCAGCGTGCGTCGACCCCGGCCAGCGCGACGGCGACCTCGGCGGCCACGGCGTCCTGTGTCCAGCCCACCGGCATGCGGCAGTCGACGGTCACTACGGCGCTCGGCGGAAAGACGTTCACGGCCTCGCCGCTCGAATGGACGATGGTCGGCGAGAAGGTGATCCCGTAGAGCGGCGCCAGCAGGTCGGCGGCCAGCCGGTCGCTCGGGGCGTCGCTCTCGGCGAGCTCGGCCAGGGCGGCCCGGGCCGACTGCTCGTCGAGCAGCCGGGCGCGCAGAGACGGCTCGGACACGAGCAGCTCGACGTACTCCTCGGGCACGGTCTCGAGGCTGAGACGCGGCTCGTAGTCGTGCAGGGCGCGCACGACGTCGGCGGCGCCCACCACGGCGTTGCCGTGCCGCAGCGGCACCGAAGCGTGACCCGACTCACCGGAGACCACGATCCGGAACTGGGCCGTGCCCTTCTCGCCGACGTGCAGCTCGTAGAGCCGCTCACCGCCGGGCATGGTGAGGAACTCTCCCCCGCCCTCGTTGAGCAGATAGTCGCACGCCACCAGGTCGGGGCGCTGCGAGCAGAGCCAGCGCGCCCCGCCGACCGTGCCGTCCTCCTCGTCGGCTTCAGCGACGAACACCACTTCGCCGGCGAACTGCCGGCCGTCCTCGTGCAGACGCCGCACCGCGACACAGAAGGCCGCCAGCAGGTTCTTCACGTCGATCGCGCCGCGGCCCCAGACGTAGCCATCCTTGACGACACCCGCGAACGGCGGCTCGGTCCAGTGCTCGGCTGCGGCCGGCACGACGTCTTCGTGAGCCATGAGCACGAGCCGGGGGCCGGGTCGCGAGCCGGTCAGTCGCAGCACGAAGCTGCGCCGTCCCGCCGGCTCGCCGCAGATCTCGCCTTCGAGCCCGTGGGCACGAAAATAGCCGTCGAGAAACTCCGCGACGGCGGTCTCGTTGCCGGGCGGGTTGCTTGTGTCGATGCGGATCAGGGCGCTGAGCAGCTCTGTGGTCTCGCGCTCGAGGCGGTCGATGAGTCTGGGGTCGATTGCGGCGATCTCCACGGTTTCTCCTTCTTGGGCGGCCGGTCACGAATGATAGCGGGCTTGGCGCGCGCGTTCATCCCGGCGGCGGAGTGGGTGGGGCCGGCCGCGGGGCGTGCGCGGCGCGTGCGCGGGTGCTTTCGGGTGCCGGAGCGGTGGAGTATAGTGAGCGCCCCGCGGAGAAGTGGCCGAGTGGCTGAAGGCAGCCGCCTGCTAAGCGGTTAACGGGTTTAAGGCTCGTTCCCGGGTTCGAATCCCGGCTTCTCCGCCAGCCGACCCCCTCCCCTGCCCTCACGGCCGTCTCGCCGCCGACCGCCGAGCACCGGGCACCGCGCTCCGTCGCAAGCGACTCGACCGTGCCGCGTTTTGCGGTATACTTCCAGCTCTCGTGCGCCAGTAGCTCAGCTGGATTAGAGCGTCGGTCTACGGAACCGAAGGTCGGGAGTTCGAATCTCTCCTGGCGCACCAACGCCGTCACTACGACGACGTTCTCCCCCGAGGCCGCCACCTTCTGGTGCCCGGTCGCCTGCCGGTCGTTACCGAACGGGCGTCTGCGGTGTGTCCAGGAGCGTCAGCCGCCGCAACGGACGGCGGGGCTCGCCCATGGCGCTGCGGTGTTCGTGTGTGCTGCGAAACACGCAAATAGTTGCGCATATCGAGGGCGCATCGAACACCAAGCAGCCAGCGACACGTCTCTTCCTCGAGTCTCACGGGGTCTTC
Organism: Actinomycetota bacterium; assembly: GCA_003157715.1. The sequence goes on from PMKK01000331.1 coordinate 16,323, forward strand.
ATGGTCGAGGAGCTCGAGTCAGCGGTCGATCCCGACGTGAGCCCTCGCACCCGAGTTTCAGGCACGCTCTTTCGTCGCGTGAGGTCGGGAGCTACCTGGTTAGGTCCCCGCAAGTCGTTGCGCGTCGTCCCGGCGACACAGGCGGCATCAAGTTCGCACACGGCTTGCGACCGGGCGTCGTCGACCTTTGTGGCGGCATGGCGCGGCCGAGACCCGGGTACTGTCGGACACTCTGATCCCTATCGAAGAAGGGCGGCATGGCTCTCAACGACTACCCGATAGATGTCCGCGTTGACTACCCTGAGCGCAGCTCACGCGGATGGGCCGCGCTCACCATCCTGCTGATCAAGTTCATCGCCCTCATCCCGCACTTCTTCGTCCTCGTCTTCCTCAGCATCGCCCAGTTCTTCGTGGCGCTGATCGCACAGGTGGCGGTGATGGTGAACGGTGAGTATCCGCCGGGCATGTTCGCCTTCGTGGCGGGGGTGTTGCGCTGGGACACCCGCGTCGCGGCTTTCGTCCTCTCGCTCAACGACCGCTACCCGCCGTTCACGCTGCAGCCCGTCGCCGACTACCCGGTGGACGTCGTGGTGGAGCGACCCGCGCGAAGCAACCGTCTCTATGCGCTCTTCACAGTGGTCGTCGAGGTCGTCGTCATCGCGACGATGATCGCCCTGGCCGTCCACTTCGCGCACCACGCAGATGAGGTGTCCACGGGGCGTCACTACAACTTCTCGAGCAACCCGGGAACCGGCCTGTTCCTGCGCCAGATCGTCGCCCTGCCGCACCTCGTCGTGCTGTTCTTCTTGGCCATCGCCGCGTTCGTGCTCTGGGTCGTCGTTCAGTGGGTGATCCTCTTCAGCGCCGGGTTCCCGCGCGGCATGTTCGACTTCGTCACGGGCTATGTCCGCTGGCAGACGCGGGTGAGTGGCTATGCGGTGGGGCTGAGCGACCGCTACCCGCCGTTTACCTTCGATCCGTCGCTGAAGGCGACCGCGGCGACCGAGCCGCCCCAGCCGCCGGCACCGCTGCCGCCGGCCCAGTGGTTCGGGGATCCCACCGGCCGCCACACACACCGCTACTGGGACGGCGCTCAGTGGACGCCGCAGGTGGCAGATGATGGGCGGACCAGCGAGGACCCGCTCGACGCTTCCGGCTCAAACCCTCCGGCCTGAGCGAGCGGCGTCCCGCGCCCGCACGCGCCCCATGATGGCCGGCGAGGTCAGGACGTAGGCGACCATGGCCGAGGCGAGACCGGTCGGCACCAGCAGGATGCCGCCCAGGGTCGCCGCGTAGAGACCCAGACCGGGCCGCAGCGGGTCCCAGACGAACCGGCCCGCGGAGAGACAGACGAGGGTGATGGCAAGCCCGGCGAGGCCGACGCCGACGCAGGGCAGCATCGACAGCTTGGCCGGACGGCGGACGATCATCACAAAGCCGACCACCACGACCAGCGCGGCCAGAGCGAGGACCGGCGCGCCCCACGGCGTGGCCAGCGCGCCGTTGATGCCGCGCGTGGCGTGCGCGCTCAGGTTGACGTCGTGACCGGTCGAGACGTTCGCCCAGGGCAGAAAGACGCCGGCCACGACGGCGAGTCCCAGGATCACCGTGACGAAGCCGTCGCCGACCCAGTCCGCTCGCGAGAACCCGTGGCGCTTCAGCGAGAGCGCGTGGTGCTTCAGCGACAACCCGTGGCGCTTCAGCGAGAATCCGTGGTGCTTCAGCGAGAGCGCGCCCTGCTTCACAAGAAGACCTTTCGTAGAACGTCCGCCCTGCGCGGCCTGTGAAGCGTGTATCGGCGCCGGCCCGTGGCAGCCTGAGCGAAGCGGCCTCTGATATCCTCGGCGGGTCGAGGGCATCATAGGACCGTGAGCGAGCACCACTTTCCACGCGACGAGTACTACATGCGATTCGCGCTGCGCGAAGCCGCGCGCGCCGGCAAGCACGGCGACGTGCCGATCGGCGCCGTGGTCACCTTCCAGGGCGAGATCATCGGCTCGGCCGGCAACGAGCGCGAGCTGCGCCAGAGCCCCACGGCCCACGCCGAGGTCCTGGCCATAGAGCAGGCGGCCCGGCGCATCGGCCACTGGCGCCTGCTCGACACGGTCATCTATGTCACGATCGAACCCTGTCCGATGTGCGCCGGGGCGATCGTGCTGGCCCGCGTGCCGCGGCTGGTCTACGGCGCGCCCGACGAGAAGGCCGGCGCCACCGGCACGCTCTTCGACATCGTCCGCGACCCACGCCTGAACCATCACGTCGACGTCGTCGGCGGCGTGCTCGAAGACGAGTCGGTCGAACTGCTGCAGCAGTTCTTCAGGGAGCGCCGTTAGGAGGCCGAGCCGGCACGCTGCACGGCCACCGCCCCGCCCCCGCGCCTGAAAGCCCTGCGGTATACTGTCGCTCTGCCGAATGCGACGGCGGCGCGGAGAGGTGTCCGAGCTGGCTTAAGGAGCGCGACTGGAAATCGCGTGGGCGGGGGTAACCTGTCTCGTGGGTTCGAATCCCACCCTCTCCGCCAGACCACCCGCTCGCGTCACGTCCGGTGCATCCGCGGAGAGGTGGCTGAGCTGGCTGAAAGCGGCGGTCTCGAAAACCGTTATGCGTCGCGAGGCGCATCGGGGGTTCGAATCCCCCCCTCTCCGCCATTGAGATCCGCCCGCCGACCGGGCCGCCGGCCCCGACACGCGTCCCGATGCTGCACCGCGACAGGCGACGTGGTACCCTTTTCCGCTGTGGGCAATTAGCTCAGGGGGAGAGCGCCTGCTTCACACGCAGGAAGTCGTTGGTTCAAATCCAACATTGCCCACCATCTCATTGACTCGTGCGCCGTGACCGGGACTCGCGACACCAGCCGTTCGGATGCCGTGATCGAGACCCGCGGCGGCGTCACCGAGCGTCCCGGCGGCAAGACTCGCGAAGTTCCGCCCCACCACCTCGTCGTGCGCGCCGCGACGCCCGCCAACCTCGTCGTGCGCGCCGCGACGCCCGCCGACCTCGTCGTGCGCGCCGCGACGCCCGCCGACCTGGCCGGCATCGTCGTGATGGTCCGAAAGGCGTTCGGCCACGGTCTCGAAGCCAGGCTCGTCGAGCGCCTCGAAGCCGAACGTCGCGTCACGGCCGCGGTGGTCGCGGCAAGCGACGGGCACATCGTCGGTCATGCGCTGCTCAGCCGCCTCTTCCTGACCGCTCCCGACAGGCCCGCGCTGCCCGCGCTCGCCCTGGCGCCGGTCGCCGTCGCTCCGCGGTGCCAGGACCGCGGCGTCGGCAGCCTGGTCGTGCGNNACGCTTCGGCTTTGAGCCGGCGGCCGGCCATGGGGTGACCTCGCGCTACGACACAGCGGCGCACTACTTCATGGTGCGCCCCGCGCGACCGGTGTCGAGAAGCGATGCTCTGGGCCGTCGGCGCGAACCGGGCGGTCCCGGCAAACCGAACCAGCGCCTGCTCGACTACCCGGCCGCTTTTGACGGCGGCTGAGCCCGGCACGACCCCGCACGTGGCGACAAGACGAACGCACGTTCGCTTTTCAGCCGCGCCGGCCCCGGCCCACGCCCACGGTTCGTGCTGCCGCAGGCACATCGGTCAGCGCCTCGCACGGCCTGCTGTCTCCATCGTATCGGGATCAATGCCGCCGCGCGGCGAGACCAGACGACGAACGTGTGTTCGGTTTCTCCCGACAACCGGCAGCCATTGCCCGTCAGCACTGGCCCGATTGTCGATTGCACCGGCGTTGCGCGAATAATAGAGTACCCTGCGGCGCGCGGCAGACGTGCGCGCCAGCACAGGCGACGCGCTCGCGCGTCGCTAGGGTGTCTAACGCAAGACCCCGCCACCAGCACGTGGCTGGCTGCTCTTGGGGGGCGGGCCGAAAGCCGGATCGTACAACTCCTATGGAGGTGGAGAGGGTGGCAACAGAGACAGGAGACAGCATCGTCATTCAGCCCAAGCCCGAGTGGTCGGCGAACGCGTGGGTCAAGAGCCTGGCCGAGTACGAGGCCATGTACAAGCGCTCGATCGACGACCCCGACGGCTACTGGGCTGAGCGCGCGGCCGAGCTCGACTGGACGAAGAAGTGGGACAAGGTCGTCGAGTGGCAGTTCGAGCCCACGCCGTCGATCAAGTACTTCATCGGCGGCGAGCTCAACGCGTCGTACAACTGCGTCGACCGCTGGGTCGAGGCTGGCAAGGGCGACAAGCCGGCCATCATCTTCGAGGGTGACCCCGGCGACAACAAGGTCTACACGTTCGCTCAGCTCAAGGACGAGGTGAGCAAGTTCGCCAACGTGCTCAAAAAGCACGGCGTCAAGAAGGGCGACCGCGTCGCTCTCTACCTGCCGATGATCGCCGAGCTGCCGATCGTCATGCTGGCCTGCGCGCGGCTCGGCGCCATCCACATGATGGTG
>PMKK01000227.1:0-12838 GCA_003157715.1 Actinomycetota bacterium
GCGGCGTCCGTACTATTGGCGAGGCCGTTCGTGACGGCCCTGTGTGGGCCTAACAAGCATTTGGTTGGTCGCAGTAGGGTTGCGCCGAGCCGCGAGGCCTCGCTCGCGGCTAATGCCAAGACGTTGACTAGGCAGAAGGGCCGAATCTCGGTGCGCATTCGCTACGCCGTAGTCGACGTCGACGATGTCCTCATCGCCACGGCCGAGACCCTGGACGCCGCCGCCGAGGCGATGTTCGCCCCCCTATCGCGGCGCTTCGGGCAGGGCCAGGCGATCGCCGTCGGGCGCGAGTTCGCGCGCTCCATGGCCATCGGCATCCGCCGGCTGCGAGCCTGTGACCGTCGGCCCGATGACGAGTACGCCGACCTGATGCGACGCACGGCGCGGTGGCAGCAAGGGCTCACCGAGGCCGGCTTCGAGGTGAAGGCGTGGTCTCGACATGCCCTGGTGGCCTGTGCACTCCAGGCCTGCGCCCTGCCTGTCAGCGCCGCGGTTGTCGAGGAGGCCGCCAATCAGTACTGGGCCACCGTCGCCGCGAGAGCGACGGTCTACCCAGACGCCGCGCTGTTCGTTCGGCGACTCCGTGACGCCGGCATCGCCATCCATCTGGCTACCGGCAGCGACGGCTTCCTCACATTCGACGACGCTCGCCAGACCTTCACCTACGTGCCCGAGGAGTCCGCGCGCCTGAAGCTGGCTCGCCTGCGTAGCCTCACCTCGCTCGACTTCGGACCCGACGACATCACCGTCGCCGATCCTGTCGGCAAGCCGAACCCCGACTTCTACCGCCAGGTGTTGCGCCGCTTTGCGGCCGTCGCCGGGCGGGAAGTCGTCCTGGAACGCACGGTCGTTGTCGGCGACAGCCTCACCAACGACATCCTTCCGCTCCTGGACCTTGGGGCCGCACACGGTGTGTGGCTGCTTCGTGACGGCGCGTCCGCAGTTGCAGGGAGCTGGAGTCATCCGCGGGTGACCGTCGCAAGTAGCCTCGATGCCCAGGAGGTATGGAACGTCTTCTCTGCCTGACACATCGAGCACATCGGCGGCCAAGGTATGCTGAGCGCGCAAGGGCGCATGGCCGAGTGCTCATGTGCAACGCGTTGGACGGAGCAAGATCGGTAACGAGAATCGACCCGGAGCGCCAGGTGGATCTCATCGTCCGTGAGGCACGCGAAGACGACGCGGCCGCGGTCCTCGGCGTCCTCAACCCGATCATCGAGTCCGAGGCGGTGGCGTTCGATGCGCCGCTCACCGAGGCCGACGAGCGCAGCTACCTCGCGAGCTTCCCCTCGCGGGGCGTCTTCCAGATTGCACTGCGCCGCCACGACGAGCTGCTCGTGGGCTTTCAGAGCCTGGAGCCCTTTGCCACCTACACGAGCCTCTTCGACCACGTCGGCGTGCTGGGCACCTACGTGGACGCCTCCTGCCGCCGCCAGCGGGTCGCCTCTCGCCTCTTCGCGGCCACTTTCACCGCTGCCCGCGCCAAGGGCTACGAGAAGCTGTTCACTTACATCCGCGAGGACAACCCAGCTGCCCTGGCCGCTTACGCCGGGCAGGGATTCCGGGTCGTCGGCAGGGCCGAGCGCCACCTCAAGGTCGGTGGCCGGTACCTGGCGGAGGTCATCGTGGAGCGGTTTCTCTGAGTGGGAGATTCGCCCAACAAGCGGGTCATGACAGCCCAGTCGGGCTGCAGTTCATGTGCAGCATCCTGGGCGGACGGTAGGGGATGCGTGTGACGCTGGACCTTCAGCTCGCGCTCGCCGAGGCCGTGGCCGCGACCGCCCGCGCCGGCGAGGTGATCGTCGACCTGGCGCACAGGCGGGCCTTCGAGGTCTATGCAAAGGCCGGCACCGAACTCGTGACAACGGCCGACCTGCGATCGGACGAAGTCCTTCGGGACCACCTCCGCGCGAGCTTCCCGCATCATCGCTTCCTCAGCGAAGAAGTCGCTTCTCCCGAAAAGCCGGACTTCGCCGGGCCGGTGTGGATCGTCGACCCGATCGACGGCACGGTCAACTACGTCCACGGCCACCCTTACGTCAGCATCTCGGCAGCGCTTGCGGTGGACGGCGAGCCGCAGGCGGCAGTCGTCCATGCCCCCTTCCTCGGCGAGACCTATGCCGCGATCCGAGGGCAGGGAGCCACCTGCAACGGCCACCCGATTCGGGTCAGCCAGACGCGCACGCTTCGCCGAGCCTTGGTGGGCACCGGCTTCCCCCACGATCGCTCCGACATCGCGGTCTCAATCGAGCGTGTGAGGCGCCTGGTAAGCAGCTGTCAGGACGTGCGTCGCGCGGGTTCTCCGGCCCTCGACATCTGCTATGTCGCCGCAGGTCGCCTCGATGCGCACTGCGAGTCACTTCCCCCCTGGGACGTGGCCGCGGCTGGCCTTATCGCCACCGAAGCGGGTGCCCTTCGCGGCAACCTGCGCGACGCGCAGTCGCCGTGGCCACAGGCATTGCGCGGCGAGGAGTTCATCGCTGCATCGCCCGGCCTCTTCGAGCCTCTGTGCGGGCTCTTGCGGGAGAAGTAGAGTGGGCAGCGAAGTGCCGTCCGGCAAGCGGACCAACCTGATAGCCCAGGCGGGCGGCAGGTCATCCGCCCCGTGCTGGGCCGACCGAAGGCGTGCGGGTTGAAAGCCGCTCTTGCTCTTCTCGCGGCGGCCGCACTGGTCGTTGCCGGCTGCGGCTCCGCCACATTTGCCAACTCGGCATTGCGCTCCGCCTCGCCTTCGCCAACCGCGCCGGACGCCGGGGTCGCCCGCGCGGCCCTCGTGGTCGGTGGCCTGCTGGGGCTCCTGTGGGCCGGAGCCGCCCTTCTCATCGGCTGCTGGGACGTCTACCAAAGAGAGACCATGAGCTTCCCTTTCAACTGGGTCGCCCCGCCGACGCACGGCAGCCCCTATCATCCCGCGCTCGTGACGATCTGGGCCGCTGCTGGCGTCGCTGGTCTGCTGGGCGCTGTCGTCGTGGCCCGCAGGCCGCGTAGCGCCGCCATACTTGCCGCCGTGGCGGTCGTCGTCGGCTTTGTTGCCGCCGCGACCGTCGGCGATATCTGGTATGGCAGCATCACTCCGGCGCGGGCAGCCCTCGCCTGGCTTATCCCAGTCTGTATGCTCGGCGGTGGCGCGTTCGCGGCTCTCCACCGCAGGCGCCCGGCCGACGGTTCTCAGCCCAGCAAGGGCATTGAACAGACCGGCTGCCAAGAGCAAGGTGGCTGCCGGGGGCCGCGAAGCCGGCAGCTCATGTGCCCGACGTTCGGCGCAGCGAGGAGGCAGCCATGAGACGTAGGGCGTACGTGCTTGCCTTCACAGGCGTCGTCGTTTTCGGACTGATCGTCGGGGCTATCGTCTGGCGCGCGGCCGCGTCTCCCCACTACTACAGCAGGACCGTCTCCCTCGCGGTCGTCGCCCTCCCTGATCCAGAGCATGCCTGGGTGGCGGGCGATATCTGGACGGACGGCGGCCATACGATCGCCGGCGGCACCATCTACGCTACGGCGGACGGCGGCGCCGGCTGGCGGGAGCAGGAGCTCTCGACGCGCTGGTCGGACCCCTCCGGCGTTGCTTTCGCCAACGCCAAGTGCGGCTGGCTGGTGGGCTCGGCTCAGGCGGTCGGCGACACCCTTCCGAGCGACGAGAACATGCTCCTCGCGACCACGGACGGCGGCCTCACCTGGCAGAAGCAGTCCTGCCGCGCGAAGGGGTACGTCTTCACCGGCGTCGCCTGCGTGAGCGCCTCTCACGCCTGGGTGGTCGGAGGGGACATGGGCTCGGGCGGCGCGGTGTTTGCCACCCGCGACGGCGGCGCCCACTGGCAGCGGCAGTACGTGACCAAGGCCGGAGACCTTTGGGGCATCGCCTTCGCCGATGCCCGCCACGGCTGGGCCGTCGGCGACGGCGTCATTCTGGCGACGGCCGACGGCGGCGCCAGCTGGAGGCAGCACCTCGTCAAGGGCTGCTTTCTGAGCAGCGTCGCCGGCGGCGACGCGCTCAGCGCCTGGGCCGTGGGCAGCGGTGCGAACAGGGACGTCATCCTCGCCACGACGGACGGCGGCACGAGCTGGCAAGTGCAACACACGGGCACGGGCCCGGATGCGAAAGGAGAGAGCGGCTACTCTGGCGTGGCCTTCGCCGACGCTCGGCGCGGCTGGGTCGTGGGCCGGGACGGCACGATCCTCACCACGACGGACGCCGGCAGGACCTGGAAGCCGCAGCGTTCGGGCACGAAGCTGGACCTCGACGGCGTGGCCTTCGCCGACACCAGCCACGGCATCGTGGTCGGCGCGAGGGTCGAAGGCGATGACCCGCTGGCGGGCAAGCTCGACGGCAGCATCATCCTGCGCACGTCCGACGGCGGCACGGCATGGACGCGGTAGGGCACGGGCGCGGCTCCGTGTCCGGACCTCGACGGTGACCAATCCGATCTTCGAGTGAGCGCCAACGGTGTCGCGATGTGGGGACCGCGTCCTCGTCAAATGTAGAAGCCCTGCAATTGGCGGAGGGGGTGGGATTCGAACCCACGAGGGGCCTTGCGACCCCTGGCGGTTTTCAAGACCGCTGCCTTCAACCGCTCGGCCACCCCTCCGCTGCACTGCTGCGCGGGGATCTCCGGGCTCTTCGGAATCCCCGACGTTTGCCGGCTCGAACGCCGCCCCGTGTCAGTCCACCAGGCGATACGAGGTGGCGATCGGCGTCCCCGGCTTGATCATCGCCCAGACGGGACAGAGCTGGCCGTCGGCCACCGCGATGCAGTGCTCGACGACGGCCGGGTCGATCCCGGCGCCGTGCATGACGAACTCGACGTCGATGGCGGTGAGGACCGACGGGTGCTCGTCGCGGCGCTGTCCGCGGGCGATCACCTCGAGACCCTGGAGCGGCTGGTCGCGCTTCTTCATGAGCAGGGCGACCGTGTTGCCGGCGCAGCCGGCCACGCTGGCGAGCAGCAACTTGAGCGGCGTCAGGCCCTCGACCTGCTGCCCGGGCTCGAGCGGATAGTCGATCACGACGCTGTGCTCACCGTCGCCGGCGACCAGCTTCATGCCGCCCTGATAATCGGCGTGGATCACGAGCTCTGACGGCATTCTGGTCTCCTCACGTCGGCGCCGGCTCAAGCGGACCTGACACCGGCCGGGCGGTCGCGCGGCGGAGGCTTGTCGCGCGCCCTGAGCCGGTTCGGGGCCTCGGGTAGTGTAACGTCGCCGCTTCTGGGATACTACCGAGCTATGAACTCCTTGCTGGTGGCATGCTCTGACGGGCGCGTAGCGCCGGCGCTCAACGACCTCCAGCGCCGCCTTCACATCGAAGACGCCGATCGTCTGCTGGCGCCGGGCGGCCCGCTGGGGCTCACTCGCACCGGCGCCGAACGGCGCGTCGCCAAAGACTCGGTCTCGCAGATCGTGAAGTTCCACGACATCAGACGGATCGTCCTGGTCTCCCACCAGGACTGCTTTGCCTACGAGCGCGTGCTTGGCGGTCTGGGCTTCGACCAGCAGCGCATTCTCGAGCGCGACCTGCTGCGCGTCAAGGCCGACCTCGAGCACGACTACCTCGGCGTGACCGTCGAGTGCTACGTCATCCCCTGGCGCGAAGAGGCGGAGGGCGCGGCTTTCGGCCGCGCCGAGCTCGTCATCTAGCGTTTCGCCCCGGGCTACCTCGCGTTTCGCTCCTGGCCATCCCGCGTTTCGCCCGGCCGTGTTCGCCGTTCACGCCGGCCTCGCCGGTCTTCAGCCTTCGATCGAGTCCTTGCCCATGTACCGGCGCAGCGCCTTGGGCACGGCGATCGTGCCGTCGGCGCGCTGGTGGTTTTCCATGATGGCGATGATCGTGCGGCCGACGGCGATGCTCGTGCCGTTCAGGGTGTGCACGAAGCGCGGGCCCTTCTCGGTGCGGTAGCGGCAGTTCAGGCGCCGTGCCTGGTAGTCGGTGCAGTTCGAACAACTCGTGACTTCGCGGTAGCGCTGCTGGCCCGGCATCCAGGCTTCGCAGTCGTACTTCTTGGCGGCCGGCGCCCCCAGGTCGCCGGCAGCGATCGCGACCACCCTATAGGGGATCTCGAGGCCCTGCAGGACATCTTCTTCGATCGAGCGGATCAGTTCGTGCTCGGCGGTCGCCTGTTCGGGCAGCGCGAAGCTGAACATCTCGAGCTTGTCGAACTGGTGCACGCGCAGGATGCCGCGCGTGTCTTTGCCGGCGGCTCCGGCCTCGCGCCGAAAGCAGCTCGAAAAGCCGGCGTAGCGCAGCGGCAGAGCACCGGCGTCGAGGAACTCGTCCATGTGCAGGCCGGCGAGCGGCACCTCGCTGGTGCCGACGAGACACTCGCCGTCGGTCGTGCGGTAGATCGACTGCTCGTCGGTCGGAAAGAACCCCGTGCCGTACATGGCCTCTTCGCGCACGAGCACGGGGGGCAGGACGGGACGAAAGCCTTTGGCCATGACCATGTCGAGTCCGTAGCGCACCAGGGCCAGCTCGAGCAGCACCAGATCACCCTTGAGGTAGACGAATCGCGAGCCGCTCACCTTGACGGCGCGCTCGATGTCGATGACGTCGAGGGCGACACCCAGGTCGAGGTGGTCCTTGGGCTCGAAGTCGAAGGTGGTGCGCTCGCCGACCTCGCGCAGCACGACCGAATCGTCTTCGCCGCCCTCAGGCACGTCGTCGAACACCAGGTTGGGAATGCTCAGCAGCAGGTCGTGGAGTGTCGTGTCGGCGGCGCCGAGCTCGCCCTCGCGAGCCTTGATGCGCTCGCCGAGCTCGCGGGTGGCGGCCATCTCGGCGCTGGCGTCTTCGCCGGCCTTCTTGCGGGCGCCGATCGCGTCGCTGGCCCGCTTGCGCTCGGCGCGCATCGTCTCGACCTCGGTGGTGAGCCGCCGGCGCTCTTCTTCGACGGCAAGGAACTCGTCGAGCGGCGACGTGGGGGCGCCCCGTCGCCGCAGCGATTCGCGGACCTGGTCGGGGTTGGAGCGCACCATCTTCACATCGAGCATGGTCTCACCTCGGTCGTCGGGGACGGGCAGCCGTCAACGCGCGGAGACGTCTGTCGAGGCGTATCGTACCCCGGCTCCGCCGCAAGGCGCACGGATGGGGCGCCGACGCCACCGCCCGGGCGGTGGCGGCTGGAGACGCCGGCGACTCGCCGGGCGATGCCGGCGGTCCGCCGGGGCGGCAGTGCGCGGCACTGGGCGGCGCTGGCGCCTCCCCTGGCCGCCGCACTAGAATCACGCGATGACGGTGATTCGGACAGGGGAGTCAGCCATGCGCGCAGGTAGCACGAGATTCGGCAGCACGCGGCGCTGGGCGATGGCCGTCGCGCTTCTCACACTGATCGCCTGCCTGTCTGCCGCCGGCAGCGCATGGGCCGCCGGCGCGCAGGCTTCGCCGGCCGGCTCTCCGGCTGCCGGCACGGCTGCCGCGCAGTCCCCGTCCGCGGCCGGCGCCGATCCCACGCCGACGACCATAGCGTGGTCTATCGCCCCGACGACGGTGGTCTACGGCCAGACGGTCACCGCCCAGGGTACGGTCACGCCGGCGACCGACGGCCAGACGGTGACCGTGGCCGTCGACGGCGCGACCGTGGCCGCCCCTGTGACCGACGCCGGCGGCGCCTTCACCGCGACCTTCGTGGCCACGGTCGGCGGGACCGTCTCGGCGACCCTCGACGACGGCACCGCAGGTTCGCCGCTGACGCTCGCGGTCGCGCCCAAGGTCACGGTCAAGGCCGGTGCCACGCTGCCCTGGGGCGTGACGAAGCTTGCGGTCACCGTGCTGCCGGCCTCCTATGCCGGGCGCGTCACCGCGACTGTCTCTCACCACGGCAAGACGGTCGCCGCCGCTTCCGGCTACGCCGTGGCCGGCAAGCTCGTGCTCAAGCTGCGCACGCCGGGCATCGGCAAGTTCCCAGTGCGCGTCGCGGCGGCTGCCGTGACCGGTCTTGTCGCGCCCCCGCTCGTGAAGACGACCCTGAACGCCCCCTGGCGTCGCGTGGCGGTCGGCTCACGGGGCCGCTATGCGCGCATCCTGCTGACGCGGCTCGTGGCGCTCAGGTTCCGGGTGCCGGGCGTCTCGTCGAAGATCACGACCGCCGCCGGCGACTCGATCGTCGCCTTCCAGAAGGCGTACGGCCTGCCGCGCACCTACGTGTTCGGCGCTGCCGACTGGCGCAAGCTCGACGTCGCCCGCCTGATCAAGGTCCGCCACGCGTCGCCCAAGACCCACATCGAGGTCGACAAGACGCGGCAGATCCTCATGATCGTCAAGGGCGGCAAGCCCTATGGCATCATCGCGGTGTCGACCGGCGCCACGGGCAACACACCCGTGGGACGATTCCACATCCTCCGCAAGGCGCCCTCCACCAGCACCTGGCTGGGGTCGGCTATTCTCTGGCGCACGATGGACTTTTACGGCAACTTCGCCATGCATGGCTACCCCGAGGTGCCGCCCTACCCGGCCAGCCACGGCTGCGTGCGCGAGCCCATGTGGGTGGCCGATTGGACCTACCGGCACTCGTGGGTGGGGGAGGCCGTCTTCATCTACCTGTCGTAGCGGCGGACGCCGCCGGCAGGGGCGCCCCTTCGCCCGGGGGTCTACTCGGCCTGCAGGCGCTTTTCGAGGGTGATCGTCTCGGGGTGATCAGGCACCGGTAGCGCCACGAACGAGTGGCCCCGGTAGAGGCGTTGCGAGCGCTCGTCGGCGGCCGGCACGAGGGCGCGCAGCCGGCTGCGCCGCTCGGTGAAGGCCACGCCTTCGACCCAGTCCATGAGCTGATGGGCGACGGCCTGAGCCTCGAAAGCGGGATTGACGCACAGGCAGCGCACCTCGAGGGCCTGCGGGGCGCGCTCGACGGCGACGTAGCCGGCGATCTCTCCGCCGGCCTCGGCGACGAACACCGAGGCTTCGGCGAGCAGGGCGAGCAAAGCGGCGGGATCGTAGCGTTCGGGGTGGCCGGCGCCGGCGGCCAGGGGCTGCAGCGTCTCCTCGGCCAGATAGACGAGCATGCTCTCGTCGCCGCTGCGCATGGTGCGGATCTCGACCTTGACGCGCGTCATGTTCACCCTCCGCGGTCTCCGGCGCGGTCGGCGCCGGTCTGGGCGATCATGTCCTCTTCCTCGTGGATTGTATACCGCAGAGTGACCCAAAACAGTACGCCGATGGTGAGCCCCACCAGCGCCTCGAGCTGCTGCAGGTAAAAGGCGAACACCTGGCTGATGAAGATCGAGACGAGCGTGGCGCGCAGAAACCAGCGATAGGCGTCGAGTCGAGACCGCCGCAGGGTGGCGATGCCGACGACGACAAGACCGCCGACCGCAAGCGAAGCCGCCAGCGAGCCGGCCTGGGCGAACTCGTGGGCGTTCGTGGCGATGATACGGGCGCTGACCTCGGGCGCCTCGGCGAGCTCCGAGATGCTGCGCATCGCCTGGATCAGCGCCACCAGCGAGTCGACCACGAAGGCCGCGACGACGAGCCGGCCGAACCAGGGACGGGCGACCAGCCGGCGGTACGAGCGGTCGAGGAAACGCCGCGCCCGCACCACCCAGTGCGGCGAGGCCGGCGGGGCCGTTTCGGTGCGCCGCAGCGAAGCGGCCAGCGCGCCCACCAGCGGGTCGCTCTGGTCGCAGCGCGCGAGCAGCGCGAGGGCGTGCTGCTTCTCCTCGGCATCGAGGTCGCGGATGACGGCTTCTTTGGTCAGCTCGAGCGCGTGGGCGAGGTTGACCGCCGGCGAGCGCGGCGCGGTGCGGGCGATACGTCGAAAGACCAGCACGAGGGCGATGAAGATGACGTAGATGATCGCGACGCTGGGCCGGTAGAAATAGTCGTTGTCGCGGCTTATCACCTTGCCGAGCTCGTCGATGAACACGCCGAACCCGGCGCCGCCCAGCACCGCGGCGAGCTCCGCCGAGAGCCGGCTGAGAGAGACCAGCAGCATGACAATCGCGGTCATCATGGCGAGGCCGCCCCAGAGCATGTGGGCGATGTGAAGCTGAGTGCCGCCGAGCGTGGGGTATTCGGTGACGGCCAGCACGAACCGCAGCGCCAGCAGGGCCGTCACCGCCGCCACCAGAAAGGCCTCGAGCAGGCCGCCCGCGTCGAGGCGCAGTACCAGCATGTGGCGCCGGAAGGGGTTCAGGCCGGCCATCGGCCGCCCGCCGCTCAGGTGGGGTAGGAGCCCAGCACCTTCAGCCACGAGAGCTTGCAGCTGAGGCACGAAAGCGCTTGGGCGATGGGTGGGTCGTCGCGCCGTCCGATCATGTCGATGAAGAAGATGTAGTCGCCCAGCCCCTGCTTGGAGGGCCGCGATTCGATCTTCGTCAAGTTGACGTAGCGGAAGGCAAACTCGGAGAGGATCATGAGCAGGCTGCCCGGCTGGTCTTGCGAGATGCCGCAGACGATGCTCGTCTTGTAGGTCGCGTCGGTGTCCTGAGGCGCCTCGTCGCGGCTCACGAAGACGAAGCGCGTGCGGTTGTCGGGAGCGTCGTCGACGTCGGCGGCGACCACCACGCACTCGTACATCTCGGCCGCCAGGCTCGTGCCGATCGCCACCCAGGGCCGCTCGACGCGGCTCACGCGACGGACCGCTTCGGCGGTCGAGTCGGTGGCTTCGTGCTCGACGCCGTCGAGGTGCTCGCGGATAAACTCGCGGCACTGGCCGTAGGCGTGCGGGATGCTCACGATCTTGGTGACCCGGTCGAAGTCGACCGGACGGCGGGCGATGAGCTGCTGATGGACCTGCCAGGTGACCTCGCGCACGACGCGCAGGTCGTCGAGTCCGAAGGCCAGGCTGTCGAGGGTGACGACCACCGAGCCTTCGATCGAGTTCTCGATGGGCACGATGCCCAGCGGGGCGTCGCCGGCCTGAACGGCGTTCAGCACCTCACGGATCGACGGGTAAGGGAACGGGTGGTAGGCGCCGGCCGGCATGTGGGCCAGCAGCGCCTCTTCGCTGAAGGTCCCCTCGGGGCCCAGAAAGGCGATCGGCTGCGAGGCGATCGCGGTCACTCCAAGGGCTCCAGCGGACGCGGCTGTGCCGGACGCTGGTCTCCCGGACGCGGCTGCACTGGACGCTGGTCTCCCGGGCGCCGTTCTCGCGGAGGCTGCTCCATCGGATATGGCTCCCCCGTCGGCGGCTCCACCGGGTGGTACGACTCAGTCCCGGCGCCGCCGGCCGGCGGTTGGACCGGGGCCGCGGGCGGTCTGGTCGCGGCCGTGGCCGGCCTGGTCGCGCCGGCCGCGGGCCTGGTCGCGCCGGCCGCCGGCCTGGCGGCCGGTTCGGCGAGGGCGGCTGCGACGACGTCGACTTCTTCGGGGCTCAGCGCGCGATCGGGCACTGACTGTCGCAGCTGCTTGACGTAGATACGCGCGTAGTCACGCGAGTGGATCATGCTGATCACCAGGCCCGAGGCGTTGTTGTCGAGCAGGGCGATCGAGGCGCTCTGCTCGCCGCCGATGTCGCGGAAGGCGTCGTAGCGCACGATGGCGCGGCGAGTGAGAGCCTTGTCGAGCTCGGTCCCGTGGGCCGACAGCAGCTCGTCTAAGCCCTGCACGGCGTCGCGCAGGTTGCGCACCTGTTCACCGAGGTCCTGGGCGTGGGCCACGAGGTCGCGCTCGCCGTGGCCTCCGAGAACGGCCAGCTGGGCGTGCCGCAGGTGGCGCTGGCCGAGCAGCAGCCGCACCACGAGGACGAGCAGCACGAGAGCGAGGACGCTGGCGCCGAGCGCCAGGTACGGGGCGATGTCGCGCAGGCTTTGCACCGCTGGTTAGAGGCCCGGGACGACCACGAAGGTGGCGTGGTTGTTGCTCAGGTGCTTCTCGCCGGCTACCGGCCCGACCAGGACGGTGAGCTTCATCGACTTGGTGATCGCCGTCGAAGGGATGTTCGTGCCGGACACGTCGATGGTCTGCTTAGCGCCCGCGGCGATCGATGGGATGGCGGCGGTGAGCGGCGTCGAGGAGCTGCTGCCCGGCCCGGACCAGGTGACCTTGACGGGCACGTTGGTCAGCTTGACCGTGCCCTGGTTCTGCACCGTGACGACCACCAGCATGTTGACCGTGGCCTTGATGCTGTTTGAACCGGACGTGAGCGTCACCGTCTTGCCGTTGCTCTTGATGGCGACGCTGGCGAGGGCGACGCCGCGCACGCCGTTGAGCTTGGTCGACGACGACACGCTGGAGAGCGCCGCGCTGAGGGCGCTCGGCGAGAAGGCGTTGCTGGTCGCGAAGTACGCCGGCAGGGCGGGCACGGCGACGTTACTCACGCCGTCGTCGCTCACGATCTTCTGCGCCTGCGTGTAGTAGAGCTCGTTGTAATAGACGTCGGGGCCGGTGAAGTAGCCCGACAGGGCGGCCAGCTTGCGGGCCGTGGCACGCAGGTGTTTGCCGGTCAGGGCGGCGACCAGCCCCGCCTGCACCTGTTTGACGCCGCTCAGGCGGACTTCCTGCCCCTGGACCAGGATCTCGTGCAGGCTCTTGAGCTTGCCGGGCGGGTGGATGCTCTCGGTGCGCTTGGTGATCTCGCCTTGGGCGGCGACGATGTGGGCGAGCCTGGTCTGCAGCTCGGACTTGCCGTACCTCGTGGGGTTGGCCAGAAGCGCCGCGATGGGTTTGCCCACCTGCTTCTTGGAATCGGTGATGACTCCCTGCACCAGCGTGAAGTACGTGCGGTAGGTCGACTCCTTGGCGTTCTGCTGGCAGGAGCGCACGACGAGCGCCAGCACGAAGACCAGGATGAACAGGGCGACGAGCGCGATGACCAGCCGTTGTATGCGAAGCCGCGAGCGGCTGCGCTTGCGGCGGGGGCGTGGAGTCGGAGCCTTGACCTGGGTAGTCTCTGCGTCATCGTCGAAGAAC
>PMKK01000227.1:12870-20257 GCA_003157715.1 Actinomycetota bacterium
CAAGTGCCCGCTTCATCGTATGACCGCACGCCCGTCCTGACCGACTGGCGCGAGCGCTATGAGATCGTCGGCAAGATCGGCTCCGGCGGCTCGGCCGACGTCTACGAGGCCCTCGATCTCGAGTCGGGATGCGACGTGGCCTTGAAGGTCGTCGACGAGCGCGCCGCCGTCGCCGGCCGGGTGGTGCGCGAGGTCGAAGCCGCCCGGGCGCTCGATCACCCCGGCATCGTCGCCCTGCTCGACTTCTTCTCCGATGGCCGGCGCAGCTTTCTTGTCTGGGACCTGGTGCGCGGCGAGTCGCTCGCGGAGCTCGCCGGCGAGCTGCGCGACGACGAGGCCGTGCTGGCCGTGGCGCAGATCTGCGAGGCTCTCGCCTACGCGCACGCCCGGGGCGTGGTCCACCGCGACGTCAAGCCGCAGAACGTGATGGTCGATCACCAGGGGGTCGTCAAGGTCATGGACTTCGGCATCGCCCGGCTGGCCGATGCCGATACCCTGACCGCCGAGGGCGAGCTGCTCGGCACGGTCGCCTACATGTCGCCGGAGCAGGCGGCCGGGCGTCGAGTCGGTCCGCCGACCGACGTCTACTCCGCCGGTCTGCTTCTGTACGAACTGCTGAGCGGCGAGAACCCTGTGCGCGGAGCCACCGCCGGCGAGACGGTCGGCAACATCCTCGCCGGGCGCATCGCGCCGCTCGAACAGGTACGGCCCGATCTGCCGCGCGAGCTTTCCGACGTGCTGGCCGCCGCCTGCAGCCTGCGGGCCGGCGAGCGGCCCTCGGCGGCCGAAGCGGCCGCTGCTTTGCGCTCCGTCTCCGGGCAGCTCGACGGTGGCCGGCGACTGCGGCCGGGGCGCCTGCTTGCTCCTCTGCGGCGCCTCGATGTCGTCGCGCAACGTTGCCTCGGCGCGGCCCTCGTGGCGGCCTGCCTTGCGGTCCTGCTCGCTCGCCTGCCGGCCTACCCGCCTGCCTGGACGCTGCCGGTGGCTCTCGCCGCCGCGCTCGTCTGGCTGGTCGCGCCTCGCCTCGGGCTGGCGTTCTCGCTGGGTCTCGCCGCGTTCCCGCTGTTCAACGTCTCGCTGTCGGTGGGGCTTGCCTACCTGCCGGTCGCGGTGGCCGTCTTCATCGTCTTTCGGCGCCGGCCGCTCATGTGCGTGTGGCCGGCGCTCGCGCTGCTTCTGACGCCGCTCGCCGGGACGCTGCTGGCCGCCTGGACCGCGATCGTGACCTACCTCGTGCTGGCGCTGGCCGCGCCGGCACGCACGGCGTTCGCCGGTCTGCAGGCGCCCGGCGGCCTGGCCGGACGTCTGACCGCGGCCGGCAACCCCGTCTCGGCGCTCGTCGCCGCAGGGCGCGCGATCGTGGCCTGGCCCTGCCTCGTGCAAGCCGCGCTGTGCGCCGGGCTGGCGCTGGCGCTGGCCGTGGCGCTGCGCTTCGGGCGCCTCGAGGCACGCCTGTGGGTGTGGTCTCTGGCGTTCTCGGCCGTCTACGTCGCCGGGCGCGTGCTGCCGGTCGCGGCCTGGCGGCCGCCGGCCGGCTCGCGCGAGCTGCTGGCGAACGTCATCGTGGCGGCGGTCGGAAGCGGTGCCGTGCTGGCGCTCGTCTCACCGGCCCGGCGTCCCGCTCAGGTGCCCTCCGGCGATCCCATCTGGGACAAGGCCTGAAGCGCTTCGAACAACGCCTCGGCGCTGCCGGCCGGAGTGCCTGCCCGCAGGCTCGCCGGGGGCAGGCGGCGAGCGTCCGCGGGGCACGAACGTGTGGTAATCTGTTGCGTCGCGCGGGGAGCGCCCGGCGCGGTCGCGCAAGGAGCCGTCGTTGAACGTACTCAAGTCGATCGAAAAGCACATGGAGAAGATGGTCGAGGGGATCTTCGGCCGCGCCTTCAAATCCAGCGTGCAGCCCGTCGAGCTGGCTCACAAGCTGGCCAAGGAGATGAGCGACCACAAGACGGTCAGCGTGTCGCGCATCTACGTGCCCAGCGAGTACGAGGTCTACCTTTCGTCGGGCGACTATGAGCAGTTGAGCTCCTTCGAGGGCCCGCTCGTCGAAGATCTGGCGAGCTACCTCGTGGCCTACGCCAACCGCGAGAGCTGGACGCTGGTCGCCACCCCCAAGATCACGCTGCAGTCAGACCCCGATCTTGCCCTCGGCGAGTTCGGCATCGCCACGCACATGGGCGCTCAGGCGGCCCCTGAAGAGCCGGCCGCCGCTCTCGTGCCTCCGCCCACGGGCCTCGTCGCCAAGCCACCGATGGGGCTCTCGCAGACGATCGTCTTTCAGCCGCCGGCCGCCGGGGCGCCGTCCGGGGCGCCCGTCCGCCTGTGCGGCGTGCTCGTGCGGGGCGAGCGCGTCTACCGGCTCGAGGCGCCGGCGACGGTGCTCGGCCGCAGCCGCCAGTGCGATGTCGTGATCAACGACCCCAACGTCTCGCGCCGCCACGCCGAGGTGCGTCGCGAGGGCGACGGCTTCGTCCTGGTCGACCTCGGCTCGACCAACGGGCTTACGGTGAACGGGCAGGAGGTGAAACGCGCCGCGCTCGCCGAAGGCGATCAGGTGCAGCTCGGCACGACGGCCCTGCGCTTCGAAAGGCGGCCGTGCTAGACGTCATCCTCTTCGTCCTCAAGATCGTCTTTCTGGTATTGCTGTTCGTTTTCGTGGCGTTCGTCGTGCGCCGCGCCGCGCGTGACGTCTCCGGTCCCGTCGAACGTCCGGCGCCCGTGCCACGCAAGGCGCCGCCGCCGTCCGCGCCCGTCGTGGCGGCGGTCCCCAGCGTGCCCGAAGCAACGCCGGCCGAGCGTCGCCAGCGCCGCGAGCAGCGCCACGTCGACCGCACCATGCCGGGCGAGTCGCTCGACCTCATGGCCCACATCGACCCCCGGCTGGTGGTCGAGGCCAGCCCGGTGCTGGCGGCCGGCACTGAGGTCAGGCTCGAGGGCTGGATCATGATCGGCCGCTCACCGACGAGCGACCTGGTGCTCGACGATCCCTTCGTGTCACAGACCCACGCCCGTGTCGTGCCGCGCGGCCAGCTCTACTTCGTCGAAGACCTGGGCAGCACCAACGGCACCTTCGTAAACGGACACGAGGTGGTCGAGGCACAGCTCCTGCTCGACACCGAGGTACGCATCGGCGAGACGATCTTTCGCTACGAGGAGTGATCGTCGAGTGACCCTTGTCGCCCGACATGCGGCGCTGACCGATATCGGCCTGCACCGGTCGACCAACGAAGACGCCTTCATCGCCGAGCCGCCGCTGTTCGCGGTGGCCGACGGCATGGGCGGAGCGCGGGCCGGCGAAGTGGCCTCGCACCTGGCTCTCGAGACGCTCGTCGAGGCCCTGGCCGCCGACGCGGTGTTGCACGCCGCCGCGCAGGCCGCCAACGAACGCGTCTACGAGCTGTCGCGGGCCGACAGGGCCCACGCGGGCATGGGCACCACGCTGACCGCCCTCGTGCTGGGCGACGACCGCCTCGAGTTCGCCCACGTCGGCGACAGCCGCCTCTACCTGTGGCGCGACGCGGCGCTCGAACAGGTGACCGACGATCATTCGCTGGTCGGCGAGATGCTGCGCGAGGGACATCTCACTCGCGAGGCGGCCCTGAGCCACCCGCAGCGCAGCATCCTGAGCCGCGCTCTGGGCACCGAGCCGCACGTCGAGGTCGACCGGGGCGCGCTCGAGCTGCGTGCCGGCGACACCGTCCTGCTGTGCAGCGACGGCCTCTACTCGATGGTCCCCGAGACCACCATCGCCGCCGTCCTGGAGGCGGTCGACGACCCCGTCCGGATCGCCCGCCAGCTCGTGCGCGAGGCCAAAAGCCAAGGCGGCCACGATAACATCACGGTCGTCGTGCTGCGCTTCGACGAAGCCGTCGCCGGTGCGTCCAAGGCGGCCGGCGCCGAAGCCGCCACCGTCGTGCTGCCGGCGCCCGACGAAGCCGCGACCGTCGTGCTACCCGCGATCGCTGAAGACGCGACGAGCGTACCGTCCGCGCCCGGCGAAGCCGCGACCGGGCCGCTGCCGGTCGCCGGCGCCCGCGAAGCCCGCGAGGCCGGCGAGGCTCACGGCGCCCGTGAGGCCGGCGACGTCCACGAGGCCCGCGAGACCGATACCACCGGCGAGGCTCGCGACGCCGGCGAAGCCTACGCGACCGGCGAGCCCCGCGAGGCCGGCGAGACCGGCGCTGCCGGCGAGGCCGGACGGCTCTCCGCCGGGCCGGCGAAGCCCGGAGCGCCGGGGACCGTCCTGCCGGCCGTCACGGCCGCGGCGCCGCGGCACCGCCGGCGCCGGTGGTGGCTCGTCGCCGTCGTGATCGTGCTCCTGCTGACCTGTGTGGCGGCCGGCGCGGCCGGCAACACGGTCTACTTCGTCGGTGACCACGACGGCATGGTGAGCGTCTACCACGGCCCGCCGTGGCAGCTCGGTGGGCTGCGTCTCTACAGCCTCTACCTGCAGACTACGACACCTCTCACGAATGTCTCGGCCAGCGTGCGCGTGCGTGTCGAGCGCCACGACCTGCATCGCAAGCCGGCGGCGCTCGCTCTGGCTCGCCAGGCACAAGGCCTGCCGTGAGCCGGCGCAACCGCGAGCTCTGGCTGCTGGCGCTGGTCGGCGTGGCGGCGACCGTCGCCTATGTGTCGGTCTACGCGGCTCGATTTCACGAGATCAGACGCGACTCGATCGTCACGGGTCTGATCTTCGCGGTCCTGTTTCTGGTCATCCATCTGGCCGAGCGCCGCTATCTGCCGCAGGCCGACCCCTTTCTGGTGCCGCTCGCGGCCCTGCTCAGCTCGATCGGACTCACCGAGATCTACCGCATCGCGCCGGCGCTCGCTCTCAAGCAGGGCGAATGGCTGGCGATCGGCGTGGCGCTCTTCGTGGCGACGGTGCTGGTCGTGCGCGACGACCGCCGGCTCGAGACCTACCGCTACCTCATAGGAGCGGTCGGCCTGGCCCTGCTGGCGATCACCTTCATCGTCGGCACCAACGTCAACGGCGCCCGGCTGTGGATCCGCGTGGCCGGGTTTTCGATCCAGCCGTCGGAATTCGCCAAGCTTGCCGTCGTCGTCTTTCTGGCCGGCTACCTGGACCAGAACAAGGAGATGCTCTCGGTGCCCACGTCACGGCTGCTCGGCCTGCACGTGCCGCCCCTCAAGTACTTCGGTCCGCTGCTTGTGATGTGGCTGCTGTCGCTGCTCATGCTCGTCGTCATGAAGGACTTCGGCATGTCGCTGCTGTTTCTCACGACGTTCATCGCCATGACCTACATGGCGACCGCGCGGGGCGCCTACGTGGTCACGGGCGCCGCCCTGTTCGTGGCCGGCGCCGGCGGCGCCCAGCTCGTCGCCCACGTCCACGAGCGATTCGCCATCTGGCTCGATCCCTGGAAGACGGCCACGACGAGCGGCTACCAGCTCCTGCAATCGCTGTTCGCCATGGCCGACGGCGGCCTGATCGGGGCCGGCTTCGGGCGTGGCTACCTGCTCTACGCAAACCACGTCCCGACCGTTCCCGATCTGCAGACCGACTTCATCTTCAGCGCCGTGGCCAACGAGCTCGGCCTCACCGGCGCCATCGGCCTGATCGTGCTCTACCTGCTGTTTGCCTGGCGCGGCTTTCACATCGCCCTGCACGCCTCTGACGGCTTCTCCAAGCTGCTGGCGGCGGGGCTCTCGACCGTGTTCGGCCTGCAGAGCTTCATCATCATCGGCGGCGTCACCCGCCTCATCCCGCTGACCGGTATCACGCTGCCGTTCGTGAGTTACGGCGGCAGCTCGCTGACCGCCAACCTGGTGCTCGTGGCGCTGCTGCTCATGGTCTCGCATCGTAGCATGGTGGTCGAGGCGGGCAGCGTCACCGAACGGCTCCGCCTGGCGGAGCTGGCGTAGGGGGGGGGCGGTGAATCGCGCCATCAGTCGTGTCTTTGTCGTCGGGGTGGTCCTCATGGTCGCACTCATGGCCAACGTCGTCTGGATCCAGGTGATCCACGCCGGAAGCCTGCGCCGCGCGCCCGAGAACCATCGCGTCATAGCGCAGCAGCTGCGCGTCAAGCGAGGGCTCATTCAGGGCTTCGACGGCTCGACCATCGCCGGCGACGCGAAGCGCTCGGGATTCTACTATCGCACCTATCCCCAGGGGCCGGTCGCGCCGCAGATCGTGGGGTACGACAGCGCGCGCTACGGCCAGTCCGGCATCGAAGCCTCGCTGAACGGCTACTTGAGCGGCGCCGACTCGGGCACGCAGGGTGTCATCGACCGGCTGCTCGGCCGTCACACTCCCGGGGCGAACGTCAGGCTGACCATCGTGCCGGCCGTGCAGAAGGTGGCCCAGAGCGCTCTGGGGACCCAGATCGGCGCCATCGTCGCGCTCGACCCGACCACCGGCGCGATCATCGCCGCCGCCTCGACGCCGAGCTACGACCCGGCGCGCATCGACGTGAGCTTTCCGAAGCTCATCAAGAACGCCGACGCGCCGCTGCTGTCGCGCGCGACCCAGGGTCTCTACCCGCCCGGGTCGTCGTTCAAGGTGGTGACCGCCACCGCCGCCCTCAGCCTCGGCAAAGTCACCCCGACGACCCAGTTCGACGACACCGGCGTCTATCACATCTACGGCGGCAAGGTGACCAACTACCACGGCGAGGTCTTCGGCGCCCACGACTTCACCAAGGCGCTGACCGACTCGATCAACACCACCTTCGCCAAGGTGGGGACGCTCGTCGGCCGGGCGGCCCTCGTCGATCAGATGCGCAAGTACGGCTTTTACCAGAGGCCGCCGCTCGAGCTGCCTCTGGGGATGGTCTATCCGAGCGGCCGCTACCAGGGCGCCAGGCCGCTGTCGGCCACCGCCTCGATGGACCCGCTCGCCGTGGCCGCGGCGGCGATCGGGCAGGAGAACGTGCTGGCCACCCCCTTGCAGATGGCGCTGGTCGCCGCCGGGATCGCCGACGGCGGCCAGGTCATGAAGCCCTACCTCGTGCAGCGCGTCACGAGCAGCCACGGGGCCGTCTTGAAGCAGGCGTCGCCGAGCCTCTGGACGACTGCCACGAGCCCCGCCACGGCGCAGACGCTGAACGTCATGATGCAGCAGGTCGTCAATGCCGGGACGGGCACGGCGGCGGCGCTTTCGGGTATCCAGGTGGCCGGCAAGACCGGCACGGCGCAGCGCGGCTCGAGCAACGTCGCCTGGTTCATCGCCTTTGCTCCGGCCGACAATCCCAAGGTGGCCGTGGCGGTCACCATCGAGAACACGTTGTTCACGGGCGGCGATGTGGCGGCGCCGCTCGCCGCCCAGGTCATCAAGGCAGCTTTGGCTCAGCCGGCGCTGCCGTGAGCCAGGCAGGACTCGGCAGGGGAGTGTGGTAACGTGACCGTGAGGAGCTTGTGACCGACGGAT
>PMKK01000044.1 GCA_003157715.1 Actinomycetota bacterium
TCTCCCAGGGCACCGCGGGGTTCAACGCGATCGTCGACTTGGCGACGCGCCAGTCGAACGGCAGCAGGTGCCGCCGGTGGCCGATGGTCACGGTGCCGCCGTCGATGTTGATGTCCGGGACGCTGCCCTTGAAGTCGGCGCGATAGAGACCGCTCAGCGAAGCATCGACGCCGATCTTCGCCTTGGCGGCGCCTTTGATGAACTCGAGCCGGCCGAGCGACACGCCCTCGAGCGGGGCGGTGGACCGCCCGCCCTGGGCCGTGGCGATGCTTGCGTCCGGGCCGGGCGGGGGAGATGCGATGCCGCGCAGCAGCTCGTCGTAGAACTCGCGGATGCCGCGCAGGTAGTCGCGAATGACGGTCACGGCAGCGGGGTCGACCTGCTCGAGCCGCGCCCGACCGGCGAGCTCGACCTCGCCGTACACGCGGGCCCCCAGCTCGCGGGTGGCCGCGGTCGAGGTGACCATCACGCGACGCCGGTCGCTGGGGTCGGCCACGCGGTTGGCGTAGCCGTCGCGCTCCATGCGGTCGAGCACCGTGGTGATCGCCCCGGGGGTGAGCCCGCTCTCCTCGGCGAGCTCTCCGGCGGTCACCCGACCGCGGCGGTAGAGGATGCCGATGCAGCGCAGGTCGGTGCGGTTCAGGCCGTGCTGGGCGGCCACCGCCTCGTCGAGACGGTCGGCGGTACGGCGCAGCTCACCGAGCTCCGTGCCGACGTCATCGATCAGTCTGTCGCGGTCGTCTGCCATGTTTCGCCTCGCTGCCGGGAGGTAACTGCCGTGCGTGCGGCCCTCGTGATCTCGTCTCGCCTGCGAGCTTGTTCGCCTGCCGACGATTGTTTCCTTGGCAAGTAATATACCACAAACAAATAGTTTGACACTCGAAATATCTTGGAAGTAAACTGCCGACGTTCCAAAAACGCTCCCTGGCGCGGCCCGACCGAGGTCGCGGCCCGGGACTTCGGCAAGGTGGTAGTCACATGACTGAGATGGCGATCGAGGCGACGGACCTCGTGAAGACCTACGCCAAGGGGGTGAAGGCGCTCGACGGCGTGAGCTTCGGCGTCGCGGCGGGCAGTGTGTTCGGCCTGGTCGGGCCCAACGGCGCCGGCAAGTCGACCACGGTGAAGATCCTGTCGACGCTCTCGCGGCCCGACAGCGGCGCCGCCCGGGTGGCCGGCATCGACGTGCTGCGCCGGCCCGACGACGTGCGCCGGGCGATCGGCTGCGTGGCCCAGAAGTCGGGCGTCGACGTGCAGGCGACGGGGCGCGAGAACCTGCTGCTCCAGGGCCGCCTGTACGGCATGGGCGGCCGCGCGCTGGACAAGCGCGTCGACACCATGCTCGAGCGCTTCGGCCTGGTCGACGCATCACGCCGCATCACGCGCACCTACTCGGGCGGCATGCAGCGCAAGCTCGACGTCGCGATCGGCCTGGTCCACAGTCCGCGAGTCCTGTTTCTCGACGAGCCGACGACCGGTCTCGACCCCGAGGCACGGGCCGACATGTGGACCGAGATCGAGCGGCTCGCAAGCGAGGAGGGGCTCACCATCCTGCTGACCACGCACTATCTCGAAGAGGCCGACAGGCTGGCGGGGCAAGTGGCGATCGTCGACCAGGGCAGGATCGTGGCGCAGGGCAGCCCCGAGGAGCTAAAGAGCGAGCTGCGCGGCGACTCCGTGCACATCGAGCTCGACGCGGTCGAGACCAACGGTCGTGTCGCGGCGGCGCTGGCCGACCTGGGCGCCGTGCGCGACGTCGTGATCGAGCGCGGTCGCCTGCTGCACGCGAGGGTCGACAACGGCGCCCGCGCGGTGCCGGTCATGCTGCAGGCGCTCGAGGCGCGCGGCGTGCCGGTGGTCTCGGTCACGGTCGCGCGCCCCTCGCTCGACGACGTCTATCTCAAGTACACGGGCCGGCGGTTCGAAGAGGCCGACACCGCCACGGAGGTGACTCGATGACAGTCCTGCGGCACACCTACCATCTGACCATCCGCCAGGTGCGCAACTTCCTGCGCCAGCCCTGGTTCGTGGCGCTCTCACTGTTCCAGCCGATCATCTACCTGCTGCTCTTCGGCGCCCTGTTCAAGAAGGTCGTCGAGATCCCCGGGTTCAGCACCGACTCCTACGTCTCGTTTCTCACGCCCGGCATCGTCGTGATGAGCGCCATGTTCGCCGGGGGCTGGAGCGGCATGGGCCTGATCNNCCTCATCCAGACGCTCATCATCGTGGGCCTGGCGCTGCTCGTGGGCGGACGGTTCGGCGGCGGCGTGGCCGGCGCGCTCGTGCTGATCGCCGTTTCGACCCTGCTGTCGATCGGCGTCGCCTCGCTGTCGAACGGCGTCGCCCTGCTGCTGCGCAAGGAGGAGTCAGTGATCGCCGCGATCAACATGATCCTGCTGCCGCTGATCTTCCTGTCGTCGGCCTTTCTGCAGCAGAACCTGGCGCCGCGGTGGATCCAGGACATCGCCCGCTACAACCCGGCCAACTGGGCGATCGAGGCGGGTCGCACCGCGCTCTCCAGCAACGCCACGGCGCACACGGTGCTCACGCACACGCTCTATCTGGCCGTCTTCGCCGTCGTCTGCACGTTCCTCGCCACGCGGGCGTTTCGCTCCTACCAGCGCTCCGTGTGAACGCGCTGTCCGGTGCGCACGAAGCTCAGGGAGCGGGCACGTGACAGACTGGGAGACCGGTCCAAGGCCCCGGTGGCGGCCTCGGCGGCGGCCCCGCCGCCGCCGCGCCGCCGCCGCCGGACGCTGGCGAAGGCCCGGGCTGGCCGTGACGCTACGACGGCCCGGGTCGACTGTGGCGCCGACGACGGCCCGGGTCGACCGTGGACATCCTCACTGCTCCCGCGCCCGCGCAACGACAAACGGTGCTCTAACAGAGCGTCTGTCGGGTACCATGAAAACAGAGCGGAGCCCGGACGTGTGCGGGACGAAGGCTTCAGGGTCGTAAACCGCTGTGGGGAGGTCACTCCTCCAAAGAAACGCTCGGCCGTGCGCAAGCTGCCTGCAGCAGGCGCGCCGCCCAGTGACCGCACCGGTCTCCGCTCACTTCTCCTGCGCTTGCGTGCTCTTGCGCAGCCACGGGACTCCGATCACTCCCCGGCGGGCGCCAAAGCTACAGCAGGCCGCTGAAGTTCCCGGTCCCCCAGGGCGACGCGGCTACCGCGTCGGCCACGGCGATGGCGTTGTCGCCCGCCCGCAGGGCCGCGAGAATGCCCCCGTAGTAGCCGTTGTGCAGGGTGGAGATGGTGGCCAGAAAGCCTTGGGTCCAGCTCCGGTAAGCCTTCACGCCGACCGAGTTCATCGACGTGGCGCCCGGCTCCGGCATGGTCGTGTTGAGCGGGTTGTAGTGGGCCGAGTTATGCCAGTGGCCGCCCTCCGCGAGCTCCCAGGCCGTGATCGCCGCGACGTTCTGCGAGGTGAGCGGCATGTGGATCTGCTGGAGCAGCGCCTTGGCCCAGGTGAGCGGCGTGTAGTGACCGGACAACCGCACCGGCGAGACGAGCCCGCCGCCGCCCTTGGCGGGCTTCTGCTGATCGAGGACCTTCTGGATCTTGGCGGTGAGGTCGTCGAGGATGGCGCGCCGCTGAGCGATCTTGTCGGACATCGAAAGCTGCTGCTCGTCGACGCGCGTCTGAGCGGCCTGCGAGTCCGCGCGCTGGGTCGTCAGGGCGTTCGCCAGCCGGGCGATCCGCGAGTTCAAACGGGCGAGACCGCTGTTGTCGCGCTGGTCCTGCTGGGCCAGCCGCCGGAAGAAGGTGACCTGGGTCTGCAGCTGAGTGAAGGTCGCCGACGCCGCCAGCACGTCGACGAGCGAGTACGAGCCCATCTTGTACATGGCCGCCAGTCTGGCGCCCACGACGGCACTCTGATGGTCGAGCGCCGTCTGCGACTGAGAGAGCTGAAGGCGTGTCTGCGAGAGTGAGAGATCGACGGCGTTGAGCGCGGCGACCGCGTCGTCGTAGCGCGCCCGGATGGCCCGCATCTGGAGCTCGAGGTGGGCCATCTGCCGGCGCTGCCCGAGGGCCGCCGCCTCGAGGCCCTTGAGCGTGGTCGGCGTACGCACGGCGACGATCACGGTCGGTGCGGCCAGGGCGCGGCTGGGGCAGACGAGCGCCGCGGACAGGAGCGCGGTGAACGGGAGGGCGGCGGTGGCGGTCGCCAAGGCGGCCGCCACCGCCGCCCTCACCAGCCGTCTGTTCGCGCGCCACTCCATCATGTGGTGTATCGGCCCCTGGTGAAGGGCCTTTAGGCCGGGCGGCGACGATCGGCGGCGGGCGACATCGGCGGTGGCGTGACGGAGTGATATCGTGACCCCGTCGGAAGCACGAGCGGACGGACCGACGGACGGACGCGGCAGACACCGCCGGCTTGGGGCCGGCACGGCAAGCGGAGTTGCTATGACTCAGGGAGAGGGCTCGTCTCGCGCACACGGTATCGACGAAGCCGACCTGCGCCGCTACGCCGACCTCATCCTGCGCTGTGGGGTGAACATCGAAGAGGGCCAGAAGGTCCTGATCACGGGTGACGTCGAGCACGCCTACCTGATCGCCGCTCTCGCCGAGCGGGCCTACGCCAACGGGGCCAGCCTCGCCGAGACCTTCTACTTCGACGACCGGGTGCTGGCCGCCCAGGCGAGCGGCGCTCCCACCGACGCCCTCGCCGTCGCGGTGCCCGGCTGGTTCGAGGCCATGTATCAGACCGTGATCGACGAACGCTGGGCGCGCATCCGCACGCTCGGCGATCCGCTTGACGATCCCTTCGCCGGCGCTCCGCCGGCCCGCGCCTCGGCGCTGCAGACGGCCGTCGCGCAGCCCTCCTACCGCACGATCAAGGCGCGTATCAACTGGAGCCTGTGCGCGTGTCCCACGCCGGCCTGGGCGCGACGCATCTACGGGGAGCCCGACGTCGAACGGCTGTGGCGCGACCTGTGGTTTGCCGTGCGGTTAGACGAAGCCGACCCGATCGCCGCCTGGACGGCTCGCCGCGACGAGCTCGTGGCACGGGCGGCACGGCTGGACGAGAGCGGCTTCGCGGGCCTGCGCTTTCGCGGCGGGGGCACCGACCTTTTCGTTCCGCTGCACGCCGACACGCGCTGGCAGCCGGCCTGGATGACCACGAGCTGGGGCCGCGGCTTTCTCTGCAACCTGCCCAGCGAGGAGATCTACGTCTCTCCCGACTTCAGGGGTGTGAGCGGCACCGCCGTCGTGACCCGCCCGGTCACGGTCGGCGGGGCGCTCGTCACCGATCTCGTGCTGCGCTTCGCCGGGGGACGTATCGTCGAGGTCGCGGCCTCCGCCAACGTCGACGCCGTGCGCTCGAGCATCGCCGAGGACCGCGGGGCGAGCCGCCTCGGCGAGGTGGCGCTGGTCGACGCCTCGTCACGAGTCGGTCGGCTGGGCATCGTCTTCAAGGAGACCCTGCTCGACGAAAACGCCGCCTGCCACATCGCCTGGGGCGCTGCCATCCACGACTCGTTTCGCGACGGTCTGCCCGACGACGCGGCCGCTCTCGAGGAGCGCGGCGTGAACGAGTCCGACGTTCACCAGGACGTCATGATCGGCGGACCCGAGGTCGCGGTCTCGGGCCTGACGGCTGCCGGCGACGAGGTGCCCGTGCTGACCGGCGAACGCTGGCAGATCTAGGCTGCCCCCTCGTCGAGCTCGGTCGTGGGAGCGTCCTGGCCGCGAAACTGCGTGGCGTGCAGCTCGGCGTAGAGGCCGCCGGCGGCGATCAGCTCGTCGTGGCGGCCACGCTCGACGATACGGCCCTCGCTCAGCACGAGGATCTGGTCGGCGTCGCGCACGGTCGAGAGACGGTGGGCGATGACCAGTGAGGTGCGCCCCGTGAGGGCCGCTTTGAGGGCTCGCTGCACGGCCACCTCGGACTCCGAATCGAGGTGGGCGGTCGCTTCGTCCAAGACCACGATGTCGGGCGCCTTGAGCAGCAGCCGGGCGATGGCGAGGCGCTGCTTCTCTCCGCCCGACAAGCGGTAGCCGCGATCGCCCACGACGGTGTCGAGCCCGTCGGGCAGCGCCTCGATGAGCGGCAGGATCTGGGCTCCGCGCAGGGCCTCGATGAGCTCGCCGTCGCCCGCCTCGGGCTTGGCGTAGAGCAGGTTGGCGCGGATCGAGTCGTGGAAGAGGTGCACGTCCTGGGTGACCATGCCGATCGTCTGGCGCAGCGACTCGAAGCTCGCCTCGCGCACGTCGACACCGTCGACGCGCACCGCCCCGGAGCGCACGTCGTAAAGGCGCGGCACGAGCTGGCTGATCGTGGTCTTGCCGGCGCCCGACGGGCCCACCAGGGCCACGAGCTGCCCGGGCTCGGCGCTGAAGCTCACGTCGCGCAGCACCTCCTGGCTGGGCGTGTCGTTCAGCACGGCCACCGACTCGAGCGAGGCCAGTGAGACCTCGCTGCTGGTCGGATACGAGAAGCGCACGTGGTCGAACTCGATGCGCGCCGGGCCGCGCGGCACGGCGGTGGCATCGGGCCGTTCGGTGACCATCGGCTCGAGGTCGAGCACCTCGAAGACCCGGTCGAACGATACCAGCGCCGTCATGATGTCGACGTTGATGTTGGAGAGCGCCGTGAGCGGGCCGTAGAGTCGGTTCAGGTAGGCCACCAGGGCCACGACGGTGCCGACGCTGAGCGTGTGGTTGACCGCCATCACGCC
Source organism: Actinomycetota bacterium (assembly GCA_003157715.1). The sequence continues at coordinate 6,685 of PMKK01000044.1, forward strand.
GCCCCAGCCGTAGACCAGCGCCGTCGCCAGCGCCGCGGTGAGCAGCAGGGCGACAAAGAAGAAACGCGCGTAGATCGCCTGCACGATGTCGATGTCGCGCACGCGCGCCGCCTTCTTGCCGAAGGCGGCGCTCTCGGCGCCGGGGCGACCGAACAGCTTGACGAGCAGGGCGCCGGCGACGTTGAAGCGCTCGACCATGCCGTTGTTCATCTCGGCGGTGAGCTCGTAGCGCTCGCGCGTGATCGACTGCAGGCGGCGGCCGAGCCAGCGCGCCGGCAGCAGGAACGCCGGCAGCATGGCGAGCGCCACGAGCGTGAGCTGCCACGAGAGGAAGAACATGATGACCAGCACGATGGCGACGCTGATGAGGTTGCCGATCACGCTTGAAAGCACGTCGGTGAAGGCCTCCTGGGCGCCGGTCACGTCGTTGTTCAGGCGGCTCACCAGGGCGCCCGTCTGCGTGCGCATGAAGAAGGCCAGCGGCATGCGCTGCACGTGATCGAAGACCCTGGTGCGCATGTCGCAGATGAGGTACTCGCCGACGCGCGCGCTGATGAAGCGCTCTACCAGAGTCAGGCCGGCGTCGGCGAGAGCAAGACCGGCGACCAGAAAGGCGAGCGCCACGATGAGACCGGAGTCCTTGCCGCCGATGCCCTTGTTGATGATCTCGCGGTAGATCAGCGGGTTGGCCGCGCTGACGGCGGCGTCGATCACGACGAGGATGAGGAAGACGATCAGCAGCCGCTTGTAGGGTCGCACCCAGGCGAGGATGCGGCGCGTGGTGCCCTTGGGCACCTTCTCGTCCTGGACGGCCTGGTCGCGGCGCAGCGAACGCAGCGCCGTGAAGCCGCCGGGCCCCATCATGCCGGTGCTTCCGGGTCTCGCGCGGGGGCGGCGGAGTCGATCGCGGAGCCGTCCGCGGGTCCTGTCGCGCCGCTTACGGGTTCGGCGGCGCCGTCCGCGGGTCCGGACCTGCGGCTGTTCAAGACCGTGAGCAGTCCGAAGAGCTGTTCGCGTTGCGGGGCGGTGAGGCGGGCGAAGAGCTCTTCGGCGCCGGCTCGCCGAGCGCGGCCGAGGCGCTCGAGAAGGGCCTCGCCGTCGGCGGTCAGACCGACAAGCACCGAGCGACGGTCGTCGGGGTCGGCTTGCCGGCCGGCGAGCCCGGCGATCTCGAGCGCGTCGACCATGGTCGTAGCCGACCGGGGCACGACCTCGAGGCGGGCGGCGAGTTCACCGATGCGCACGGGCGCGCCGGCGCGCGCCAGCAGGCGCAAGGCGCGCGCCTGGCCGAAGGTGAGCCCCAGCGGCTCGAGCTCGCGTCGCGCGGCTCGCCGCAGGCGCCACGAGGCGCAGGTCAGAAGCTCGGTGAGCTGCTGAGTGAGGTCGATAGTCTCGGGAGCCGCGTCGAAGATCTCGACGCCGGGGTCGGGTTGGTCCGCGGTCGTCGTCATGGGCCGGTCCTTGCGGGAGTCTCTGGAGGTGCTGACTAAATGAGTCTACCGCATAGTGAGCCTCTACCAACATATGTGCCGCCGCGCTCGGCGCGGCCCCTACAGCTCGATGCTGCCGGGCAGCGCGCGTGGGTCGGCAAACCAGTCGCGCTCATCGAAATCGCCGTCGGTGATGGCATCGAGCGCCATCTTCATGTACTTGCCGCGGGCTTCGACGGCGACGACGCCGTCGGCAAGGACGATCTCGCCCGTGCCCTCGAACAGGCGCGGCGTGTCCCTCGTGATGCGGCCCACCGACCTGATCTCGGCGTCGAGCGGCACCGGCTTGCGAAAGCGCACGGTGATCTCCACGGTCACGCCCCAGGTGTCGGGGTGGGCGATGGTGATCGCGCGGCCGATCGTCTCGTCCAGAACGGCCGTGGAGATGCCGCCGTGCAGACGGCCGGGGTAGCTCTGATGCTCGTCACGCGGCCGAAAGACACCCAGCAGCTCGCCGTCGGCGAGCTCGTAGAAGCGGCCGTGCAGACCGGAGCCGTTCTCTGTTCCGCAGACCAGGCAGCGGCGGCTGATGTTCTGGGCACGGCACACCTTGCGTTCCACGGCGGGCTCCGGTTCGATCGAGGTACCGGCTCATCATAGGCGAGACGGCCGCGGGCTGCGCGCCGCTTCTCGCCGTCCGCGGTCGCGCCGGGCGCTCTTCGTAGCGCCGGTCGCCCTGAGTGGCTCCGGCCGCCCTTGGTAGCCCCGGGCGAGACACTAGGCACTCCGGGCGCGCAGAAGGCCCTGCACGGCCAGTGCCAGCGCGACGAGAAACAGCGCCACCGACGAGCCGCGCACCAGGACGGTGATCTGGTCGGTGTGGCCGAGCAGCCCCAGCTCGCCGAGGATGTCGTGCCAGTCGTGACCCGATCCGGAGCCGTCGTCGTTGAACAGTGGCAGGACCATGCGCGTGGCATCGTGGACGTAGACGGAGACGTTGTTCAGCGACTCTGCCGCCCAGGCGATCGTGACGGTGGCGGCCGCCCGATCGCCGCGCCGCCAGAAGTAGACGCTCACCGCGAGCGGCAGGGCGACCTGCATGAAAGAGCCGGCGAACTGCTCCCAGATCAGCGGCGACCAGAAGAACACGAGATGACCGAACTCGTGCACTCCCAGGTCGGCGCCCGAGAGCAGGGGGATCCAGCCGTTTCGCGTGAAGGTGAGCCACGCCAGGCCGCAGGCGACGGCGGCCGCCAGACACCAGCGCAGCGTAGTGGTCCACAAGCCGGCCGGGCTGCCGAGGGCGCCGCCGGGGATGGCGTCCGCGCCGCGGGTGGCGCGCCCGCCGCGGACGCCGCGCCCGCCGCGGATGCCGCGTCTGGACTCGGCGGCGCGCAGAGCCTCAGTCCAGTCGTCGAGGTCGGACCTGGCCGGCGCGTGCCGGCTGCTCTCGTCGGTGCCGTTCATAGGAGGGTCCATCGGCAACCATCGGCGCCGGCTGGACTACCGGCCTACCTGCGCGTCGCCTCAGGCCGGAGCGGACGCCCGCGTTGCCGCGCCGACGTGGCGCTTGCTCGGGTCGCGCCTGCGCGGCGGATGGGAGAGTCGGGCGAAGGTCAGGGTTGGGGACAGGGGAGCGCCCCGGGTCGCGAGCGACGTGCGCGGCCGTGTTGTCGTGTTGTGCCGCGGCCGGCAGGAGTCGGCGGAGGCGGGGCCGGGGGTCGAGGGACGTTTCGCAGCGTGAGCGCCATCCGCGGCCTTGGCCGCGGATCCCAACTCTGATTTCGCGGAGCGCGTCCCGAGCCCCCGGTCCCGCCTCCGCCGGCGACGCGCAGCCGCCCGTGCTTCGGACCCAATCGCGCCCAAGAGCCCGGCACCTTCACGCCGGCGACCCGCGAACGTCAGGCCGCTGCTTCGACTACCGCCGGAAACCCGAGGGTCGCGTGCACCGAGCCGTCCTGTTCGACGACGAGCGCGCTGTAGCCGCGCAGCCCGGCGACGCGCGCCAGGGCCTTGCCGCCGGAGGCCAGAAGGCCCGTCGCCAGGGCATCGGCGAAGGCCAGATCCGGACCCACGACGGTCGCGGCCAGCAGTCCCTGGGCGGGTTCGTGCGTACCCGGCTCGAGCACGTGTGGTCCGCGCTCGTAGGCGCCCGACGTCGCCACGGCACGATCGTGCCCGCCGAGGGTCACGACGGTGAGCAGCCGGTCGGCGGCAAGCGGGTCGCGGATGCCGATGCGCCACTGCTGGCCCGGCTCGGGCTCCCCGAACACGGCGATATCGCCGCCGGCGTTTATCATGGCGGCCGCCGCCGTGCCGCGCAGTTCGGCCAGCGCGAGCTCGGCGGCCCAGCCTTTCACGAGGCCGGCGGGATCGATACCGCCGGGCAGGCCCCAGGGGTCGAACCAGCCGCCCGAGGCAGCGCGCGCTCGCCGGCAGAGTCCCAGGACCCAGGCCACCTCGGGCGGCGCGGCGTCGAGCTCTATCTCGCCGCGCCGCAGACGGCTGACGGGGCTGTCCGGCCGCCAGGTGCTGAACACGTCGTCGACGTGATGCAGGACGGCCAGGGCGCGCTCGACCGCGCCGGCCAGCGCTTCGCTTGCCGCCAATCCGCTCGCCACCGATCCGCTCGCCGCCGATCCGTTCGCCGCCGATCCGCTCGCCGCCGACCCGCTAGTTGTCCGCGCTGCCGCCGTCTCCGCCGCCTCCCGAATTGCCAAGGACACCACTGTTCCCATTACTTGTTCCGAGTGCTGCATTGGTGCCTCCCGTGGCGGCGATCTTGTCGAGCGCGGCCTGCAGTGACTTGGCGTAGGCCTGGCTTGTGTAAGTGGCGCCGGAAACGGCCTGGATGTTGCTGCCGTTGGCGCTCAGCGTCTCCTTGATGAGCTGCGGAATGACGCTGCCGGTGATCTGCGCGGACTGTGGTCCGTGCACGTTGAGCTTGGCGAGGCCGACGCTCGTGATCTTGCCGTTCTTGGCGCTCACCCGGACCTGGATGTCGCCGAGCCCTCCGGACAGCGCCTGGTCGGTGCCGACCGCGCTGGCTCCGGCGCCGACGCCGGCCGTGGTGCCGACCTTCACGCTGGCCGGCAAGCTGGAAGTGGTGCTGCTGCCGCTGGGGTGATAGCCGAGCACGGCGCCGAGGCCCACGGCGGTGGCGAGGATGGCCGCCGCCGGACCCACACTGGAACGTTTCATCGTGATCCCTCCGTCTCTAGAACGCGAAGTCTTCGTGATGGATGCGGCCGTCCCGCACACCGAGCGCGCGCGCCTGGTCGGCGAGCTGTGTCATGAACCCGCGCGGGCCGCAGACATACAGGTCGCGGCTGCGGATGTCGGGCACCAGTCGCTGCAGCCGGCGAGCGTCGAGGGGCGCCTGCGCGCGCGATCCGACGACCTGGTACAGCTGGCCGCCACGCTGCTCCACGAGCAGGCGGATCTCGTCGCGCAGGATGAGCTCGCTCGTTGCCGAGGCGCGCAGGATGACGACCACGTCGACGTGCCGCGGCAGATCCTCGAGCAGCGCCCGGATCGGTGTCGCACCGACGCCGGCGCCGACCAGCAGCACCCTGTCGGTCTCACGCGCGTGCTGGGTGAAGGCGCCGTAGGGGCCTTCGATCGCCACCGGTGTGCCCGGCGCGAGCTGGGCCAGCGCGGAGCTGTGCCCGCCGGCGCCCTTGACCGTGATCCTCATCTGGTTGCCGCCCGGCAGCGCGGACAGCGAGTAGGGATGTCCGCGCCACCACATGCCGCGCGTGAGAAAGCGGAAGGTCAGGAACTGCCCGCCCACGACCGGCAGCCGGTCGAGGCGATGGCCGCGCACGATGACCGACACGACCCCGGGAGCTTCCTGTTCGACGCGCACGACCTCGAGCCGATGCGCCAGGCTGCGCAGGAGCGGCAGCCCGATCCGGTAGGAGACAACGACGCCGGCGGTCAGCAGCCACAGGCTGATCCAGTAGGCGCGCGCCAGGGGATGGCCGAGAAACGGTGCCCCGGTGGCGAGCTGGTGCGAGAAGGCGATCGCCGCCCCGAGGTAGGTGTACAGATGGACGGTCCACCAGGTCTCGGGACGCAGATGCTTGCGCACGTTGCGATACGAGGTGACGCCCGCCAGCACGATCAGGCTCAAGCCGACGACCGCGCCGAGCATGCCCGGGAAGCTCGTGACGAGCACGGAGAGCTCGTGTGCCAGACCGGTCTTCACACCCTGCGCGTAGCCCAGGGTGATAAACAGCGCGTGGGCGCCGAGCAGACCGATGACCCAGGGTCCGAGACGGCGATGCCAGGCCACGAGCGTGTCCTGACCCAGGGCTCGCTCGACGGCCGGTATGCGGCCGACGAGCAGGACGGTCACCAGGAGCAGGTACGTGCCGAGCATGCCGGTCACGCGGCCGACGGCGGTGGCCAGGCCTCCCTGGACGAGCAGGTCGTGAGCGTTGATCGTGGGAGCCACGAGCGCGAGGGTGACGATGGCTCCCAGCCACGCCAGAGTGCGAAAGAGGCTCGCCCAGATCTTGCTCGGCTTGAGCAGGGTACGTCCGCGCGAACGCGTCCGCGCCGGCCGCACGGCAAGCTCCTCGGTGACCTCGATCGCGCCCGTGTCCCAGTCTTCTCTCACTGCCGTTCGACCTCCCGCCGCGCCGGCGCTGCTCAACGCCTCCGCGGTCTTCGCCTTGATGTGCGAACTGCACCGTAGATGTCCGGCGAACGTGAAGGGGCGATGAAGAAGCGCTGTGCGAGAGCTGAGAATCGGCGGGGGGTGGGCCGGCCGGCGGGGACGTGGTCGCGGGCGGCGGTCACCGTGATCAGCGGCGACCGCCCCGCTGCTAGCGCTCGATCAGGATCACTTCGTCGCCGAGCATCGAGACGCGCACCTTGTCGTGCACGCCCATGGTCCTGATGGCTTTTCTCAGAGCCGAACGCACCGTCTCCGGCTTGCGCCCGATCTTTGTCACGTCGACGTCCATGGCCGGCTGGCCGGCATTTATGAACGCCGTGACGAGATCGGGATAGAACGTCGATGCCGTGCGGCCTCTGCGCCGCGTGAGTGTCGCCGGATCTCTGGGCTTGAGATAGTCGGCCGGGTTCATCTTCTTGACCATGTGACCCTCCGGGATCGGAAAAAGAGCATGTCACTTTCTCTTACCATATCCCCCTGCCTCGAACTCCCGTCCATTGTTGGCAGTTATGGCCCTTACTTATGCGGAGCCCTCGCGGAGGCAAGCGGTCTCTTCGGGGCGGCCTGGGGATCCAGCCTAGCTCGGCGTCCGCCCGTCCCGGCCGTCGCCGCCACGCACGAGTCTCATGAACGCGTCGGCGTCGACGTGCACGCCGAGCTGTTGCCTGGCCGGCAGGCTGGAACGTTCGAAGCGCGGCTTGCCGGCCAGCGAGCTCATCTGCACGATGGCCTCCATCGAGCGCGCGCCGTGGATGTACTCGCCGACCAGCAGGAAGGCCCGCAGCAGGCCCTCGTCGATCTGCAGGTGGGGTTCGCCGGTGGGTGTCTCGGGGAGCATCATCTGCGGCGCGCGCGTGGCTACGAGCGAGCGCAGCATGAGGGCTCGCCGCAGCGGCCAGGCGACGTCGCTTTCATCCTGGCGGTTGGGGCCGGTGACGTCGACGTAGCCGCGCAGGCGGCTGATGAAGTCGGGTTTCTTGGCGGCCCGCTCGACGCGTTCGTCGCCGAAGCCGACGAACGCGTCGAAGCTGGCCGCCGTGCCGCCGGCGAAGACGAAGATGGCCGTGCCGAGCGGGTGAAAGCCGGCGCCCTCGCGAAACCGGCCGTCGGCCATGGGAGCGAGGAAGTGCCGCAGCCAGCCCAGCGGCTGGCCGCCGAACGGCGTATCGAACTCGTCCCAGAAGACGAGCGCCAAGCCGCCCTGAAGGGCCACGTCGCGGATCTCGTGGAACGCGGCCCGCAGCTCGCCGTCGGACTCGAACTGCGAGAGGTCGTACTCGAGCCGCGTGATGCGGCCGGGCAGCAGCACCGTGGCCATCTGGCGCACGGCGAAGGTCTTGCCGGCGCCGGGTGGGCCGAACACGGCGATCGGCAGCGGGCCGCTCACCCGACCGCCGCGCAGGCCTTGCTGCACGTACTCGTCGAGGATGTTGCGCAGGCTGCGCAGGCTCTCGATCTCGGTGCGGTCGACCGACGACCAGGCGCCGACCGTCTCGACCGGGATGCTGTGCGGCAGGCTGGCGACGCCGTACACGGCCGCCGCCGCGGCGACCTCGGCGAGCGACGTCCCGGCGTGAGTCTGGGCGAGGATGGAGCCGCCCGTGTCGGGCCGGTAGACCATGCTGGCAAACTCGTCGCCGCCGTCCAGCAGCGCGTCGGCGACTTCGTCGAGGGGGAAGGGGCCGCCGGGGCCGTCGCGCGGGCCGTCGACGTGGAAGCCGGTCACGTGGGCGGCCCGGGCCGCCCCGAGGCCGCGTTTGACGGCTTCGACCAGGGATGCCTCGCCGTCGCTCGTCAACTGCAGCGTGACCGCAGCGTCGAGGCAGCGCCCGTAGCCGGCGCCGATGCCGGGGTGGCGCTTGCCCCAGTCACCTTCCTGCGAGCGCGGATCGAAGACCAGCACGTTGTCGCCGCCGCGCTCGAGCAGCACCGCTCCCGAGGCGCCGACGATGACGATCACCCGGCGGGCGCGGGCCAGCGGGCCGGCCGCGACCGCGGCGATGACCTCTTCCGTGAGCTGCTCCCACGAGAGCGGATAGCCGACCTCGGCGCCCGACTTGCGCAGCTCGTCCGAAGATGTGACGACGGTGAGCCGGTCGGCGTGCTCTTCAAGGAGCAGGTCGGCCAGCGGCGAGCCGGTGAGCGGCGCGCCGGTCTGCCAGACGATGGCCTTCGGGGGCCCCGCGGCAAGCAGGCCCGCCAGGTCGGGAACATGCTCGCGATAGCCGATGGCGTGATCGACGATCACGAGCGTGTCGGGCGCCGCCGGAGCCGGGCCCTCCCGGCCGGCGGGCGCGCGCCGTGCGGGGTCCGTCCCCTTGAACTCCGCGATGCGCCAGGCCGACCGGTGTCCATCGCCTGCTTCGCGGGGAAAGCGCGCGATGTCGGCGAAGGTGTGCGAGTAACCGGGATGCTGGGGCGAGGCCAGGGCTTCGGCGGGTACCCGCGGCCCCACGATGCGCAAACCTTCGAGTCCGCCCTGGGTCACCGTGTGGCGCAGGATGTCGGCGTGCGAGGCGGCTCCGCCCACGCCGGCCAGTGCGCGGCACGAGTAGGCGCCGCCACCCCACATCCAGATGAAGTCGAGACCGCCGGTGGGTTTGCCGCCGTCCGAGAGCAGCAGCCAGTCGATCGTGACGTCGCCGGTGACGACGATCGTGCGTGCGGGGTCGGACATGGCAGCCTCCGGGGCTCGGCAGTGGTCGCGCGGGCGACTTCAGTTCTACCCACGAGCCACCCATGAGGCACTCCTCGTGATCGTCGGTCGCCTCCGCGGCGGCGACCGCGGCCGCGGTCGCCGATGCGCGCCGCTTCTCTCAGTCCAGGCTCGCGGATCGTCGCAGCGACGCGTAGAGATAGGCGGCGGCCAGCGAACGGTAGGGCCGCCAGCGCTCGCCGAGCGCCGCGACTTCGGGCCCGTTCGGCAGGTGATCCAGGCCGTAGACGTCGCGCACGGCGCGTCGCAGGCCGACGTCGGCCGCCGGCAGGGCGTCCGGGCGTGCCAGACCGATCAGGAGAAGCTCGACGGTCCAGGGACCGATGCCGCGGACCGCCGGGAGCCGCCGGCGAAGCTCGTCGTCGGGCAGGTCGGCGAGGCGATCGATGGTGAGGGAGCCGGCCAGGACGCGCGCCGAGAGGTCGCGCAACGAGGCGAGCTTGGCCCGCGAGAGGCCGGCGCCGCGCAACTCCTCGTCGGAACGCCGGGCCAGGCCGGCGGGCGTGAACTCCGCTCCGAGCAGTTCGCGCACGCGCCCGAAGATGGCGTCGGCCGCGCTGGTCGAGATCTGCTGCCCGGTGATGGTGCGCACAAGAAGGGCGAACGGCTCCCGGGGCCAGCGGGCGCGCCACTCCCACGGATCGAGGGTCGGGTGATCGTCGATCAGCCCGCCGAGCACGGGGTCGGCGGCGCGCAGGGCCGCGAGGGCCCGGGCCTGAACCCCGCGCGGATCGGCCTTGTGCGACTCTCGCTGTGTCGGCGTGCGCTCGGTCACGGTGGCCGACAGACTACCCGTTTGTCGCGAGTGCCGCCCGCCGGCGCGCGTTCGTGAGGGTCATCACCGCCGTGCTGCCCGGACGCTCGGCCGAGCGCTGCCTCGACGTCCGGCGGACCGCCTGAACGGACCGCTCCGGCGAGCAGAGTGTGTGAGATACTTACGGACGCGTGGGCGATCTCTCTGATATCGGCATCTCGACCGGCGCCTACTGGGAGCTGCCGCTGGGGGCCGCCCTGCTGCGCATCGCCGAGCTGGCGCCGGCGGCCGAGATCTTCTCGTTCGGGCGCCACTCGCTGCTCGAACCCGAAAACGTACGGGCCGTGGCCGGCTCCGCTCTGCCCTTCAGCGTGCACGGACCGTTCACGCACTTCGAGTTTGCCACCTCGTCCGACGGCAAGCATCGCAGCGCCCTCGACCTGCACCGGCGCCACATGTACATCGCCGCCGAGCTCGGTGCCTTTCTGTACATCGTGCACCCCGACCTGCATCGGCGGGCACGGCCCTGGAACGCCAGGATAGCCGCCGCCCTGGAGCGCTCGTTCGTGAAGCTGGCCGCCCTGCAGGACGAGCTCGGCATGGCCGTCGCGGTCGAGAACATGCCGTTCTCGCGCCATTCGCACTTCACCGCGCCGGGCGATCTCGACCTGAAGGGCCTGGGCCTCGCTCTCGATGCCGGCCACGCCACCCTGACCGGCACGCTGAGCGAGTGGCTGGCCGATCCCCAGGCGGATCTGCAGCACGTCCACCTGCACGACAACCTGGGCCGCGACGACGGCGACCGGCATCGCCCGCTGGGGACCGGCGCGGTCGACGTGGCAGGGGTGCTTCGTCTGGCGCGCTCCAGGGGCGCGAGCATCGCTCTCGAGCTCACCAACGAGGCCGACGTGCTTGCGAGCCTCGAGTACCTGCGCGCTCACGACCTTCTATCGTTGCGCGTAGGCTAGGATTCACGTCCATGTCCTCGCCCACCGTCAGCACCGAGCAGCTCAACGACCGGGTCAGGTTTCTGGGGCGCGTCGAGCCCTTCAAGGGGCTGGCGAGCGCCGAGCTCGATCGTGTGGCGCGCGCCCTCGTCGAGCGCAGCGTGGCCACGGGCGAGGCGGTGCTGGTCGAAAGCGGTGTTCCCGGTGCGGAGCTCTTCGTGGTGCGCGAAGGCACGTTCGAGATACTGCACAAGGAGGCCTTCGTCACCCTGATCACCGCCGGCGAGGTCTTCGGCCATCCGACGCTGCTCACCGGGCTGCCGCCCGAGTTCACCACGCGAGCGCGCGAGCGATCGATCCTCTACTGCATCCCCAGGGAGCCGGCCGTCGACCTGCTCTGCCGGCCCGAAGGCGTGCGGTGGCTGGCCGGCAACCAGCGCGAGCGTCTGATCCAGGCGTCCCGCACGATGCGCTCCCTGCCCGATGTGCGCAACCGGCCGGTCACCTCGCTGGTGCGCAGCAAGCCGATCTTCTGCGAGCCCGACACGCCCATCCGCGAGGTGGCCAAGCTGCTCATCGCCGCGGGACGCTCGGCGATCCTCGTGCGCTTGCGCGACGGGCTGGGTATCGTGACCGACGTCGACTTTCGCGACAAGGTCGTCGTCGATGGCATCTCGGCCGATGCGCCCGTGAGCGCGATCATGACGACGCCGGTCCACACCATCGGCTCAGAGGTACTGGCCCCCGAGGCCAGCATCGCCATGATGTCGAGCGGCGTGAACCACGTGCCGGTGCTCGACGCCGACGGCACGGTGGTCGGCATCCTGTCGGCCAGCAACCTGATGACTCTTGACGCACGCAGCCCGTTCGCGTTGCGGCGCGCCATTCAGGCGGCGGCCGACGAGGACGACCTGGTGGCGGCCGCGAGCGACGTGCCGCATCTGTTCGTCGACCTGCTCGATGCCCACCTCGATGCCTCGGCGCTGACCCGCGTGCTGACCGTTCTGAGCGACACCATGACGTCACGTCTTCTCGAGCTGGCTTTTGAACGCTACGGCCGGCCGCCGGTCGCCTTCGCCTGGCTGGCGCTGGGCAGCGGCGCGCGCAGCGAGCTCACGCTGGCCTCAGACCAGGACAACGGGCTCGCCTACGCCGACACCGACGATCCCGCCGTCGACGAGTTCTTCAGGCTCGTGGCCCTCGACGTGACCGAGGGTCTGTATCGCTGCGGCTTCGCCCTCGATCCGCACGGCGTCCTGGCGCGCTACAAGCAGTGGCGCATGACGCTGTCGGCCTGGAAGGCCGTCTTTGCCGACTGCCTCGAGGGCAAAGACCTCGAGCGCCTGGCGCGCGCCAGCGTGGCCTTCGACTTTCGCCAGGTGGCCGGCGAGCTCTACGTCGACCTGGCCTTGAACGAGGTCATCCGCCAGGCGCCCGAGCACAAGCGCTTCATGAGCGGTCTCGCCCAGCTCGGCACGCGAGTCCGCACGCCGCTCGGGTTCCGTCAGAGACTCGAGGGCTGGATCGACATCAAAAAGCACGGTCTGGTCCCCATTCAGAACCTGGCGCGCTACTACGCGTTCTCCCGGGGTATCACCGCGCACAGCACCGTGGAGCGCCTGATCGCGGTGCGCGAGACCGACGGGGTCGAGACCACCGCCGAGCGCTCGCTGCGCGAATCCTACTTGAGCATGTCGCACCTGCAGCTGCGCCATCACGCCAACGCCATCCGGGCAGACCGCGAGCCCGACAACATCATCAAGGTGGACGAGCTGCGGCCGCTGACCAGGGCGACCCTTCAGGAGGCGATGCGCGAGGTGGCGGCCGCCCAGAGCCGCTTCCCGCGGCTGGCCGCGCTGCGGTAGACGCGCTGCGCTGCATTCGGCGCTGCGCTGCGGTAGACGCGTCGCGCCGCGGTAGACGCGCTGCGCTCGCGTTCGGCGCCGGGCCGCGTCAAGCGGGCCGTGCCGGCGGCGGCGGCGCCTGATAGCGGTGGGCTTGCTCGTCCCAGCCACCAATGCCGACCGCGACGCGATACACGCTGTTCAGAAAGGCGAGCACCAGCCGCCGCGGGTCGGTGCTCGCGCGAACCTCGTCGTAGGGCAGCAGCCACTCGCCCATGGCCTCGACCCAGCCGGCCTTTTCGGGTTCGATCGGCACCGTCGCGCAGCCGTCGGGTCGCGGGTGCAGGTAGGCATAGAAGAGAGGCTGCGGCGAAGCGGCGTCGCCCGGCCACAGCCCGGCGTTCAGGTGCTCGGCGTCAAGATCGTACTTCATGATGTAGCCGCGATCGTCGGGGGCCACGGCCGGCCGGCCGTTGAAGAGCAGCACGGTGAGATCGAAGGCACCCCACCAGAACTGCACTCCGCTGCGGCCGAAGAACGGCGCGCGGAACTCCTCGAAGATCGAGTTCGTGCGGCACAGGAGATGGTGATAGCGCTGTGCCTGAGCCGGATCGAAGCGGCGGTCCCGCGTGTCGGCCGCGAAGGGCGTGGCGTCGGGGAGTTCCTGGGGCTTGTCCCAGAGATCAGCCTCGACGCCGAGCGCGGTCAGTGCCGCCCGGAAGTCGGCCCAGACGCCGGCCACGCTGCGACCGTCGGTGAGCGCGATCTCAGCCGCGCCGCCGTCGCTCGTGCACAGCCGCAGGGCGCCCTCGGTCACGTCGATGCCGGCGCTGACGAGGCGCTTGCCGGCGGGCAGCGGGCCGGTGGCAAAGCCGCGGGCGTCGAGCAGCAGGGCGGTGTGCAGCCACTGGGGCAACGGCGGGTGAAGCGCCAGCTTGAGCTTGCCGATCATCTGCACGTACAGGTGCAGCGTCTGTCTGGTCGGCGCCCACTCATCGTAGGTCATGGCCGGCCAAGGCTCGCGGTCGCTCATCTCAAGGCATCCCTTTCGCGTCGGGGGTCGGGCTTCACCCGAAAGCTGCCCCAGCGTCAGGATCGATAACCCACGTGAGCCGCGGCGGGGCAGACCGTCGCCGCCTTGCGGGCCACGAGCAGCCAGGAGCAGCCGTTCATGACTTCGTGGACGGCCGCGCCGCCGTCCAGCCCCTCGGGCAGCGTCGGCATGGGCTCGAGAAAGCCGGGGTTTATGCGCTCCAGCAGCCGCCGTCTGAAGCCGGTCGGCGCGCCTGCCCCGAAGCCCTCGTCGCCCCAGGCCACGACGGCGCCCGGCTTGGCCACTCTGACGAACTCGGCGAGCGCCCTTTGCGGCTCGTTGAAGAGCTTGACGCCGCCGAAGTGAAAGACGGCGTCGAAGCAACCGTCGGCGAACGGCAGGTAGGCGGCATTGGCCTGCACGAGGAGCGGATCGAGCCCGCTCTTGCGTGCCCGGCGAGCGCAGGCGCGCAGCATGCCGATCGAGAGGTCGAGTTCGGCGAGGCTGCCGGATGGGCCGATCTGCTCGGCCAGCAGCTCCTGGTAGACGCCGGGGCCGGGAGAGACCTCGAGCACGCGCATGCCGGGCTGCAGACCCAAGCGGTTGACGATCGCCGCGCGCTCGCGCAGCGCGTGCACGCCGAACAGCCGGCCGCCCAGGCGCTCGTTCCAGTCATAGAAAGGGGCGAGCCGGTCGTAGAAGCGGTTCCAGGTCGCGTCGCGGCCCTCACTGCGCGCCGGCCAGACAAGCTGCACGATGTTCTCGTCGACCCTGACCGGGTCTCCGTTGGCACGGCGCGGGCCCTGCTCGCCGGCGGCAAGCTGGGTGGCAAGCGGGGCGGTGAGCGGGGCGCCGTCTTGCTGGGCTTTGCAGGGTGTCCAGCCAGGCGATCAGCGACATCGTGTGGGCTCCTCTTCTTCGAGTCTAGTCTTACATCGTAAGGTGAGCTGATTGCCATACTAGGGCTTACGGTGTAAGGTGTCAACCATGACTTCGCGACACGTGACTTCGCAACACCGCACACCCCTCTCGGTCGCGCGCATCGCCGCCGCGGCGATCGCCATGGCAGATCAGGAGGGACTCGAGGCGCTCAGCATGAGGCGGCTGGCCGACCGGCTGGACGTCGAGGCGATGTCGCTCTACCACCACCTGCCCTCCAAGGCGGCGCTGTTCGAGGCGATGGCCGACCAGCTCGTCCGGCGAGCTGTCCGAGTCGCCCGATCTGCCCTGGCGCGAGTCGCTTTGGGCGGCGGCCCGCGGCTGGCGCGACCTCGCTCTGTCGGCATCCCGGAGCGTTCCCGCTGCTGGCCACTCGCTCCTCGGCCGCCCCGTCTCTGCTCGAGCGCGCCGCGATCATCGCCGCGCAGCTACGCGCCGGAGGCTTCACGCCGGCCGCGAGCGCTCACGCCCTCTCCTCGTTTTTCACCTCGCTGAACGGCTACCTGCTGGCGGCCGGTGTGCCGGCGGTGTCCCGGGACGTGCCCGAGGCCGCGGCCGACGAGGCGACCCTCTCGGCTGCTGCTGCTGTTCTCGGCGAGGTCCCCATGGACGCCTGGGTCCTGACCGTCGATGCGGCCTACGAATTTCACGTGACCATGCTGCTCGACGGGCTCCAAGCGGCCCTGGAGCGGGGAGCGGGGTAGAGGATAGTATCTACGGTCGCCACAGCCGGGGGGCACGGGTGACCGTCACCGATCGCACCACGACCAGCACCACCGATCATAGCGCCACCAATCGCAGCGCCATCCGCCGTCTGGCCGTGGCGCGGCTGGTGAGCATCGCCGGCAGTGGGGCGGCGAGCGTCGCCTTGGCCTACGTCATCTACCAGCGCACCGGCTCGGCGCTGTGGCTGTCCGCGTTGTACCTGCTCACCTTCGGCGTGATGGGGTTCGTCAATCCCTTTGCCGGCGCGCTCGCCGATCGGGTCGATCGCCGCCGCCTGATGATCGCCTCGGAGGTGCTCGGCGCTCTTCCGTGGGCCGCTCTCGTGTTCGCGCGCGCGCCCTGGCTCATGATCACCCTCGCGTTTCTGGGGGCCTTCGCGCACTCTCCGTTCCCGGCGGCTTCCGGCGCGGCCATCCCCAATCTGGCGGCCCCGGAAGACCTCGCCTGGGCCAACAGCCTGATCTCAATCGGGCGCAATCTCGGCGGGGTGGGGGGCGCCGCCCTCGGCGGGGTGCTGGTCGCCTTTCTGGGTGGGCCGGTCACGTTCGGCCTGAACGCCGTCTCGTTTCTCTTCTCAGCGGCCTTGATCTGGTCGGCGA
Organism: Actinomycetota bacterium; assembly: GCA_003157715.1. Next base: position 22,357 of record PMKK01000044.1, read on the forward strand.
CCGGCAGCTACACCAGCGCCGCCGCCGACGACGAGGGTGAGTTCAAGGGTCTGGGCGCCGGGTTGCGTCACGTGCTCGCCAGCCCCATCCTGCTGCCCATCCTCGGTGGTTCGACGATCATGTGGTTCGCGATGAACGTCGCCATTCCGGCCGACGCGCCCCTGGCGCGGCACTTCGGCGTCGGCTCCATCGGATTCGGCGTGCTCGACGCCGCTTTCGGGGTGGGGGCGATCCTTGGTGCCCTGCTTGCCCGCCGTCTCACGCGACGGCTCGAGCCGGCGGTGCTGCTGACCGGTGCGTTCGGGGTCGTCGTGGGCTGGGGCATCGTCGGGCTCACGCCCGTGTTCGGCTTCGTGCTGGTCGGGCAGGCGGTCACCGCGCTCGTCGACAACGCCGGTGCGGTCGCGAGCGACAACGTCGTGCAGCGGTTGTGCCCCGACGCGATCCGGGGCCGCGTCTATGCCGTCATCATGACGGCCGGCTGCGCCGTCAGCGTCGTCGCCTTCGCCGGCGCCGGGTTTCTCATCAACGCGCTCGGTCCGCAGGGGGTGTATCTGCTCGGCGCGGCGGCCAGCGTAGCCGGCGGGCTCGTCATGGTGCCGGGAGTCCTCAAGCTCAGAAGATCGACGCTGTCCGCGGCGGCCACGGAGGGCGGCGTCGGGTGACCGCCGGTCGGCGGCTCGCCGCGGTCCTGCCTGCGCCTGCCCGGTCGCGCCTGCCCGGTCGCGCCTGCCCGGTCGCGCCTGCCTGCCGGCTTGAAGCCACTCTAGTCATTTGTTCTATGTTTGGGCCAGGCACTAGGTCCGACATACGTAGGGGGCGCCATAGCGCTCCGGGCAGGCAGTCAGGCATCCGGTCGGGGGGCCACTTGCAGCTACTCATCGCACACGGCGACACCATGGCGAGGCTCGCGCTCAAGCGCGTGGTGGCCGACGAAGCGGACCTCGAGACGATCGAGTCGGCCGAGGGCCTCGAGACGCTCGAGCTGCTACTCTCGCCCGATTGCCCGGAGGTGGCGGTGATCGACTGGCACCTGTCCGGGATCGACGGCCTCGAGCTCTGCCGGCTGGCGCATGCCTATCACGCTGCCGGACCTCCTTACGTCATTCTGCTCGCCCCGGCCGGCTGCGACGTCGCTCAGGGTCTCGACGCGGGCGCGAGCGACTGCGTGCACACGCCGGTCAGCGCCGCCGAACTGCGGGCCCGCATCGATGTCGGGCAGCGCTTCGCGGCACTCCCGTGGGGGCGCCTGACGGGCGCGGCCTCGAGCGAGGCCCCGGCCGCGGCCGCTGCGGAAGACGCCCACGAGGAGAAGTTCACCCTCTCGGCCCAGCGTTCGCTCGACGGCGACGACGCCGGCGGCGAGGACGACGGCTACGAAGCGAAGTTCGAACTGGAGTCGGTGCTCGTCGCGCAGTGAACGGGCGCCGAGCCGCTCGCGGCGGCTCGAGCGTCGCGGACGTCGGACCCGGCGCCGTCGTGGAGCGTGCCGACCGCTCGCGCGCCTTCATTCAGACCAGTCGTCGTCTCGCGGGTCCTCCATCACGTAGCGATCGAGTTTCTCCTCGAGGCCGCCGAAGAGGTCGCGCAGTTCCTCGTCGATGTCCTCCAGCGTCGCGTCGATCTCCTCGTCGTCGTCGCTCCAGGTGCTGATCACCTCGGCCCGGGTCTCGACGTTGTCGAGGGAGTCCTCGGGAAACAGCTCCGCGGCGCGATCGAGGCAGTCGAGCACGGCCGGCTGCTTGAGCCAGCGCAGCGCGGCCCGGCAGTCCTCGAGATGATCGGCGGCCGTGCTGTAGAAGTAGCTGATCAGCCCGCCGCCCTGGGTCGTGTCGATCAGCGACCGCACCGAGACCCAGGCCGCTTCACGTGCGTTCAGACTCTCGTACCCGTCCCGGTCGATCCTGTCGAGGAGCCGGTCCCAGGCTCGAAGTGCGGCATCATCCATGGCGTCCCCAGTGTCTTGGTTGGCAAGAGGATACCCTGCCGCCGGCGCCGTGCCGCGACCCTCGCGCCTGCCGCGCCGGCCTATCGTCCTCCGTAATCGGCGTACGGCGCCCCGCGACGGGGTACTAAGGCACTGTTCCGGCTCGTCCGTTCGCGGCCGGCCATGTCTGAGGTGGGGGGTTCCATGAAGCGCGTAGCGTGGGTTCCGGTCAGTCTGAGCCTTTTGTTCGCCTGCTTTCTTGCGGGGTTGTCGATCGCTCCGGCGGTGGCCGGGGCGGCGGTCCCGCTCAACTCAACGCCGGACCAGCACGTCTGGGTCACCGACGGCTATGTCGATACCGCGGTCGTCGGAGCCGACGGGATCACCTACATCGGCGGGCGCTTCGGCTACGTCGGTCCCCTGACGGGTGGCGGCGCCACGCTCGACTCCACGACCGGCGCTCTCAAGGGCCGGTTGGGCGAGGGGCCCGGCGGCGTGGAGGCGGCGGTCCCCGACGGTGTCGGCGGCTACTACGTCGGCGGCGACTTCACGAAGGTCGGCGGACTCGTCCGCAACCACATCGCTCACATTCTGGCGAGCGGTGCCGTGGACCGCACGTTCAACCCCAACGTGAACGGCACCGTGTTCGCTCTCGCCGTGTCGGGCTCGACCGTCTACGTGGGTGGCAGCTTCACGTATGTCCACGGGCAGCGACGCGGCCATATCGCCGCTCTGAGCGTGAGCAGGGGCGCCCTCAAGGCTTGGCATCCGGCAGCAAACGGGCCCGTCTTCGCCCTGGCCGTCTCAGGCTCGACCATCTATGCCGGCGGCGGGTTTACGGCCATCGGCGGCCAGACGCGCCACCACCTTGCCGCGCTGCGTGCGCGCACTGGCGCCGTCACGGCCTGGAACCCAAATGCCAACAGCACCGTCTTCGCCCTGGCCGCCTCAGGTTCGACCGTCTATGCCGGCGGCGAGTTCACGCTGGTCGGCGGCCAGACGCGCGACGACATCGCTGCCCTGAGTGCGAGCAGCGGCGCTCCCACGACCTGGGATGCCGCCGCCAACGGCGAGGTCCTGACCCTCTCGCTGTCGGGCTCGATCCTCTACGCCGGCGGCAAGTTCAGCTCGATCGGCGGCCAGACCCGCGGCTACATCGCCGCCCTCGACACCGGCAGCGGCGCCGCCACTGCCTGGAACCCCGACGCCGACAGCCCGGTCTGGGCTCTCGCCGCCCTCGGCTCGACAGTCTATGCGGGCGGCTACTTCGAATCGATCGGCGGTCAGCCTCGCGATCGCATCGCCGCTCTTGATGCGACCAGCGGCGGCGCCACGACCTGGAACCCCGGCGCGAACGCCGACTGCGACGCTCTCGCGGCTTGGGGCTCGACCGTCTACGTCGGCGGGGACTTCGACTCCATCGGCGGCAAGACGCGCCACGACATCGCCGCTCTCGACACCGGCGGTGCCGCCACGGCCTGGAACCCCAGCGCCAACGGCGAGGTCGTCACCCTCGCCGTGTCGGGCACGACCGTCTACGCTGGTGGCGCGTTCAGCTCGATCGGCGGCCAGACCCGCGGCAACATCGCCGCCCTCAGCGCGAGCAGCGGCGCCGCCACGGCCTGGAACCCCAGCGCGAACAACCACGTACACGCCCTCGCCGTGTCAGGCACGACCGTCTACGCCGGCGGACTCTTCTCCGCCATCGGCGGCCAGACGCGCCACGACATCGCCGCTCTCGATACGAGCAGCGGTGCCGCCACCGCCTGGAACCCTGCCGCGACCGGCGAGGTCTTCGCTCTCGCCGTCTCGGGCTCGACCGTCTACGCGGGCGGCATCTTCGGCGTCATCGGCGGCCAGACCCGCAGCGACATCGCCGCCCTCGACGCCGGGAGCGGCGCCGCCACGGCCTGGGATCCCAGCGCCGACGGCAAGGTCCTTGCGCTCACGCTCTCTGGCTCGACCGTCTACGCCGGCGGGGCGTTCGCCACCATCGGCGGCCAGACGCGCCACGACATCGCCGCTCTCGATGCGAGCAGCGGCGCCGCCACCGCCTGGAACCCCAGCGCGAACGGTGAGGTTCCCGCCATCACCGTCTCCGGTTCGACCATCTACGCCGGCGGTGCGTTTACCACCATCGGGGGCAAGAGCCGCGGTCACATCGCCGCCCTTGGTTCCGCGAGCGGCGCCGCCACGGCCTGGAACCCCGGCGCCAGCGGCGAGGTCCTGACCCTCGCCGCCGCGGGTTCGAGCCTCTATGCCGGCGGAGCCTTCCTGCGGATCGGCGGCCAGGCTCAGTGGACGTATCTGGCGCGCTTCTCGCCGTTGCCCAAACCGGTGCTCCGTGCGTTGCGGCCGGCTCGCGGCGCGGTGGGCGCCACGGTGACCATCACCGGCTCGGGATTCGGCGCGCGCCGCGGTGCCGCCAGGGTCTTCTTCGCCGGCAAGGCGGCCGCTCGCTATGTCTTCTGGAGCGCCACCAAGATCAAGGTCAAGGTCCCCAGGCTCGCCAGGGGCGCGAAGGCGGTCACGGTCGTGACGGCCGGCGGCCGCAGCGCCGCCAAGAAGTTCAGGGTGATCTGAGCGCGCTGCGCGATCCAGACGTGATCCGAGGGTGATCCGCGGGCACGCGACACCGCCGTCTTTGCGGTGTCGCGTGCCCCTTCAGGTGCGTTCCGGCCTCGCGGACCAGCGTGCCCTTCCGGCCCCTCGCGGACCAGCCTGCCCTTCCAGCCCCGTGGATCGGCGCAGTCCTTCTAGCCTCGCGGGTCGCGGCCCGTGAGCGCCAGAAGGCGGTCCTGCAGCGGCGCGTCGTCGGAGATCTCCACGGCGGCGCCGAACACGCCCATCTTGCGCCAGTCCTCGGCCTGGGGCGCGAGCTCGTCCCACAAACCCTGCACGAGGTCGGCCGGCAGCGCGGTGTCCGCGCCGATGAACCGCGCGATGTCGTAGACGCGGCTGCCGCGGAAGTAGGTGATGTGCTTGAGGTACTCGCGGGCGGGAAAGTCGCCGTACGAGAGGTGCACGAGCTTGTCGAGGTCGGTCAGACCGCGCACGGCGCTTACCGCCGTCGCCACGATGGCCGCGAAGGCGGCCTGAGGCTCGTCGCCGAGCAGGTCGCCCTGAGGGTCGCCGTGGGCATCGCCGACCTCCTCGATCGTCCTGCCGGCCAGGGTGTCAGGCACCCAGGCGTCGTCGTAAGCGTGGTAGGCGACCACCTGGCGCAGGGTCGAGCCGGGTTGGCGGGGCGTCATCTCGGTCGGCACCGCCAGATCCCATTGATCGTCGTTGATCTGCTCGACGACGCGCAGCAGCGCCTCGTCGGCGAGTATGAACACCTCTTGTTCTGTCACGTTGTCCCTCCTCGGGATGCCGTTCGGACGCTCATTGGTCTTCCCGCTGCGTGGCGCGCGCTATGCGTTTGGCTCCCTCCGGCGGTACGCTGCGCCTGTGCCGGTTCTGGTGTCGGTGTCGGTGCGCGTTCTCGTGCTGGTGCCCGTACCGGTGCCGGCGCTTGCGTCGGCACTCGTCGCGGTTTCGGCGCTGGTGCCGGCGCCGGCCGGCCGCCGAAACCGGCCGCAACGTCCGGCGGACGCTCGAAGGAGGATGTATGCACCTGGGTGAGCATCTCGACGCCGACGATCGCCTGTCCGTCGGGGAGGGCGGGCTCTACCTCGAGGAGTGCTCGCTGACGGAGCTGGCCCGGCGGTTCGGCACGCCCCTGAACGTCGTCTCGCAGGAGCGCCTGCAGCTCCGGGCGCGCGAGTTCGCGCGCGAGTTCGGCGCGGCCTGGAGCGAAGGTCCGGTCCAGGTGCTGCCGTCGCTCAAGGCCAACTTCTCGCTCGCTTTGCGGCGTCTTCTCACGCTGGAGGGGCTCGGCTGCGACACGTTCGGTTCGAGCGAGCTGCGGGCGGCACTGGCCTGCGGCGTGCCGCCCGGACTCATCTCGGTGAACGGCTCATCAAAGTCGCCGTGGCTCGTGCGCGATGCCATCCTGGCCGGCGCCGGCCTGACACTCGACAGTCTGCGCGAGGCGCGGCTCGCGGTGGCCGTCGCCGAGGAGCTCAAGACCACGGCCACGATCCGCCTCAGGCTGCGACCCGACTACGGTTCTCTGACGGCGCTCAGCGAGTTCGCCGCCGAGCCGCACGCCATCGCCGACGTGACCGCGCGCTACAAGCCGGGCCTGCCGCGTGAAGAGCTCGCCGAGGCCGCCCGCCTGCTGCGGGCATCCGACTGGGTCACGGTGGTCGGCTGTCACGCGCACGTCGGCCGCCACCGGCCCGACCTGGCGATGTGGGAGGCCGTCATCCCCTGCTACGTGCGCGAGATCGCGGCCCTGGCGGCGGCCATGGGCGGCGAGTGGCACCCTCAGGTGATCGACGTCGGGGGCGGGTTCTCGCCGCGCCGCGACCCGGTGGGCTTGAGCCGTACCTCCGCCGATGGCGTGCACCCCGGCGCCGGCTCCGGTGCCGGCTCCGGCGCCGGCTCCGGTGGCGGCAGCACCGGCGTCACCCTCGGCGACGACTTCGGCGGCGACCTCGGGGGCACCTCCGCCGGAGAGCCGCGACGGGTGCCCTCGGTGGCAGAGTATGCACGCGTCATCACCACGACCCTGCGCCGTGAGCTCGAGCGGGCCGGCCTTCCGGCGAGCGGCGTCACGCTGCAGATTGAGCCGGGGCGCAGCCTGTACGCCAACGCCGGTCTGCACCTGGCGACCGTCGTCAACCTCAAGCAGGAGCGGCAGGGAGCGGGGCAGCAGGAAGCAGGTCGGCAACGAGCCGGCGCGGCGCGCACGCAGGGTATGGGCGGCGCTCCCCGCACGCAGGGTGAGGGCGGCGCGGCTCGTACGCAGCGCTGGGTCGAGACCGACACCTCCGAGGCCTTCCTGCCCGACGTCAACCTCGAAGGCGTGCGCTGGACCGTCGTGCCGGTTGCGTGCCCCGACGCCGAGGCGATCACCACGGCCGACATCGTGGGCATCAGCTGCGGCTTCGACGTGCTGGTGGAGGATGCGCGCCTGCCTGCCGTGACGCCCGGCGACCTGTTGGCGTTCCTCGACACGGGCGCCTATCAGGACTCCGGCTCGAACAACTTCAACGCGATGCCGCGGCCGGCGACCGTGCTCGTGGCCGGAGACGCGGCCGAGGTCGTCAAGCGCGCCGAAACGACAGCCGACGTGTTCGGCCGCGACGTGGTGCCGGCGCGGTTCGGGCCGGTGCCGGGCCTGGGTTCGGACCCGGCTTCGAGCCCGGGCTCGCTGGGCGACCGGTTCGACCACACCGGGCTCGTGGTCGCCGACCTGGAGCGCTCGCTGGGCTTCTATCGCGATCGCCTCGGGCTGGCGCTGCTCGGCCGAGGCGCCGAGACCGACGCCCGCTACGCCGAGATGCTCGGTGTGCCGCGCGTGCGGTTCGCCTGGGCCGAGCTCGACCTGGGTGGCGGCCACGTGCTGGAGCTGCTGCGTTTCGATGAGCCGTCGGGCGCGGCGCCGCGGCTGGTCGCGCTGCTGCCCACGGTCGCGCCGGGCGTGGCGCATGTGGGCATCCGTGTCGACGACATCGACGCCGTCCACGAAGCTCTGATGAGCGACGGCGCCACGGTGTTCTCGCGTCCCATCGAGCTGGGCGAGGACAATCGCTGGCTCGGGTTGCGCGTCTTCTATGCGCTCGACCCGGACGGCCACCTGGTCGAGCTCATCCGCGGGGCGCCGGCGGCCGGGCCGCCGGCGCCCGGCCGATGACGAGATCGAGCATGCAGGCGCCCGGCCGATGACGAGATCGATTGTGCCGGCGCCAGGCGTCAACATCGTCCGTCCCTGCGTGGGCGCCGACTTCGACGCCATGGCGGCGATCATCAACGCCGCCGCTGTCAGGTACGCCGGCGTGATCCCCGCCGACCGCTACCACGTCCCGTACATGCCGCCCGACGAGCTGCGCCACGAGATCGACGCCGGCGTGCGGTTCTGGGGCTGGTATGAGGCCGACCGCCGTGGCGGTCCGGCGCCGGGCGATGAACGGCTGGCGGACGGCGAGCGGACGGTGGGCTGCGAACGGCTGGTGGGCGTGATGGGCATTCAGGACGTCGACGATGTGACCCTGATCCGCCACGCGTACGTCGCGCCGACCGACCAGGGCAGGGGAGTGGGCGGAGCGCTGCTCACGCACCTCCTGGGCCTCGCGCGCCAGCCGCTGCTGGTCGGCACGTGGGCGGCGGCGACCTGGGCGGTGCGCTTCTACGAGCGGCACGGCTTCAGGCTGGTGACACTCGTCGAGAAGGAACGCCTGCTGCGTCGCTACTGGCAGATCCCGGAGCGGCAGGTCGAGACGTCGGTGGTGCTGCGGCTGCCGGACGCGGTCCAGTCGCCGGACGCGCTTCGGGACGAACGATTCACGCCATGAGCGACGATCTGCTGGGCCGCTACGAGGAGCTGCCCTACCCGCCGGCACGCACCGCCGGCGTCGATCTGTTCCGCCTGGCTAAGGGCAGGCACTACGTGCCGGTCCTGCTCGAGATCGACGTCACCGCGGCGCGCGCGGCGCTTAGCCGCCACAAGCAGGACGGCGACGACCTCTCGTTTACCGCCTGGGTCGTCAAGTGCGTGGCTCGGGCGGCCGGCGAGCACCGGCGCGTGCACGCCTTGCGGCGAGGTCACCGCAAGCTCGTGGTCTTCGACGACGTCGATATGGCTCTCGCCGTGTACCGCCGGCTCGCCGACGACGAGACAGACGAGCGCCTGCCGATGCCCTTCGTGCTGCGCAAGGCCAACGAGAAGAGCGTCGCCACGATCAGCGCCGAGGTGCTGCGCGCGCAGAGTGTGCCGCTGGCGCCGGGCCAGCAGTGGCTCGAATCGAAGGGCTTCGCGCCTCCGCCCTGGCTGCTGCCGCTGGCCTTCAGAACGCCGTTTCGCCTGCGCAAGTGGCTCTATTGGGACCGCCTGCTCGGCAGTCCCCGGCGCTTCAAGGAGACGATGGGGACGGTGGTGGTGACCTCCGTGCCGCTGGTCAGCAGGTCGGGAGGCGGCGGCTGGGGCATCCCGATAGCGGTCCACCCTCTGGTAGTCGCCATCGGGGCGATCGGCCGCCGCCCCGGTCTCGTGGGCGACGGCGTCGAGCCGCGCGAGCTCCTGAGCCTCACCGTCATGTTCGACCACGAGGTGGTCGATGGCGTGCCGGTCGCCCTGTTTCTCAAGCGCCTGACTCAGCTCATGGAGACGGCCTTCGAGCTGTGACGGGCGCCCCGAGCGCCTCGAGCGCCCCGAGCGCCGTGAGCGCCCGCAGCGTGATCCAGCGGCTGGGCTCGCCCTTGGTTTCGATGTCGACCACGAAGCGGCCGTTGAAGGTGTCCTGCAGCTTCCAGCGACCCTGGGCATCGGCCTTTGAGGCGACGAGCGCGCGGGCTTCGCCCGCGCGCTCGTCGCCGGCCCGCCCGAGCTTCGTCAGGATGCCGAGGATCTCGAGCACGTCGGTCTGGTACATGAGCGGAAAGCCGAGCCGCTTCCAGCCGGGCTTGGAGTCCTTGCTCAGGTCGTGGCTGCGCTTGTGCACGTGGTGGCGCAGCAGGAACTCCACTCCGTCGTCGAGCGTGCGTCGCACGGCCGGCGAGCGGCGCTCCGACGGGATCTCGGCCAGCGCCTTGAGTGTCTTGACGACCCCCATGTGGCAGGTGTGGCGTCCCCAGCACATCTGCCAGGCGTCGTAAGGCCAGCCGGTGGGCGCGTCGCCGTCGCCGTCGTCGCAGCGCGCGTAGGTCGTGAGCCAGTCGACGGCGGCCTGCACGCGTGGGTCGTCGAGCAAGCCGAAGCGGACGAAGCTGAAGACCAGGTTACCGGTCAGGCAAGGGATGACGCGGCTGTGAAGGCCGCCGCCCCCCTTCTTGGCGCGGTTGGCGGCAAAGCCGCCCGACTCGGCGTCTTGTGAGTCGCGCAGGACTGCCTCGCAGCCGCGCCGCACGCGCTCGTCTGCGCCGTCGGCGCCGAGCTCGGCGAGGATGAGAAGCTGCCAGACCGTGCCTTGGTATTTGGCAGCGTAGAAGCCGTCGCGCCCCTGCCAGTGGCCGTCGTCGCGTTGCGCGGCGAGAATGCGCGGCACGGTGCCACGCGACATGATGTCGCGCCGTGCCGCAGTCGCCTCGGGCGCGTCGGGCGCCGAGTCGAGCAGACCGGTCAGGGTAAAGAAGCGCACCGACGGATCGTCGCTTTCCAGCAGCCAGGGGAGGGGGGAGGCGTCGGCGTCCGGCGTGGCGGGGCTCGTCCGAGCCGTGACCGGCGCGCCGCGGGTCATGCGAGCAGTAGCTCGCGTAGCGGGGTTCGTCTGCGTGCTCATCTGAGGCGCGCCGCCCTGCCCTTCTTGAGCGAACGCAGCGCCAGGTTTGCCGTCGCCATGATCACCGGCGCGGTCGCTACGCCGGGCACGTAGCGGCGCAAAAGGATCGCCTGCCCGATGTGCGTGAAGCCGTTCGCGCGCCGCCCCTTGAGCGCCAGGGACAGGGCCCGCTCCCCTCGCGGGCTGCGGCGGCTCCACAGGGTGAACGCGACCTGCAGGGTAAACAGCGCGGCGGCTATGCCGCCCATCGAGCGGCGGGTGTAGCGCAGCCTGCCGACTCGCCTTGCGATGGGCCCGGGCAGCCGCCGCCGCGTGTTCTGCGCGATCGCGTTGATGCGCTCGACCTGCCACGCCTCCTCGAGGTCGTGCGCGAGGAAGACCAAGGGGGCAAGCAGCGTCGCCGGATTGATCGGGGTCGTGTCGCCGGGTGGCTTGCGGCGCCGCCAGCACCGATGGCCGCGGCCGGCTGTCGTCATGGCGCCCTCCCCCCGGAAATGGACGGTGAGCCGCTCGGGCATGCTCTCGAACGGCGCTTCATCTTACTCCGTCCGCGGTCTCGGCCGTCCAGCGACGGGCGCGGAGCGAGGTCTTCGTAACCTGCGACCGCCGCGTCGGGGAACGCCTCCTGCATGTCTTTGATCATGCTATCGGCCTGCGCCGTCGAGCAGCGCTGGTTGTGGACCAGGTTGCGACGGACTTCTTCGATGATGTCTGGACTCCACCTCACCTGGTACAGATCGCGCTGCTTCGTTGAGCCATGGCTGCCACGGCGACGACGAGGACCTTGTAGATCGACGTTGGGATTTCGAGCGCGCCGGTCAAGAGTCCCCCAGAGTCCGGCGGACGTCCTTCACGAGGATCATCAACTGGAGTGGGTTTGCCGGCGACGGCTCGAAGTCGTGTCTCACATAGAAGGCCCGCGGACCATCGTTCTTCGCATGCACGAGCACGGCCCGGACTCCGAGGATCTCCGCTGCGTGCGCGCAGCGGGCGAGTGCTTCGAGCAGCATCGCCCTGCCGATGCCGCGTCGCTGCTCGCGTGTGGCGACCGCGAATCGTGCCAGCAGGATGGCTGGGACCTGCCGCGAACCCTGGCCCCTGACTGCTCGCTCAGTGGCAGTTTCGGGAACCAGGCTCGCGGCGGCCAGGCTGAAGTAGGCAACGACCAGCCGGTCTCTGACGGCGACGTACGTTCTCGACTTCCCGGCCTTCTGGTCGGCCAGCGCCCGGTCCACGAGGTAGCCGTTGAGTGCGGGGACGCCGCAATCGAAGCGTTCGACCCCGTGTGTGGTGTCGAGCGGCAGCGGACCGAGAAGCGGGTCAGCGCTCGCCAAGCGGACTCGGTTTCGAGGCGGCCTCTCTGAGACCGGGCAGGACGCGTGCAGGGCGATCGAGCAGAGCCACGAATTCGTCCCACTTGTCGGCGGGCACCACAAATCGCGTCTGCTCGGCCAGGACCTCTTCGGCGGCTCGCAGCGCGGCCTGCAGCATGAACTGGCTCATGGCCACATGGCTCAAGCTGGCGGCCTGCTCGACCATGGTCTTCTCGTCCTCAGTCACGCGGATGTTCAGGCTCTTGTCTTTCAGGACCGCCATGGCGGGACTACCTCCAACTCAACCAGGATGTTGGCACATTGTCCCCGCAACGACGCCAGCGTGTACATACAATGTGCATACCAAAGGCGCGAGCTGGGCGTCCGTCGATCCAGCCGGGGGGCCTACCGCTGCATCAGCTTCTCGACTCCGTCGAGCATCAGGTCGAGCCCGAAGTCGAACGACGCATGGGTGTCGCGGCTTACGGGGGCAAGGGCGCCCTGCTCGACGGCATGGTGGAGCGCGGGAAACCGCTCGGCGGTGACGAAGGCGCGCAGCAGCTCGCCGAACGCCTCGGTCGCCTGGCCGGACGCGAAGTCGCCCCGGCGGGCCGCGTCGGTGGCCACGCCCGCGAGGCGCACCTGCATCGTCGCGTAGCCGCCGAGCAGCAGCAGGATCGCCAGCTTCTCCTGCTCGCCGATGGGCGTGCCGGTGAGCGCGCGAAGGCCCAGCTCTATCCAGGCGATCTGGCTGGGCGTGCCGGCCCTTTCGATCAGGCGCACGTCGGCGAGCCAGGGATGCCGCCGCATGACCTCGTGCTGCTCGCGGGTCCAGCGGGCCAGACCGGCGCGCCACCCGTCGAGCGGCGCGTCGAGCCCGGCCGGCGGCTGCCAGACGGTGTCGTGCATGAGCAGCAGCAGTTCGTCCTTGCTCTTCACGTAGCGGTAGAGGGACATGGTGGTAAACCCGAGGCGCTCCGCGACGCGCTTCATCGCGACCGCGGCGAACCCGTCGCTGTCGGCCAGCTCGATGCCGCTCTGCACGACGCGCTCCAGGCTCAGCCCCAGCCGCGGGCTGCGGTCGAGCTCGTCGCGTCGCCAGAGCCGCTCCAGCCCGGACGGTGGTAGATCGCTCATGTCTCCTCCACGCTCAACGTGTTCAGCAGACGAAGTCTACTTGACAAACGAAGTGTACACAATAAACTTATCGTGTACTATGTACACAGACCTGGAAGTCAAAGCGCTGGCGGATCCATAGGGAGGTTCACCATGAAGATCGAGTACGTTCACGCCTCGCACTACGGCAACGGAGCCGTGGTCGCGGAGGAGTTCAAAAAGCAGATGGCGGCCAATGGCGTGACGGTCAACGTCCATCACATCAAGCGCGTGAGCCCGAGCGAGCTGCCGCCGGCCGACCTGTACCTGTTCAGTTCACCCGGGCGCCTGGGCAAGCCGATCGGCGGAGCGCGTCGCTTTCTCAAGAACCTGAGGCTGCCGGCCGGCACCAGGTACGCCATCCTCACCACGGAGGCGGCGCCACGGCCGGACAAGAAGACCGGGAACATGCCGACCGAGAAGGAGCTGCCCAGGTAACAGCGGGTCCGGCCCATCATGAACGAGATTCTAGAGGGGAAGGGCCTCGCGAGGATCGCGGAGGACAAGGTCTACGTCTCCGGCTTGAAGGGACCGCTCGAGGAGGAGTGGGAGAAGAAGGTCGAGGCATTCGTGGCCCGGATCCCGTCCGGGGCCTGATCTGCGGCTTGCCCATTCGACTACGAG
>PMKK01000246.1 GCA_003157715.1 Actinomycetota bacterium
CGTCACGGTCGAGCTCCTCGAGGACGCGCCGGTAAGCGCTCAGGCGCTCGACGGTCTGCGACGAGACGCGCTTCTCGGCACGCCTGGCCTGCGTGAGCGCATCGGCGACTCTCTCGGTGCTCTCGTTCAACGGTCCTCCCACGGTTCCCATGCTGTGATTGTATTCACAGTAGCACATTTGTCAACCCGGTACTGCGAACGCGGTGGCGTGACAGAAGGCGCGAAGGCAGGTTCGGATGCGTGCGCGAGTGAGCCCGCGACGGCCTTCGGAACGTTGCGCTTCCGAGGCTGGTCGGCTAGCCTGCGGGTATGGGATACGCGATCTTCCGGCCTGACGAGCTCGACTTCCAGGCGCCGCAGCGAGGCGACCAGCGGCGCAGCCGGGCATCTCTTTCGGACGCCCTCCACAACACCCGTGCCAACATCTGGCGCCAGCCGCCGGGCTCCCGCGGCACCCGTCACAAAGAGCACGCCCAGGAGGAGATGTTCGTCGTCCTCGAAGGCACCGCGACGCTCCTGCTCGGCGACCCGCCCGAGCGCGTCGAGCTGCCGCGCGGCACGGTCGCCGTGGTCGAGACCGAGACCGCCCTGCAGCTGCGCAACGAAAGCGACGCCGAGATCGTCGTCCTGGTCGTCGGCGCGCCGCCCGAACAGGGCAAGGCCGAGCATCTGCCCGACGTGGACTAGCCCGGGTCGGCCTCCGCGCCGGTTCGCCGTCAGCGCCCAGGCGAGCCCCGGTTTGAGCTTGCCCCCATGTAGGGCCGCGACAGGCGATCGGACCGCGAGCCTGACGGCGCTTGGCGTCGGCATCTTGTTCTTCTCTGTGTCTGCGACGCTGGGCCTGCTGCTCGCTGCTCCGGCTCTCGCCGCCGCGAGCGGGGTCGCTACCACGAGCGCGAGCGCGGCAGCGACCCCGTTTGCCGCGGCCAGCCCGTCCGCCGCGAGCGACCCGTCGGCGACCGACACGACTCCGCCGGTGACCCTCGTTTCCGGCAACGACGACCTCTGGCACGCCACGTCCGTGACACTCACCTTCTCGGCCACCGACGAGCCCGGCGGCTCGGGGCTCGCGACCACCTGGAGCAAGGTCGATTCGGGCTCCTATGCCGAGGGGTCGAGCGTCACCGTCGCCGCTCCGGCCGACCACACAGGCGACGGCAGCCACACCGTGAGCTACTACTCGGTCGACGCTGCCGGCAACTCCGAGACGCCGAAGAGCTGCACCGTCCTGATCGACACGACCGGCCCCCTGATCGCGGTGACGGCGACCACCGTCTCGACAGGCGGCTCGGCCGGTCGCCGAGTGGTCTTCTCGTATCGCGTCTCCGACGACCTCAGCGCCACGGCCAGGGGCGTCGTGCTGGTCGTCTCGGACAGCCACCACAAGACGGTCAAGCGCTTCGCCTGGGCGGCCAGGACGACCGGCACGACCTACGCGGTGAGCTGGAAGCCCGCTTCGCAGGACACCTACCTGGGCCTCGTCTCCGCGACCGATCTCGCCGGCAACGCACAGCAGCAGCCTGGGCGCGCCACCATCCTCGCCCGGGGGCCGTGGTGGGCCACGATCGGCCACTCGGTGCGCAAACGAGCCATCGTGGCGGCCGAATTCGGCTCGGGTCCCCGGCGCGTGCTGTTCATCGGCGGGGTCCACGGCAACGAGCTCGGTACGCCCCTGGCCACCCGGTTCGTCGCGTATCTGTGCGCGCATCCCCGGGCCGTGCCGTCGGGAGCGCGCATCGACGTGATCCGCTGCCTCAACCCCGACGGCCGCGTCGCCGGCGCGCGCGGCAATGCCCGCCGCGTCGATCTCAACCGCAACCTGCCGACCCGCAACTGGAAGCGCGCCCTGGACGGGCGCGACGAGCCCGGCAACCCGGGCCTGAGCGGCGGCCGCGGCCCCGGGTCCGAGCCGGAGACCAAGGCCCTGCTCGCCTACCTCAAACGCGGCTTTCGCGCGGTCGTGAGCCTGCACTCGCGGGCCGGCATCCTCGACTGCGACGGACCGGGGGCGGTCGCGCTCGGACGGCGCATGTCGGCGTCGTGCGGCCTGCCGGTGGGCCGTCTCAGCTACGACCCGTTCATCACGGGGTCGCTCGGTGAGTTCGTGCCCGAGCACTATCACCTGCCGGTCGTCACCATCGAGCTGAAGAGCGCGAAGCTCACGGCGGGCATGCGCTCAGCGCTCCTGACAGCCGCGGCCGGCAAGTGAGCAGGCAAGTGAGCAGGCACCCGAGACCCGCCGCGTCTCCGCGCGGGCGGCAGCTCGTCGGCCTCGCCGCCCTGGCCGCCGTGCTCGTGCTCGGGCTCGCGGCGTCCGCGGGAGCCGTCGCGGCGCCCGCTGGAGCCGTCACGAGATCGGCCGAAGCCGTCACGAGATCGGCCGGAGCCGCCCAGGCGCACACTCTCGCGGCTGCAGCCACGGACACCGACACGCGCACTGTCACCACCATCGCCCTCACCGCCGACCCGGCGGTCGTGGACTACGGCGGGTCGGCGGTACTCTCCGGCCGTCTTTCGAGCGCCGATACCGGGACCGGCGCCGGCGGCGCCGGTACCGGCGTCGCCGACGCCACGCTCACGGTGACGTCTTCGACGGACGGCCTGCTCTGGAGCCCGGTGACCACGGTCGGCACCGACGCACAGGGCGAGTTCTCGACACCCGTCACGCCGACGGCGAGCTTCGGCCGCACCGCCTTCAGCGTGACGTTCGCGGGCAGCGACACGCTGCAGCCGGCCGCGGCGCGGCTGGCGGTCGACTCGCGCGCGGCGCTCGGCGCCCCGTCGGTGCCGCTGTCGGTCGGCCGTCACAGCGCCTTCGCCATGTACGGGTCCCTCAAGCCGGCGCCTTCCGCGGGCGCGGGCGCCGCGACCGTCGGCTGCTATCGGCGGGAGTCGGGGACGTGGGTTCTGCGCGCGACCGTGACGGCGCCCGTACAGAGCGGCGCCGGCGGCTCGCACTACTCCCTGACGATGAGCCTGCCTTCAGCCGGCAGCTGGCGGTTGCGCGCCTCGTATGCCGACGCGGCGCACGCGCCGACCCAGTCCGCATACAGCACGATCGTGACCGTGGGCGCGCTGCCCGATCTGCCCGTCTGGGACCGGAACGCCGTCACTACCCTGCCCGAGCGCATGGCCTACCGCGGCGGGGCGCGCCAGCTCGTGATCGCCACCGGCGCCGGACTGGGAGCGCGCTACGGCACCCTGAGCGTGTTCGACTATCGCGCCGGCGACTGGGTCCGTGTCCTGACGACGCCGGCCAAGTTCGGCTCGAACGGTCTTACCGACGGCCGTACGCGCCACGAGGGCACGCGGACCACACCCACCGGCATCTGGCGCCTGCCGCGCTACGTCTTCGGCACGCATCGCCGGCCGCCCAGCGGCACGCGGATGGCGTACCGGCAGATCACGCGGTACTCCTGGTGGAGCGCCGAACATGACGCGACCTACAACACCTGGGTGGAGACCGCGCGCCATCTCGACGGCGAGCATCTGGCCGACAGCCCGCGCTCCTACGAGTTCGCGGTCTCGAGCGGCTACAACGCGCTGCCCAACCAGCGCGTCCTCGGCCGCGGCACCGCCATCTTCCTGCACGTCAACCACCCCGGCCTGACCGCCGGCTGCGTCTCCGTGAGCCGCCGCGCCATGATCGGCTTGTGCCGCCTGCTGGACCCGGACAGAAGGCCCGTCTGTGCCATCGGCACGATCCGTAAGGGCACGGTCACGAGCATCTTCACCTACTGAGATGGAGCCCGTACCGGCCCAGGCAGCCAGGCGACTGCCCGACTACCACGTCCACACCCGCTTTTCGGACGGCCACGACGAGCCCTCCGCCTACGCCGCGCGAGCCGTGCGGATCGGTCTGCCCGAGCTCGGGTTCAGCGACCATCTCAGGCCGTCGTGCCTGAAAGAGGAGGGCTCCTACGGCATGGAACGCAGCGGCCTCGACGACTACGTCGCGGCCGTGCGCGAGACCGCGGCCGCCTTTCCCGAGCTGCGGGTGCTGCTGGGTATCGAGACCGACTACCTGCCCGAGGCCGCCGACGAGATGGCAGCGGCACTCGCCGCCTATCCCTTCGACTACGTGCTGTGCTCGGTCCACTTCGTCGACGGCTTCGGCTTCATCGAGCGCCGCAACAGGACGGCCGCGGGCTGGCGCGACGTGGACCACGTGTGGCGGCGCTACTACGAGACGCTCATCGAGGCGGTGCGGACCGGTGCGTTCGACGTGGTCGCCCATCTCGACCTGCCCAAGAAGTGGGGCTACCGGCCGGCGGCCGACATGACCGCCCTCGAAGACGACGCGTTGCGAGCCATCGCGGCGGCCGACCTGGCGATCGAGATCAACACCTCGGGCTACGACCGCCACCCGGCCGACGAGATGTATCCGGCGCCCGGTCTGCTCGAGCGCGCCCGGTATGCCGGCATCGAGATCATCGTGAGCTCCGACGCCCACCGGGTCGCCGACCTCGCCTCGTCGTTTGCCGAAGCGACGGCGCTCGCCAGACGCGCCGGCTACGACTCGTATCTGCGGCTTTCAGACCGGCAGCTCGTCGCCCTGCCTTGACCGCGCCGCTCCGCGCCGCGACCGCCGGCCCTGGCCGGTCACCAGCTTCCCCGAAAGACGAGCCACTCGCGGATCGCCAGTTCGAGACCGTCGCGGACCTCGCGGAACTTGGCCAGCCGCTGCTCCTCGGTCCCCTGGCAGGCCGCGGGATCATCGAAGGACCAGCTCAGACGCGTGCCCATGCCGGGAAAAGTCGGGCATTCGCGCTCGGCGCGGGCGCAGACGGTGATCAGATAGCCGAAATGCACCCTGCCCAGGAACTCGCTCAGGGGCTTGGCGTGGTGCCCCTGCAGGTCGAAGCCGCGCTCCCGCATGACCGTGATCGTCAAAGGGTCGATCTCACGGGGTTCCAGGCCGGCACTGTACACCTCGAACTCATCGCCGGCGAACGCCCGCAAGAACGCCTCTGCCATCTGACTGCGCGCCGTATTGTGCACGCAAAGAAAGAGCACCCTGATCTTGCTCATCATCACCCCGCTGGCGTCGCCTTCGCGCCATTCATAGCCGACGCGCGTTAGCGTGGTGTTAGCGGCCCGCTAACCGAGCACGTGCGCCTTGATCAGGTTCGTCTTGCCGGACTGGTTCGTCTGCAGGCCTGCCGTGACTACTACCACCTGCCCCGGCCGTCCGTAGCCGTTGGCCACGACGAGGTCGCTGGCTTCGCGCAGGACTTCCTCGAAGCTGTCCGGGTGCCTGCCGAGCAGCGGAGACACACCCCAGCAGAGCGCGAGCTGATTGACCACGCGCTGATTGGGACTGACCGCGACGATGGGCTGCGCCGGCAGGTTGCGAGCCACGGCGCGGGCCGTCGCCCCCGAGAAGGTGGCGCTGACGATGGCCGCCGCGCCGACGCGGTGCGCGACCTCGCAGGCGCCGTAGCTGATGGCGGCGGAGACGCCGGTGTGCGCCGCCGACCACGGCTGCCGGGCGCGGCCCTCACGCTCGATGTCGGCTTCGACCACGAGCGCGATCCCGGCCATCGTGCGCACTGCCTCTGCCGGGTAGCAGCCGATGGCGGTCTCGCCGGAGAGCATGACCGCGCTGGTCGCGTCGTAGATGGCGTTGGCGACGTCGCTGGCCTCGGCCCTCGTCGGTCGCGGGCTCGAGACCATCGACTGCAGCATCTGCGTGGCCGTGATCACCGGCTTGCCGGCGACGTTGGCCGCGTGGATGATGCGCTTCTGCCAGATCGGCACCATGGCCGGGTCGATCTCCACGCCCAGGTCGCCGCGCGCCACCATGACCGCGTCGGCCGCGGCGATGATCTCCTCGTAGGCCGTCAGCGCCTCTTTCTTTTCGATCTTGGCCACCACGAGCTGATCGCCGCCGGCCGCGGCGATGAGCTCTTTGAGCTCCCGCACGTCGCCGGCGCCGCGCACGAACGAGAGCGCGACGTAGTCGACGTCCTGACGCAGACTCCACGACAGCAGCTCGCGATCGGCCGCCGTGAGGGCGCCGATCGGCAGACGGGTGTCGGGCAGGTTGACACCCTTGCGCGACTCGATCACGCCGTCGTTCAGCACCTCGAGGGTGACGGTGGGCGGGGCGACCGCGCTCACCCGCAGCTCGACGGCGCCGTCGTCGACGAGCACCAGCTCGCCCGGCGTGAAGTGCGGCAGAAGCTCGGGGAAGTTGACCGGTAGCTGGGCGCCCGGCGGCGCGCCGAGCACCACGGTGTCGCCGGCTTTGACGTGGAGCGGCCGCGGCAGGTCGGCAAGCCGCAGCTTGGGACCCGGCAGATCGACGAGGACCGCCAGCGGCGCGCCCCGCGCGGCCGCGGCGCGGCGCACCGCGGCGATCGACGTGGCGTGCTCGGCGGTGTTGCCGTGCGAGAGGTTGATGCGGGCCACGTCCATGCCCGCCTTGAGCAGCAGCGCGAGCACTCGCTCGTCGCGCGACGCCGGACCCAGCGTGGCGACGATCTTCGTGCGCCGCCTGCCCTGGGTCGCCGCGCTCTCAGCCGCCGCGGTCTCGGCCGCGGCAGTCCGCGCCGCCCTCGGCGGCTCCTGGATCGTCACCGTCTCATCATGGACTTCCGGCCTGTCGCCGGACTCGTATGTTGCCGCCACCACGCCTGCTTTCCCTCGGCCCTTTTGGCGAATCCTATACTCACACCACGGGGTTAGCGGCCCGTTAGCCTGCGCCTCTCGGGCACGAGCTCCGGGCGTCACGGCACGCTGTCGTCGCACACGGTCGTCGCACGCGGTCGCGGCTCGCGGTCGCGGCTCGCGGTCGCTGCTGCCCCCTCGCTCCCGGCGGCCGGCTCGGCCGGCTCGCCGACGGAGTCACGTGGACCACCGGCACGCCCGTCCGCCTCGTTTCTCTGGGGCAAAGACGCTATGCTTTCGCCCGTAGCGACCGACGAAGCGACCAACGAAGCGACCCTGGGTCAGCTCCTGCCGAAAGGGAGTCGCATGACAGCTGCAGCCCCGCCCGCGGATCCCGCCCCGCACCCCCGGCGCGAGCTTCGCGCTGAGCGCCGCCGAGCGCGCGAAGCCGAGCGGCCACTAAACGAGAGGCGGACGCGCATCGGTGTCGGTCATCGCGTCTTTCTGCATCAACACGGTGAACCGTTCTTCGGACCCGGCGTGTTCGACCTTCTCGTTCTGGTCGAGGCGTCCGGTTCGCTGCGCAAAGCGGCGCAGTCGCTCGGCATGGCGTACAGCAAGGCGTGGCGCGTCGTGGGTCAGGCCGAGGAGCGTCTGGGGCTGGAGCTCCTGCGCCGGCAGGCGGGCGGGTCGGCGGGCGGCGGGTCGGCGCTCACCGGCGACGGCCGCGAGCTCGTGACGCGGTTCCGGGCGTTCATCGACGAGGCCGACGCCGATCTTCAGAGACTCTACCAAAAGCACTTCGGCGATCTGCCCTACGCTCAGCCTGTCGCTCCGCGGCCAGAGGAGCCCGAAAAGCGCTCCTGAGCCGGCTGCGGCGGTGGCCACGCTCGGTCTCGACGGTGGGAGTGCTGCTCGGGCACCGACTGTGTCAAGGCTCCCTGGGCCCGTACGAGACGCCGCGAAAGTGCTCCAGATACAGGCCGGCCAGCACGTCGTCCGCCTCGGCCGCCACGGCGCCGAAACGCTCCAGCAGACTGCGTGCCTCGCCGGTCAGCGACGACCCGCCACCGTGGGGCCCGCCGATGCGCCGCTCGAACAGCGACACGCCCAGGCGCTCCTCGACCTCGCGCACGACGCGCCACGCCTTGCTGTACGACATCGCCATGCTCTTGGCCGCCTTGTTCAGGGAGCCCATCTGTTCGACGCGCCGCAGCAGCTCGAAGGCGCCGGGACCGAAGACCAGCTCGCCGTCGCGCTCAAGCCAGAGACGATGGGCCAGGTGCACCGCGGGCGCCGAGTCCGGCGACGCCCCTGGACCGGCGTCTTCCGGCGCGGGATGGTGCGAGCGCCCGCCACCACGCACGTGATGGCGGGTGGCTTCGGTGTCGCTCCCGCTGCCCATGCCGGCTTCCCTTCGTCGGAGATCTCGCGCGGCCGGAGTCCGCGGAAGCCGCCGCAGCCCAAGGTCCACGCATGGACCCGAGTATAGACAGGGCTTGCCGAAGCCGACAAGGCGGACGCCAGGCAAGACCGTCTCGATGGCCGCCGGGGCGCAGGCGCGAGATGCCCGCGCGTCAGGCGGGATAGACGCTCACTTCCGTGGCCTTGACCGAAGCCCAGACAAGGCCTCCGTCGCCAAGCCGCAGCTGGGCGACGGCAGCCGGAGTGACCTCGGCCACCACCGACACCGGACCATTCACCCTGACCCGCGCGCGGTCCCCCATGATGTCGAGGATCTCGACGGTCCCCGACCACACGTTGCGCGGCGAACCCTCCGGGTGATCCCGAAACAGGGCCACGGCGTGCGGCTCGACCACCGCGAACACATCACCCGACTGGTGCGCATCGTCGACCGCGACGAGCTGTTGACCGTGCGGCAGCGCGATCGTCCCGCCGCTCGCCAGTCCGCGGTAGAGATTCACCCCGACGAGGTCGGCGACATAGCGCGAGCGGGGATGCAGGCTGACCTCCTCGGGCGACCCGGTCTGGACGACCCGGCCGGCTTCGATCACGACCAGGCGGTCGGCCAGAGTCACGGCTTCGATCAGGTCGTGGGTCACCAGCAGGCAGGTGCCGGCAAAGCCGGTGAGGTGCCGCTGCAGCTCGTGCCGTACGGCAGCGCGGCCGCCCGCGTCCAGAGCAGCCAGCGGCTCGTCCAGCAGGAGGAGTCTGGGGTCGGTCACCAGCGCGCGGGCCAGCGCGACCCGCTGAGCCTGACCGCCGGACAAGGCTCTCGGCCGGGCTCGCGCGGACGCTTCGAGACCGACTTTCGCGAGCCACTCGGCCGCGCGCCGCCTGGCCACGTCGCGAGGCGTTCGCCGGGCACGCAGACCAAAGGCGACGTTGTCGAGCGCCGAGAGATGGGGGAACAGCAGATAGTCCTGGAACACGACTCCTATGGAACGGTTCTCGGTAGCGATCCGCACGCCTGCCGCCGTGTCCTCGAGCACTTCGTCGTCGAGCACGACCCGGCCGGCCGCCAGCGGCGTGAGTCCCGCGATAGCGCGCAGCAGCGTGGTCTTGCCGGCTCCGTTGGGGCCCAGCAGCCCGACGACCTGCTCATCTTCGACGGCGATCTCGGCTGCGACGCTCAAACCGCCTATCTGCAGGGCGATGTCGGCGTGCAGGCTCATGCGAGCCTGTCGCCGTGGCCGTCGCGAGCCTGCTGTTCGCCGCCCGTCATCGCGGGTGGAACCAGTGGCCGCGCAGTGCGACCAGCACGGTCAGCGAGATGGCGAGCATGATCAGGCTGAGGGCCATCGCCGTACCGAGGTTGTTCTCGAGCGCCAGGTAGACGGCCAGCGGCATGGTCTGCGTACGGCCGGGCAGATTGCCGGCGAACGTGATGGTCGCACCGAACTCGCCGAGAGCGCGCGCCCAGGCAAGCGCCGCGCCCGCGCCCAGCGACGGGGCGATCAACGGCAGCGTCACGCGCCGAAACGTGGTCCAGCGGCCGGCCCCAAGCGTGGCGGCGGCGTCTTCGTAGCGCTGACCGAGTGCTCGCAACCCGGCTTCCACGGTGATGATCAGAAAGGGCATGGCCACGAACGTCTCGGCCATGACGGCGCCGGCGGTCGTAAAGGGCAGTGTGATGCCGAAGCCGCGATCGAGCCATTGGCCGATCAGGCCGTTGCGGCCGAAGGCCAGCAACAGCGCGACGCCGCCGACGACCGGCGGCAGGACCATGGGCAGCAGGACCAGCGCGCGCACGAGACTGCGGCCCCGAAACCGCAGGCGCGCCAGCACCCAGGCCAGGGGGACGCCGACGGCGACCGAGATGGCGACCGCGCTCAGAGAACAGACGAGCGACAGGCGCAGCGCCGTGAGCACGCCGGGGGCCGTGAGGTCGGCCGGCAGATCGCGCCACGGCGATCGCACGACGAGGCCGACCATCGGCAAGACGAGAAAGGCCACGGCAATCGCCGCCAGCACCATGAACCCCGCCGGGGCGCGGCGCGCCGAGCGGCGGCGACGGCCGGGCGCGACTCGCTCCCGGCCACGCGGTGAAGGCCCGCGGGACACGCTGCCGGGCACACTGCCGGCCCCGCCGGCCTTCGCCGGCAAACTCACGAACCGGCCTGCGTCACTTGGGCGGCGGTCCGAAGCCGGCCTGCCGCAGCAGGGCCTGCGCGTCGGCGCCCAGCACGAAGGCCACGAACTGCCGCGCGAGCTCTGCGTTCCTGGAGTCCTTGACCGCGGCGACGGGGTAGGTCGCCGTGGCCTGAGCGGCAGCCGGCAGCGCGATGCGGCGGACCTTGTCGCCGGCGCTCCCGGCATCGGTCACATAGACAAAACCGACGTCGGCCTCGCCCAGCTGGACGCTGCTCACGACCGAGGTCACCTGCAGCGCGTTGGAGACCACGTTCTTCAGGACCTTGGCGGAATACCCCGCCCCCAGAGTGGCGTTGAGATTAGCGAGCACCGTGCGCGTGTAGGTGCCGATGGGGACGGTCGGATCACCGATCACCAGCTTCACACCGGGTTTGGCCAGATCGCCGAGCGAGCTGACGTGAGCGGGGTTCGCCGCCGGCACGATCACGACCAGACGGTTGGTGGCGAAGGGCCGTGGGGTGTCGATCAGCCCCTTGTCCGCGAGCTCGACGCCGTACTTGGTGCTGGCGCCGGCAAAGACGTCGGCCGGCGCGCCCTGCNNCCCGCAGCCCGTGACCGCGGCGACGGCGGCGAACGCCAGGACGGCGGTGGCCAGGATCAGCGCGAAACGTCTCATGGCTGCTCCTCCTTGCTGCTGGACAAGGGCGGAGCGCAAGCGAATCTGGCCCCAGCGTCCAAGTCCCTCGCTCCTTTCCGAACACGGGGAGGTCCGGGCGTTTC
>PMKK01000311.1 GCA_003157715.1 Actinomycetota bacterium
CAAGGCCAACCTCGCCGAGGTGCCGATGCGGCGCGCGACCAAGGCGAACCTCACGCCGTACGACGTCGTCACGATCGCTTCGCTCATCGAGCGCGAGGCGCGCGCCGCGAACGATCGTGCCCGGATCGCCGCCGTCGTGTGGAACAGGCTCCGGCTCGGCATGAAGCTGCAGATCGACGCGACCGTCCTGTATGCCCTGGGCAGACACAAGGACGAGCTCACCTACCACGACCTGACGGTCCGCTCGCCCTACAACACCTACCTGCACTTCGGGCTGCCGCCGACGCCCATCGACAACCCTGGGCTGGCCGCGCTCACGGCCGCCGCCAACCCCGTGCACGCGACCTATCTGTACTACGTCGGACGCGCCGACGGCACCGGTCCGCTCTACTTCTCGAGCACCTACGCGCAGTTCCTGAAAGACGGCCAGAGAGCCGCTCAATAGGCTCGGCGCGACCGCCTGCGGCGTAAGGGGTTCAGGACCGCGCCGCCGGCCGGCCGCGGCCGCCCGGCGGCGCGGTCTCCGGCGTCAGGGACCTTCGGCCAGAGCCGGCGTCGCGACCTCGGTGGCGCCCGCCGTCAACGCCGTGCTCGGGATCCGTTGCGTGAAGAAGAGCGCCACGCAGCCCAGGAGGGCCAGCACCGCGAGGGCCGTGCGCAGACCGTCGATGCGCGCCTTGCGGTTCGTGTCGAGCGCCACCTTCGTGATCTGCTCCGACTGGCCGGCGTTCTTCAGCGCCTTGCTCAGGTCGGCGTTCGACACGAAGGGGATGCCGCCGGCCAGCTCGACGCTCGCCTTCGACTTCACGCTCTGCGGCACGTTGGGATTCTGCTCGACGCCGGCGATGAACGAGGCGGTCAGCACGGCGATCATCACCGAACCGGCGAGCGCCGTGCCCAGCGACGCGCCGAGGTTGGTGGCGGTGTTCTGCAGACCGCCGACCTCGGCGCTCTTCTCGTCGGGCACCGACGACACGGTCACCGCCCCTAGCTGCGAAGCGAGCGACCCCATGCCGAGACCGGCCAGCAGCAGCGGGATGGAGACGACGGCGGCGTTGGCGTCGAGGTTGATGCCCGCCATCAAGGCGATGATGCCGGCGAGTATGCACAGCAGCCCCGCGCGGACCACGCGCCGCGGCGAGACGCCGGGCCACACCTTGGGAATGCCGACCGCGGCGATGAGCAGGCCCACCGAGAGCGGCAGCACGCGCACACCGGTCTCCAGGGCGGAGAGCCCGAGCACCACCGACAGAAACAGCGGGATGACGAAGAAGATGCCCGACTGCAGCAGACACTCAAAGAAGAACGTCAGGAGCCCGCCGGTGAGCCGGCGGTTGCCGAACAGCGCCGTCTCAACGAGCGGCTCCTTGCCGGCGGCTTCGAGATGCGACTGCCAGCGGAAGAACAGCCAGAGCACGAGGCTGCCGGCGATGATCAGCCAGATGGTCGGCGAGAGCCTGAGCCACGACGGACCCCCCACCTTGGGCAGCACCCAGCCCCACTCGGCCGAGCGCAGCACGCCATAGACGGCCAGTGCCAGGCCGCCGGCCGACAAAAAGGCGCCGGGCAGGTCCAGGCGCGAGCGTCGCGAGGTCGGCGCGTCCTGCACGCGCCGCGCCATGACGAGGATCGCGAGGACGATGACGACCTCGCCCACGAACACGTAGCGCCAGGAGGCATAGGTCGTGACGAGGCCGCCGATCAGCGGCCCCACGGCCACGGCCATGGCGCCGGCGGCGGCCATGAGCCCGTAGGCCTTGGGCCGGTCCCTGGGCGCGAAGTTGCCGGCCACCAGCGCGACGATGGCCGGCATGATCAGCGCGGCGCCGACGCCCTCGAGAAACGACCAGCCCAGAATGAGCACGGCCACGTTCGGCGCCAGCGCCGTGGTCAACGAGCCGGCCCCGTAGATGATGCAGCCGACGGAGAAGGCCCGGCGGCGGCCCATGATGCTGCCGACCTTGCCGCCGGTGATCATGAGGCAGGCCATCACCAGGGTGTACAGGGTGATGGCCGCCTGGATGCCGGTGACGGTCGTGCCGAGGTCCTTGGCCACGGTCGCGATCGAGACGTTCATGACCGAGCTGTCGAGCGTCATGACGAACTGCCCGGCTGCCAGCGTGAGCAAGACGAAGCCCCCGCTTGCCACCGCCACTGCCTTCGCGCCGTGTGAAGCCATTGCCGTCCCCTCGCTGCCGGTCTTCTGGGCGGGTCCGCGGGCCAGACTCCGGCGACTCGGCCGCGAAGGCCTCTTCGCGAGCCTGCTCGCTGGCGACGGTACCCGGCCGCGAGCGGGACCGAAACCAGCGGGCGCGTGGCCGGCGCTTCGAAGGGCGGCGGGTGTCGCTAGCGTGCCGGGTTCGAGGCGGCGGCCGACCCGCGCGGCTTCTGGCGGCGCGACGCGCGGTCGCCGTCGCGGCCGGTACCCGCGCCGCCTCAGTAGGCCGGCGTCACCACGTAGTTGATGGTGTCGTTGTAGGTCCCCGCAGGCACCGTGTAGTCGACGTCCACCTGGTTGGTCAGGGTCAGGGTATCGGCCGTCAGGCCGGTCGGGCCCGTGGCGGTGAGGAAGTTGACCGCCGCCGACGGATAGCCGACCCACTTGCCGCCGGTCAGGCCGCCGGCCAGCGTGGCACCGTCGCTGCCGCCCGTGGTGAGCCCGGCCGAGACGCCGAATCCTTTGCTGGGGAAGGTCGCTACGCCGGTGCCGGGGCCGGAGGTGACGGCCGGCACGGTGAATGCCGGACCGGTCATCGACAGCCCGGTATCGTAGGCCGCGAGGCTGTAGCCGCTGGCCGCGTTGGTCTGCACCGTCAGAACGACCGCCTGCGACTGGCCCAGCGACAGACCGGCGGGATCGACCTGGAGCTTGTACGAGGTCGTGTCGTTGGTGAACGTCAGCGTCTGGGCCACGGGCATCGAAGCGGACGTCGAGGAGGCGCCGAAGGTGATCGCCTGGGAGGTGCCCGAATCGATCGTCGCCGACGTACCGGTCAAGGTCCTCACCGTCGAGGAGTAGGAGCCGCTGTTCCAGGTGTTGGTCATGCCGCTGACCGAGATGTAGAGGGGGATGTTGGCCGAGACGCTGATCGCGCTGGTGACCGTGTAGGTCAGCGTGTTGGCGGCCAGCGAGACGGTGCCGGCGCCCAGACCGTAGACCGCGAGCACGACCGGCGTACCGGAAGTCCCGAACGGCATCGTCATGGTGACCGATTTGATCGTGCCCGCAGTCGCCGTCTTGAACCCGAAGGCGTAGCTCACCGCGGTCTGGTTCGACTGTGAGTTGGAGACGGTCCAGTTCACGCCGCTCAACGTCCCGGCGAAGGCCGGCGCGACGCCGAAGGCCAGCGCCCCGAGGGCGAGCAGCCCACCGAGCAGAGAGCGACGCAGCCAGCACCGCCGCCTCGCCGGCCCCGTCATGGTCTCCCCCCTCACGACTACTGCCTGCAAAGCGTCTCCCCAGATCGGTTTCTCAAGTGTGTTCTCGGCCAAAGCGCTTCCCGTCCTGCATAGGGAGCCCGCCTCATCTGCTCGCCGCCCGGTCGTGACCGTCGCGCTTCGAACGGACGGACAGGCCGCCCCCGTGCGTTAGACTGAAGCGCTGAACAGGATCTGCCGGGCGCCCGCCGCGACGCGGACCACCGCCGGCCCTGCCGCTCGACACCGGAGTCGACTAGTGCCGCTGGCAAGCATCGTCCTCGAGCAGATGAGCACGGGAGTCATCGCCATCGACCAGGCGGGCCTCGTGGCGCTGTACAACCGCGCCGCCCAGGACATCCTCGGCGTGCCGGCCGGGCGCGCGCTGGGCCGCAACTGCGCGAGCCTGGCCGACGGCGATGAGCCCTTGCGCACGATCGCCGGCGCCTTGTCGGCGGCCCTTGCGAGCAGGCGCAACCGGGCTCGCATGCAGCTCGAGGTCGACACCCCCGCCGGCCGGCGGGTGCTCGGCTACGGGCTCCACGTGCTAAACGATGCGACCATCGTCGTCATGATCTTCACCGACCTCAGCGCGACCCTCGACCGCGAGCGTCGCGCGAACGCCGAACGCCAGGTCTCCGACGCCGGCCGGCTGGCGAGCGCCATGGCCCACGAGCTCAAGTCGCCGCTGGCGACGATCGGCATCTACGTCGACCTGCTGCGCCGGCAACTGCCGGCCGACGGGCCGGCCCGCGACAACCTCCACATCATCGCCGAACAGCTTGTCGATTGCCGCTCGCGGCTTTCGACGATCCTGCATTCCATGGCCGGTACCGCGGCCGGCGACACCGGCCTGCGGCTGACCTCGCTGGCCGGCGCCGTCGGCGCCATCGTCGAGGACCAGCGGCTGCGCGCGCCGCACACGACCCTGCTGCTCGCGGTGTCGGGCGACGGGCGCGTCGCCCTCGACGGCGCCGACCTGTCGTCGGTCGTCGGCAATCTGGTGAGCAACGCGGTCGAGGCGGGCGACGGAGCCGGGCCGGTCGAGGTGACGGTGACCTGCGATCAGGGCACGGCCCTGGTGTCGGTGGCCGACCGGGGCCCGGGCCTGCCCGCCGGCGATGTGTTCGTGCCCTTCTTTTCGACCAAGGGCCAGGGCACCGGACTCGGGCTCTGGCTGGTGCGGCGGCTGACGCTCGACGCGGGCGGCGACGTCACGGCGGCCGACCGCGAAGGCGGCGGGGCGCTGTTCACGGTGCGGCTGCCGGTCGCCGACCGCAGCCGGCTGACGGGCCGTCAGGTGCTCGTCGTCGACGACGACGAGCACCTGACGGCCGCCGTGACGGCCGCGCTGCGCGAAGCGGGGTCGATCGTCCACACGGCGGCGAGCGCCGAGGAGATCGCCGACACCGGTGCAAGCTGGCGGTTCGACTGCGCCGTGTTCGACTATCGTCTGCCCGGCATCGACGGCGTCGCGGCGGCCGCCCGCCTGCCGGGACTGCCGATCATGCTGGTGAGCAGCGACGAGACCGCGGCGGCGGCCCTGGCGGCCTCCGGCAGGGAGCATGCCTGGTTCATGGCCAAGCCGTTCGTGCTCGACGACCTGCTCGACGCGCTGTCCTTGCTGCTGGCGCGTCAGTCATGAGCGTCCGGGTCATCATCGCCGACGATCACGCCCTCTGGCGCGCGGGCCTGCGACAGCTCCTCGAAGCCGAGGGCCTGGAAGTCGCCGGCGAGGCGACCACCGGCGACGAGGCTCTCGAGCTCGCGCGCGCCAACC
Organism: Actinomycetota bacterium; assembly: GCA_003157715.1. The sequence goes on from PMKK01000311.1 coordinate 5,198, forward strand.
CGGGCGCGGTACTGCTGCTCGACATCGCCATGCCGGGGAGGCTTGACGGCCTCGCGACGTCGGCCCGCCTGAAGGAGCGGGGCGACGACGTCAAAGTGATCATCGTGAGCGGCCGCGACGACCGCGACGCCCTCTTCAGCGCGATCACCGCCGGAGCGCGTGGCTACATCGCCAAGGACGCCGACCTGGCACAGCTGATCGGCGCGATCCACCTGGTGGCCGGCGGCGGGAGCGCGTTCGGCGGCTCGATCGCCGAAGGCCTCGCCGAGGGCATCAACGGCCTCAGCTACTCACCGGGCGAGTACGAGCGGCGGCGTCTCAACCTGACCGAGCGCGAGCTGCAGATCCTACGCCTGCTGGCGACGCCGCTGACGAGCGCGCAGATCGGCTCTCAGCTGTTCCTCTCGACCAAGACCGTCCAGAACCACGTCTCCGCGATCTACCGCAAGCTCGATGTCGGCAGCCGCTCCGAGGCCGTGGTCAAAGGCATGGAGCTCCACCTCATCTCGGGCGGCGGCTCCTAGCACCTCCCCGGCCCGAGCGGCCCAGAGAGGAAGTCCGACCCGGTGGACTCGAGGGGGCGGGTCCAGTTTCTGGTCTGCGTGTTGCGGGCGCCTACAATGGGGCGGCGCCCGCAACACAACATACCGGCACGGATCTCTCGTGAGGAGGCACCGCATGCTGACTCTATCGCTGTGGCACCGGGCCTTGGCCCTCTTCGTCGTTCTGCTTGCCCTGCTGCTCGCCGTCGCGGCGCCCCTCTGGTGTTTTGCCACCGGGATGTGGTGAGCCTATCCAATGGTGAGCTCGTCCAACGCGGACAGCAGGCCTAAGTTGACAAGTCCTATGTGAATTAGGGAGTATTATCCGGAGGGTCACCGGACAAGGAGAGGGATCATGGCAAGACGGAGCCGTCCACGGAGGGTGCTCGGCCTGGCGATCGTCATCGCCCTGCTGGCGCTGGCACTAGGACTCGCCACCGGCGTCCGCGGCGCCCTGGCCGGCAGCTCGCCGGCGCCCTCGAGCGGCCCAGGGACCCTGCGGCTCGGCTGGACGACCGAGCCCGACAACCTGAACCCCTTCATCGGCTACCTGGCGGCCGACTACGAGATCTACTACCTCAACTACGACATGCTCATCAACTACGATCCGGCGACGCTCAAGGCGCGCCCCGACCTGGCGGTAAGCTGGAGCCACTCCCCGGACGGGCTTGTCTGGACCTTCAAGCTGCGGCACGGCGTCAAGTGGCAGGACGGCGTACCGTTCACGGCCCGCGACGTCGCCTTCACGTACAACTACATCGTCGACAACCAGCTCTCAGCCTTCGACGGCTACACCGACGGCATCACCAAAGCGGTCGCGGTGGGCGACGACACGGTGGTGATGCACTGCAGCCATCCCAAGGCCAACATGATCGGTCTGCCCATACCCATCGTGCCGCAGCACATCTGGTCGCACGTGTCGCCCAAGGCCGCGGCGACGGCTTTCGACAACGATCCCCCGGTCATC
>PMKK01000234.1 GCA_003157715.1 Actinomycetota bacterium
GCCGCCCAGCCGCTCGTGCGGCCCTCCTACGACGACCCGCGCGGCACGTTCGAGACGAACGTGATGGGCGTCGTGAATCTGCTCGAGGCGGTGCGCGTCTGTCCTTCGGTGCGCGCCGTGGTGAATGTGACGAGCGACAAGTGCTACGAGAACCAGGAGACGAGCCACGCCTACCACGAGGCCGACGCACTGGGCGGTTACGACCCCTACAGCGCGAGCAAGGGCGGCTCTGAGATCGTCAGCGCGGCCTACCGGCGCAGCTTCTTCGGCCCCGGTTCCGCCGTGTGCCTGGCGACGGCACGGGCCGGCAACGTGATCGGCGGCGGCGACTGGGCCGCCGATCGTCTGGTGCCCGACTGCGTCAGGGCGGTCGTCGCGGGGCGCGAGATCGTCGTGCGCCGGCCGCTGGCGGTGCGGCCGTGGCAGCACGTGCTGGAGCCGCTGTCGGGCTATCTCTGGCTGGGTGCACGGTTGCTGGGCGACGGCCACCACTACGACGGCGCCTGGAACTTCGGCCCTGCCGCTGCCGGCGCCGTGCCGGTCGCCGAGGTAGTGGGCGAGTTCATCGCGGCCTTTGGCTCGGGTGCGTGGCGTGCCGCCGAGCCTGTCGATGAGCACCTGCACGAGGCGGGACTGCTGCTGCTCGACTGCGTCAAGAGCCGCGAGGAGCTGGGCTGGACAGGCGTCTGGGACACCTCGACGGCCGTGCGCCGCGCGGCCGCCTGGTATCGCGCCTGGGCGGCAGGCGCGCGCGACGGGAGCGCCAGGGCCGGCTCGCGCGACAGGGCCGGCTCGGGCGTCGGCAGCGGCTCGGGCGACAGGGCCGGCTCGGGCGCCGCGACCGATCCGCGCAGTGCGCTCATCGCCGACATCGACGGCTACGTCGCGGCTGCGCGGGCACGCGGCTTGCGGTGGACCCAGGCTGCGCTGAGGGCGACCGGCGGCGGACCCGCGTGAGCGCCGCCGACGAGCTACGCGCCGAGATCCAGACACTGGTCGGACGCTATTACCAGGAGGCCTTTGGCGGCGGCGTCGTCGGCGACGACGGCGTCCTTGCCGCGCCCGGAGCGAACGCGGCGGACTTCGTGCCGGGCGTGTCGCGCGTGCCCTACGGCGGTCGTGTGTTCGGCGCCGAGGAGCTGCACAACCTGGTCGACGCCGCACTCGACTTCTGGTTGACGAGCGGGCGCTTCGCCGAGCGCTTCGAGAGCGGCCTGGCAGGCCTGCTCGGCCTCGCGCACTGCCGGCTCGTCAATTCCGGTTCGTCGGCCAACCTGCTGGCCTTCATGGCGCTCACCAGCGAGCGCCTCGGGCGGCGGCGGATCGTGCCGGGCGACGAGATCATCACGGTGGCCGCCGGCTTTCCGACCACGGTGGCACCGCTCATCCAGTTCGGCGCCGTGCCGGTCTTCGTCGACGTCGCTCGCGAGACCGCCAACATAGACACGGCGCAGCTGCCGGCGGCCCTCAGTCCTCGCACCAAGGCCGTGTTCGTGGCGCACACCCTGGGCAACCCGTTCGACTGCGAGGCGGTGCTCAGGTTCTGCCGGGCGCACGACCTGTGGCTCATCGAGGATAACTGCGACGCCCTGGGATCGCGCTTCGACGGGCGTCTTACGGGCACCTTTGGCGACCTCGCGACGAGCAGCTTCTATCCGCCTCATCACCTGACCCTGGGCGAGGGCGGCGCGGTGTACACCGCAAGTGACGAGCTTGCCGCCATCGTCACCTCGCTGCGCGACTGGGGCCGTGACTGCACGTGCCCCTCGGGGACCGACAACCGCTGCGGACGGCGCTTCGCGCAGGACCTCGGCGCGCTGCCGCACGGCTACGATCACAAGTACGTGTACTCGGAGTTCGGCTACAACCTGCGAGCCACCGACCTGCAGGCGGCCGTCGGGGTCGCCCAGCTCGAGCGGCTCCAGGCATTCACCGCCCAGCGCCGGGCACACCACGCCCGGCTCAGCGCGGCGCTCGAGCCGCTCAGCGATCTCGCGGCGGTCCAGCGACCGACCCCCGGTAGCGAGCCGAGCTGGTTCGGTCTGCTGCTCACGCTGAGCGGCAAGGCCAGGGCGGCCGGTCTCACCCGCGATGCCCTCGTGCGGCGCCTCGAGGCCGAAAAGATCCAGACGCGCATGCTCTTTGCCGGCAACATCGTGCGGCAGCCCTGTTTCGACTCGCGCCGCGCCGCCGGGCGCGGGTATCGCGTCGTCGGTGAGCTGACCGAGAGCGACAGGCTCATGAACGACGCTTTCTGGGTCGGGGTGTACCCGGGCCTCACGGACCAGATGATCGACTACGTCGGCGAGCGCATCACCGCGGCCTGTGGACGCGGCTCTGAGGCATGAGAGTCGGAGCCTTTCTGAGCGGCGACGATCTCGCCGCCGACCGGCGCGACGGCGGTGCCCAGATCCGCCTCATCGGCCTGATGGTGCTCGTCACGACTCCCGTGGCGTTCGTGTACCACGCCGCCATGCATGCCATGTTCCCAGCGACGTTCTCGCTGCCGACCTTCCTCTTCAACCCCGTCGCGCGGTTCACCGACTTTTACGAGCCCTATCTCGACGCGCGGCTCTACGGCCCGCCGTCGACCACGAACACGGTCTACTCGCCGCTCGTGCATGTCTTCATGACGGCGCTCACCCACATCCCCGACTACGTCGCGCTGGCACTGGTGACGGCCGCATTCGGGGCGTCACTCGCCCTGCTGACCTGGCACGGCGTCGCGGCGCGGGTGGGGTCGCGCCGGCTGCGCTGGGCGTACGTCCTGATCTTCTGCCTGCTTTCGTACCCGGTCCTGTTCCTGGTCGACCGGGGCAACCTCGAGATGCTGGTCTTCGTGCTGCTCGCCGCCTTCGTCTGGCTCTACTACTGGCGCGGCTCGCGCTGGGCCTTTCTGCCTCTCGGCCTGGCGATCGCCGCCAAGTACTACGCGGTCGTGCTGCTCGTGGTGCTGGCGGCCGAGCGGCGCTGGCGGCAATTCGCCTTGTGCCTGGCGGCGGCCATCGCCGCCGAAGCGCTCGCGACCGTGGTCCTGAGCGCCGTTTCGGGATTCAGCGTCCTGCAGGTGATCTCGAACACGCGCGACACACTGGCTCATCACGACGTGGGTGGCATCGCCGGAGTGTGGTATTCGCACAACCTGGGCGGGGCCTTCGCGCTCGTCGATCGCCTGACCGGCTACGGCATCCAGTCGATCGCCGGCTTTCAGCTCGCGCTGCACATCTTCGAGGTCGGCCTCTTCGTGGTAGTGGTGATCTGTTGCGCAGCCTACGACATGCCGCCCTGGAAACGGCTGGCGGCGCTTGTGATCTGCATGCTCGTCCTGCCACAGGAAAGCCACGACTACACCATGGTCCACCTGTTCCTGCCGCTTGCCCTGATCGGCCGTGACGGTCTGCGCTGCCCGCACAAGCGGCTCATCGCCGTGCTTTTTGGGCTGGCCCTCGTGCCGATGGCGTGGGTGCCCTATCGAAACGCCCTGATGCCAGCGGGCTGGCCGCTGAACTTCTCGATGATCATCTACCCGGTGGTCCTGCTGGCGCTGCTCGCCGTCATCCTGACGACCGGCGTCACTCGCAAGGTCCGCGGGGGGGCGCCCGACACGCCCCCTGAGCCCGCGCTCGCGGAGACGATCCGCTGACTTTCGTGGCCGGGCTGAAGTCGGTCGTGGTCCGCCGGCGCGAACAGATCATGTATCTGGTCGTCGGCGGCTGGAACACCCTGTTCGGCTACTCCCTGTTCGCCGGTCTGTACTACCTGCTGCACGACGCAGTGGGCATGCCGAGGGTCGGCGGTTCGATGCTCGCGCTGGCGGTGGCGTCGGTCATCGGCATGATCAACAACTACTTCCTGTACAAGATCGTCGTGTTTCGCAGTCGCGGCTCGGTGCGCCGCGAACTGCCGCGCTTTCTGGTCGTCTACGTGGTGGCCTTGACCGTTAATCTGGCCGTTCTGCCCGTGGCCCTGCACGAACTGCCGTTCAACGTCTACGCGGTGCAGGCCGGATTCACTGTCGTGGTCGTGGTGGCGACGTATGCCGCCAACAAGTACTTCAGCTTCGCCTCCCGAGGCGAGAAAAGACGGCGGGACGTCTAACGAATCGACCGGTGTAAGCCGATAAGGCAACGGAGAGGCGAGCACGTCAGCGGCGAGAGGAACCCACCCGATGCCCTTCATCAGCGTCGTCACCGGCTGTTTCAACGAAGAGCTCAACGTCCGCGACCTGTACGAGCAGGTGCGCGCCGTGGTCGAGAGCCTGCCGGGCTATACGTACGAACATCTGTTTATCGACAACGCCTCGACCGACGGCACCGTCGCCGTGCTGCGCGAACTGGCCGCGGCCGACCCCCGGGTCAAAGTCATCGTCAACACGCGGAATTTCGGCCATCTGCGGTCGCCCCACCACGGCATCCTGCAAGCCGGCGGTGAGGCCGTGATCTACATCGTCGCCGATCTGCAGGATCCGCCGGAGCTCATCCGCGAGTTCCTCGCGAAGTGGGAGGAGGGTTACAAGGTGGTCGTCGGCGTGCGCGCGGCGAGCGCCGAGAGGCCGCCCATGCGCTGGCTGCGCGCCCTCTACTACACGGTGATCGAGCGGCTCTCCGAGGTGCCACAGGTGCGCAACTTCACCGGCTTCGGGCTCTACGACCGCGAAGTCATCGAGCAGGTGCGCGAGATCGACGACCCGTACCCGTACTTTCGCGGGCTGATCTGCGACCTCGGCTACCGCCGCGCCGAGATCACCTACAGCCAGCCGGCACGCCAGCACGGCTCCACCAAGAACAACCTCTATACCCTCTACGACCTCGCCATGCTGGGCGTGACCAACCACTCCAAAGTGCCGCTTCGCCTGGCGACGATGGCGGGGTTCCTGCTCTCCGTCGTGGCCATCGGCGTGTCGGTGATCTACCTGGTGATGAAGCTGCTCTTCTGGCAGACCTTCAGCTTTGGTCTAGCCCCGGTGCTGATCGGCATCTACTTCTTCGGCGCGGTCCAGCTGTTGTTCATAGGCGTGATGGGCGAATATGTCGGTTCCATCCACACCCAGGTCTACCACCGCCCGCTCGTCGTCGAGAAGGAGCGCNNGCGGCGCTTCGCGCCGCCGCCCCTCTTCGCCACGGCCGTTGCGGTCGTCGCGGTCGTCGCCCTCGTCTTTGCCTGGCGACGCCTGTTCCTGGGCACCGACCTGAGCGACGAGGGCTTCTATGTGGCCGTGCCGTACCGCTTCGCGCTCGGCGCGCGACCCTTCGTCGACGAGATGAACATCCTGCAGACGGCCGCCCTGTTCAGCGTGCCGTTCGTGAAGGTGTACCTGTGGCTCGCGGGCGGCGCGACCGGCATCGTGTTGTTCATGCGCCACCTCTACCTGCTGTGGACGCTCGTCGTGGCCGCTGCCGTCTGCGCCGGGTTTCGTCGCGTCGTACGCTGGGAGCTGGCCCTGCTGGCCGGGCTGGTCTGCTGCACGCTTGTGATCGCCATGATCAGCGACCTGAGCTACAACACGCTGGGCGCCGGCCTGCTCGTGATCGGCATGAGCCTGGGCGTCTGGGCGCTCAGCGGCGGTCGCGACCGCTTTCTGGTCGGCGCCGGCGCGGCTCAGGCGCTGGCGGCGCTGGCCTACCCGACCCTGATCGTGGTGCTGCCGGCGGCGGCGGTCTGCCTGGCGCTCGTGACGGGCGGTCGCCGCCGGCGGGCGCTCGGCGCCTGGGCCGCCGGGGCGCTCGCGACGCTCGCCGCCGAGGCGCTGCTGCTGGCGAGCTTCGGGGTCGGCAACGTCTTGCGCTGTGTGCGTTACCAGCGCGCCGACTGGAGCCGGCTGAACTCGGGCGGCGGTCCGGCCAAGCTGTGGCACGTGGTCGGCGGAGCCACCGGCCACATCGCCCTGTTTCCGCTGATCGTAGTGGGCGCCCTGGCCGTCCTGCTGGCCTACCGGCGCTGGCCGGCGGCACGCCTTGCGCTGGTGCTGGCGCCGCTGGCGCTCCTGCCCTTTGGAGAGCAGCTCGTCTCGGGGGCGGATGGTTTTGCCGTCGTCTACGGGCTCGCGGCGCCGTACTTCTTCCTGTTCGTCGCCGCCGAGCACCGCGAGCAGGCGGCACGCCTGCTCGTCTGGGGCTACCTGCCGGCGCTGGCGGCCGGGCTGGTGACGGGCTACACCAGCACCGGAGGCTGGCTTTCCATGGACGTCGGACTGCTGCCGGCGATCGTCATGTCGGGCGTCTTCCTCGCCCTCGCCCTCTCGCCGCGCGGTGGCGAGCGCGCCGGGCTGCACCGGATCGTGCCGGTGGCCGCCCTGCTCGCCCTGAGCGGCATACTTGCCGTGACGGTCGTCTACGAGTATCAGTTCCTGCCGCGCGCGGTGCCGTACAGCAAGCTCACGGTCACTCTCCACGGCGGGCCGTACGCGGGCATCCGCACGACTCCCAGTCGCGCCGCCTACCTCATGCAGTTGCGCGCCGATCTGTCCCGGGTCGCGGCACCCTCGGACCGGGTGCTGTTCTTCTACCAGGTGCCCGCCTTCTATCTGTTCTGGCCGCACCGGGTGGCCACCAACTCGGTCTGGATCTCGAGCCCCAAGGGCCTCGACGTCAACGACGACCCCGGACCGCTGCCGCCGGCCACGCTGTCCTACTACCGCCGCGAGCAGGTCCTGCCCGATGTCGTCGTGCGGATCATCGGCACCGTCGGTCTCACCAGGCTGCAGTTGCGGCAGAGCTACTGTGGCGGGCTCGGCTACGACGTCGTGCTCGTGCGGCCCTCCTACGTGATCTTTCGTCGTCCGCCCGGCGCAGGCACGCCCGTGGTCGTCTCGCAGGCGGGGCGCTAGACTGATGCCCATGACCGGCAGCGTGTTCATCACCGGCGGTTCGGGGTTTATCGGCCGCAACCTGATCGAGGCGCTCGGTGACGACCATGACATCCTGGCTCCGAGCCACGCCGAGCTCGAGCTGCTCGACGAAGAGGCGGTGGCGGCCTACCTGGGCCGCCACGATGTCGACGTCGTCGTGCATTGCGCGGTGCGTCCGGGTCATCGTGCCGCGCGCGATCCGAGCCGGCAGCTCGAACGCAACCTGCGCATGTTCGCCGCCCTGGCGCGCTGCCGGGGACGCTACCGCCGGTTGATCTTCGTGAGCTCGGGCGCGGTCTACGACGAGCGGCACTACGGGCCCCGGCTGCCCGAGACGGACTTCGGCAGGCACGTGCCCATCGACGACCATGGTTTCTCGAAGTTCCTGTGCGCGGCCTACGCCGCGACCAGGCCCGATATCGTCGAGCTGCGCTGCTTCGGCGTGTTCGGCCGCTACGAGGACTACACCATCAGGTTCATCTCGAACGCGATCTGCAGGACGCTGTTCGACCTGCCGGTGACGCTGCGGCAGAATCGTCGCTTCGACTACGTGCCCGTCACTGACCTCGTGGGCGTGATCGAACGGTTCTTCACCAGCGACGTGCGCTACGACGCCTATAACGTGTCCGCGCCGCGCACCTGGGAGCTCCTCGATCTTGCGCGGCTCGTCGTGAGGCTGAGCGGCAAGGACCTGCCGATCGTCGTGGCCAACGAAGGCCTTGGCGTGGAGTACAGCGGCGATGGTCGCCGGCTTCGCGAGGAGCTGCCCGAGTTTGCCTTCACGCCGCTCCACGAAGCCGTGGCGCGCCTGTACGAGTGGTATGCGCTTCGACGCGAGTCGATCGACCGACGGTCTCTGCTGGTCGACAAGTGAGGCACAGGTGATCAAGGTTTCCGAGTACATCGCCCGGCGCGTCGCGGAGCTGGGCGTCAGGCACGTGTTCATGGTCACCGGCGGCGGCGCCATGCATCTCGACGACTCGTTCGGGCGGCGCGCCGATCTGAAGCTCGTGTTCTGCCACCACGAGCAGGCCTGCGCGATCGCCGCCGAAGGGTACGCCCGCGTCACGGGGCGCCCCGGCGTGGTGTGCGTGACGAGCGGGCCCGGAGGGACCAACGCCGTGACGGGAGTGCTCGGGCAGTGGCACGACTCGGTGCCGGCCCTGTACCTCTCCGGCCAGGTGCGCTCCGACACGACGGTGGCGCTGAGCGGCCTGCCGCTGCGTCAGCTCGGCGATCAGGAAGCACCGATCGTCGAGGTGGTGCGTCCCATCACGAAGTATGCCGCCATGGTAGTCGAGCCGGCCAGCATCGGCTTTCATTTCGATGCCGCGAGCACCCTCATGACGAGCGGCCGGCCCGGGCCGGTCTGGCTCGACGTGCCGGTCGACGTTCAGGGTGCTCTGGTCGACGAGGCCGACATCGAACGCGGGCGGCACGCCGCGCCGCCGGTGAGCGATCCGGACGCGGAGTTCGATCGCGATCTCGTGCGCGGGCAGATCGCGGAGCTCGTGGAGCGCCTCGGGCACGCCGCGCGGCCTGTGCTGCTGGCCGGCAGCGGCGTGCGCACGGCAGGGGCGGTCGACGAACTGCTCGGTGTGGTGTCGCAGCTCGCCGCTCCCGCCGTGACCGCCTGGAATGCCCACGATCTCTTGTGGGAGGACCACCCACTGTACGCCGGGCGGCCGGGAACAGTCGGCGATCGCGCCGGCAACTTCGCGGTGCAGAACGCCGACCTGTTGCTCAGCGTCGGCTGCCGGTTGAACATCCGCCAGATCGGCTACGAGCGCCGTGCCTTCGCCCCCCAGGCGTTCAAGGCCGTCGTCGACATCGACGCGCTCGAGCTGCGCAAGCCGACGGTCTCGCCGGACCTCGCCGTGCACAGCGACGCGCGGTTCTTCCTGGAAGAGCTGGCGCATGCTCTGCGGGAGCGCTGGGGTATCACGCGCGAAAAGGGGCCGCGCTGGGACGAGTGGGTGGCCTGGTGCACGGCGCGGCGGCGGCGCTACCCGGTCGTGCTGCCCGCTTACCGGGTCGTCGATACGCCCGTGAACCCCTACGTCTTCGTCGACGAGCTGTCGGATCGGCTCGAAGGCGACGAGATCGTCGTGTGCGCCAATGGCGCCGCCTGCGTCGTCGGTTTTCAGGTGCTGCGCGTGCGGCGCGGTCAGCGGCTGATCGCTAATTCTGGCACCGCCGGCATGGGGTACGACTTGCCGGCCGCCATCGGCGCCTGCTTTGCTTCAGGGGGCAAGCGGGTGGTCTGCCTGGCCGGCGACGGCAGCATCCAGATGAATCTGCAGGAGCTGCAGACCATCGCTTACCATCGTCTGCCGGTCAAGATCTTCGTCTTCGGCAACTCGGGGTATCTGTCGATCCGCCAGACGCAGGACAACCTGTTCGAAGGCCATCGCGTCGGCGAGAGCGCCGACACCGGCGTGTCGATTCCGGACATGGTCGCGGTGGCGCGAGCCTACGGTCTTGCCGCATGCCGGGTCGACTCGCACGCTGGACTGGCCCAGGCGATCAGCGCTACGCTGGCCGTCGACGGCCCGGCGCTTTGCGACGTCGTGATGTCCCCGGAGCAGCAGTTCGCCCCCAAGGTGTCCGCCGAGAGACTCGCCGACGGACGCATCGTCTCCAAGCCGCTCGAGGACATGTGGCCGTTTCTGGAGCGTTTCGAGTTTTCCGCCAATATGTTCGCGGGGGCGCAGCCGCCGCGGCCGCCGGGCACCGGCGGCTAAGAGAGAGGGGCCGATGGGATGAACGCACTCGAGCGCCGCATGGTCGAAGCTCTGGACGACCTGCGCGAGAACCATCACGTCACGGGCGTGAAAGCCGAGTTCGAGGCCGAGGGGACGCGCCTCGAAGAGGCCTTGCGCCTCAAAGAGGTCGTCTCGCATGCCGGTCTGGGGCTCACCATCAAGATCGGCGGTTGCGAGGCCGTGCGCGACATGTACGAGGCTCGCGTGATCGGCGTGCAGCGCGTCGTGGGGCCTATGGTCGAATCGCCGCACGCGCTGCGCAAGTTTCTCGCCGCGGTACGCATGGCGTTCCCCGACGATGAGCGCCAGGACGTCGAGTTCTGCGTGAACGTCGAGACCGTCACCGGACACGAGAAGTTCGCCGAGATGGTCGCGCTGCCGGAGATCGGTGAGCTCGACGGCGTCGTCCTCGGCCGCGTCGACATGGCCGGCTCGCTGGGGCTGAGTCGCGAGGACATCAACGAGCCGGTGATCTTCGACATGGCCTGCGACCTGTTCACTCAGGCGAAGGCCGCGGGGCTGGCCTGCGCGATGGGCGGCGGCGTCTCGGCGAGCACGCTGCCCTTCATGCGCAACCTGCCCGCGGGCTGCCTCGACCGCTACGAGACGCGCAAGGTCATCTTCGAGTGCCCCGCGGCGCTCGAGAACGACGCCGACGCGGGCATCCTCAAGGCCGTCGGCTTTGAGCTCATGTGGCTGAAGAACAAACGCGACTTCTACAACGCGATCTCCATCGAGGACGCCGTGCGGCTCGAGATGCTGCAGTCGCGCTACGACATGCTGATCGAGGCGGCCGGTGGCATCTACGGATGACGCCGCGTGGCGCGGGCGGCGGCAGCCGCCCGCGCCACGCGCACGACCGCTGCGAGCCGTCGCCTTCGACCTCGACGGCACTCTCTATCTCGGCCATGAGGTCGTGCCCGGCGCGCCCCGGATCGTGCGCGACATCCGCGAGAGTGGCCTCAGAGCCCTCTTCCTGACGAACTCGACGACCGCCGACGCGACGCAGCTGGCCGATCGTCTCGCGAAGCTTGGCATCGCGGCGGTGACCGACGAGATCTATTCGTCGGCCACCGCCACCGCTCGCTATGTCGCTGAGCGCGGCTATGAGGTGGCCTACATCGTCGGCTCCCCGGGTCTTCGCGGCGAGGTCGCGTCACGCGGAGTGCGCCTGACCGACAGGGGGAGTGAAGCGCAGGCGCTGGTGGTCGGTTACGTACCTGGGTTCGACGCAGCGACGCTGCCCGACGACTTTCGGCCCGACTGCGAGTTCGTGGCCGCCAATCTCGATGTCGACTACCCGGTGGAAGGCGGTGCGCGCTTGCCGGGTTGCCGGCAGACGGTCGAGCGCGTGGCGGCTCGCCTTGGCCGCGGCCACGACGTCGTCGTCGGCAAGCCGGGGACCTACCTGCTGGAGTGCGTCGAGCGCGACCTCGGCCTGACGGCCGGTGAGATCGTCGTCGTGGGTGACAATGCGACAAGCGACGTCGCCATGGCAGACGCGGCCGGCTGCCGCTCCATCCTGATCGCGCCGCGGTCGGAGGCCGACGGCGCCGCGAGCGTCACCATCGACCGCCTCACCGACCTGCCGGCGGCGCTCAGCGCTCTGGTCGGATCGTGAGACACACATCGGGCGGAAGAGAGGCGCCCTCGGCCGGTGCCGGCCGGCTTGCCGGAGGCTCGCCCACCCAGCCTGTAGTATCCTTCTGTCCATGACCGACACAAGGCAGATCCACGTCGGCGGGGTCGCGATCGGGGGCGGCGCGCCGGTCGTGGTGCAGTCCATGACCAGCACGCCCGCCGGCGACGCGCGAGCGACACTCGAGCAGATCCGGGCGCTGGCGGCGGCAGGCAGCGAGCTCGTGCGTGTGTCGTTGCCCTCCGCGGCCGACACTGAGGCCTTCGCCGAGGTCGTTCGTCACGCCCCGGTGCCGATCATCGCCGACATCCACTTCGATTGGCGGCTGGCCATTGCCGCGCTCGAACGCGGCGCGGCCGGCGTGCGCATCAACCCCGGCACGATCGGCAGCGACGCTCATGTGCGCGAGATCGTGAGCGCGGCGGCCGAGCACGGCGCCGCCATCCGTGTAGGAGTGAACTCCGGTTCGCTGCCGAGAGAGCTTCGCGACCTGGCGACCCGCAAGCCGAGCGACGCTCTGGTCGAGGCCGCCCTTCGTCACGCGGCACGGTTCGAAGAGTGGGGCTTCTTCGACTACAAACTGTCGGTGAAGAGCTCGAGCGTCCCCGACACGATCACCGCCTACCGGGCGCTCGCACGGCGCAGTGCCGCGCCGCTGCACGTGGGCGTCACCGAAGCCGGTACGGTGTGGTCCGGCACGATCAAGAGCGCCGTCGGCATCGGGGCGCTGCTCTGCGACGGTATCGGCGACACCGTGCGGGTCTCGCTGACCGGCGACCCGGTCGAAGAGGTGCGGGTCGCCTGGGCCATCCTCGAGGCGCTCGAACTGCGCCGCCGGGGACCCAACCTGATCTCGTGCCCCACTTGCGGGCGCACCGAGATCGACCTCGTCGCCCTGGCAGGCGCGGTCGAAGAGCGCCTGCGCTCGTACTCGGCGCCGATCAGCGTGGCCGTCATGGGTTGTCGCGTGAACGGCCCCGAAGAGGCTCGTCACGCCGACTTCGGCATCGCCGGCGGCAGGGGAGAGGGCGTGGTGTTCGCGCACGGGGCCAAGGTGGCGACGGCAGCCGAGGATGAGCTTGTCGAGACCCTCTTCGAACGGATCGACGCCGAGCTCGGCCGCCCGGCCGCCGCGCCGCCGTCTCGTGCCGGGCTCGGCCGCCGCGGCGAGGAGCAGGCGTCGTGAGGCGGTGGTGCGCCGCGCCGCTGCTCGGCGTGGTTGCGGCCGTTCTCGTGGTGTCCGGCGTGCTGTGGCCGGCCTCGCCGGCGCTGGCGGGCAGCGTGCTGCGCGGTCTCGACGACGGACCGCTGCCGACGCTAACGCCCGACGCGCGCGAGCAGCATCTGCGGGAGATCAAGGGGCAGCTGCGCGCCGCGGTGCTGCGGGTCGACTGTGAGTGGCCGCTCGCCGAGCCCACCGAGGGTCAGTACAGCGACAGCGGCTATCTCGGCGGGGTGGTGGCGACCGTCGAGGCCGCCCATGCTCGCGGTCTCAGGGTGATCGTCACCATGGACTTCGTGCCGAAATGGGCCTCGGAGACGTCGTACTGGAACACGTTTCCGGTGCGGGGCTACGCGGGCTACCAGGAGTTCTACCCGATGACGGCGTCCGCGCTGGCCTACTACAAGGCCTTCGCCAAGCATCTGTCGGCCGAGCTCAAGGGCAAGGTCCTAGGCTACGAAGTCTACAACGAGCCGAATCTCTGGGTGCATCTCTTTCCGCAGCGCACCGCCAACGACCCCAACTTCTCGGCGCACACCTACTTGCGCTACCTGAAGAGCTTCTACGCCGGCGTGCGGGCGGGCGACCCCGGCGCCAAGGTGATCGCGGGCGCGACCGCGCCGACGGGCGCGCCCGCGGGGACCGAGAACGCCTACCAGACCAGCCCGCAGTCGTTTGCCCGCGCCCTCGCCAGGGCCGGTGCGGCGGCCTACTTCGACATCTACTCACATCACCCGTACGTGCCGGGCGGTTCCCGCAACATGGACCCGGGGCTGCTTCCCGCGAACCCCAGTCACACCGTCTCGCTGGCGAACATCGCGACGCTCCTCAAGATCTTCCCGGGCAAGCGCTTCTACCTCACCGAGTACGGGTTCTCGACCGAGCCCAGCGTGGCCTTCGGTGCGCCGGTGAGCGAGGTCCAGCAGGCGACGTGGCTCTCGAAGTCGTATGCCCTGGCCGCCCGTCACGCTCAGATCAAGCTGCTGGTCTGGTATCTGCTCCAGGACACCTCGCCGACCGGCAAACCAAGCAGCCTCGACGGCTGGTATCTCGGCCTGCGCCGGGTCAGCGGCACGGCCAAGCCGTCGTGGTATGCCTTCGCGCGCGGCAATCACCTCTCGCTCGCCGCGCCGGCGCGCGCGCGGCGCGGCGCGCGCATCGTGCTGTCGGGCCGCTACACCTGCGCGAGCATCGGCGGCGTAGCCGGCCGACGCCTGCTGGTCGAGTGCCGCAAGGGCGCCGGAGCCTGGCGGGTAGCGACCGCCGTCACGACCGGAGTCGGCGGCCGCTATGCGGCCCGGGTGGTCCTGGGGGCGACCGAGCGCTGGCGCGTCGTGTTCGCCGGCGTGGTGACGAGTCGCGTGCGGCTCGTCACGGCGCGCCGGGCGAGCTGAGGCCGCGGCGGTCCGGCCGACGTTACGACGGCGTGCCGTTCGGCAGCGCATCCTCGTGGCGCAAGCCGGTCAGCGAGTGTGACTTGTTCGTGCGCTCAAAGGCGATCATGTCGGTGAGCCCCTCCTCGAGGGTGACCCGGGGCTCCCAGCCGAGCTTCTCGCGCGCCCGGGCGATGTTCGGGCGACGTACCTTAGGGTCGTCGACCGGCAGGGCCGAGTAGACTACCTGGCTCTCGGAGTCCGTGAGGCGGATGACCGTCTCGGCGAGTTCGCCCAGGGTGAGCTCGGCCGGGTTGCCGATGTTGACCGGTTCGTGTTCGCCGCTCTCGGCCAGCCGGTGGAGCCCGTCGATCAGATCGCTCACATGGCAGAAGCTGCGCGTCTGCGTGCCGTCGCCGAAGACCGTGATCGGCTTGTTGCCCAGCGCCTGGCGCACGAAGGTGGGCACGGCACGCCCGTCGTTGGGGCGCATGTGGGGACCGTAGGTGTTGAAGATCCGCGCGATACACGTGTCGACGCCCTGCTGGCGATGGTAGGCCATGGTCAGGGCCTCGGAGTAGCGCTTGGACTCGTCGTAGACGCCGCGCGGTCCGATTGGGTTGACGTTGCCCCAGTAGTCCTCGGATTGAGGATGCTGGAGCGGGTCGCCGTAGACCTCCGACGTCGACGCCAGCAAGAAGCGCGCGCGCTTGAACTTGGCGATACCGAGGGCATGATGGGTGCCGTAGGAGCCCACCTTGAGCGTGTGCAGCGGCAGGCGCAGGTAGTCGATGGGGCTTGCCGGGCTCGCCAGATGAAAGACGAAGTCGACGTCCTCGGCGAGATCGACGTGATCGACCAGATCGACGTTGCGAAACTCGAACTCCGGCTGACGCAGGTGTTCGATGTTCTGCAACGAGCCCGTGTCCAGGTTGTCGAGGCAGATGACCCTGTGGCCCTTGGCCAGCAGATACTCGCAGAGGTGAGAGCCGAGAAAGCCGGCGCCACCCGTGACCACCGAGGTCGTCACAAGCGCTCCTTTCGGTCGGACATGTTGCGCACAGGCGGCAGCGACATCGGACGACAATGCTGCGCGCGGGTTCGCTTTGGGGTTTGAGTCAGCACGCGCCGCGCAGCCCGCAGACCGCGACGACCGTCCTTGCCAGGATCGAAAGGTCGGCGACGATCGACCACGATTCGATGTACCGAAAGTCGAGCGCGATCATGTCGGCAAACGACAGGTCACTGCGCCCGCTCACCTGCCAGAGCCCGGTGATCCCGGGAAGCACGACGTGACGGCGCTTGTCGAAGTCGTCCATGAGGCGGAAGTCGCGCAGCGGCAACGGACGAGGGCCGACGAGGCTCATGTCCCCTTTCAGCACGTTGAGAAGCTGGGGGAACTCGTCGAGGCTCGTGCGGCGCAGCAGCCGGCCGACCGGCGTGACGCGCGGGTCATGACGGATCTTGAAGAGAGTGCCGCCCGCTTCGTTCAGAGGCTCGAATTCGGCCTGACGAGCCGCGGCGTCGCGTCGCATGGTGCGGAACTTGTACAAGCGGAACGGGCGCTGGCCCAGGCCGATGCGCTGGTCTACGAACAGCACCGGCCCGCGAGAGGTGAGCTTGATGAGCATCGCGATGATCAGCATGAGGGGCAGGAGGAGCACGATGAGGATCGTGCCGCCGATAAGGTCGAAACAGCGCTTCGTGACGAAATGAAAGTGCGCCAGCTCTGAGGGCGCGGCGGCAAACAGGGGTGTCGCATCGTCCGGGATGAGACAGATGCGCTCGCGCGTCAGTTCGGCATCGACCGCGGCGATCTTGAGGCCGACGTGGCGGCGCCGACAGGCGTCGACCAACCCCGGCAACCTTCCGCGCGTCAGGTCGAGGTCACAGAGGATGAGCTCGACCGGCTGCTGCGCGTCGATCACTGCTTCGAGGTCGTTGGCCAGGCCGAGGATCTCGAGGCCGTGCTCGTCTTGCCAGCGCCGTGGCATGGCGCGGTCGGTGATGATGCCGCAGATACGAGAGTCGCGAAACTGCGGCAGTCCGGCGACGAGCAGCTTGACCTGCTCGCAAGAGCCCGGCCGGCCGACGAGCGCGACCGGCCGGAGACCGCTATCGCCGTAGGCGCGGGCGAGCGACCAATCGTAGGCGGCGCGGCCGGCGAAGGCCAGTGCGGCGGCCAGGACGATAGTGAGCGCCGCCGCGAGATGATCGAGAGAGAGGCCCATGACCAGCGCCGCCACCGCGATGACCGCGAGCGCCATGAGCGAGGCGCGGGCCAGCCGCCGGGCGCTGTGGCGCATGAAGCGACGGCCGTAGAGGCCGGTGGCCAGAAAGACGAAAACGACGACGAGACAGACGCCCGTCAGCGTCGTCAGTCGCGGATAGGGACGAGCGGGCCCGACGGTCCGCGAGAGCGCCGTCACGAGCAGGGCAGCCAGCGCTATGGCGGCAACGTCGATGCCGACCAGGACGAACACCGAGAGAAAACGACGGAGATGGTGGCGGTTCAGCAGGGTCGTCGGTGAGAAGTCGGCGGACGCCCGGATGTCACGATGAAGAACGACTTCGCGGACGGTCAAACTGCACCGCTCCTCACGCTCAGAGGTGAACGACCACGCGCCGCGCTGAAGTGAGTGGCCCCTACCCTCGATCTGCAATCCCGGCCGGGCGCCGGGCAACCCCTCGATGCCTATTATTATAGGGAGGCCGTGCGGGGTTCACAATACGGCGGACGGAGGAGTTCCCAAGGCGCTCGCCGCAGGGGGCACGCCGACGCTTCCGCGGACGGTCGTCAGGCACGCGGGCGGCGCTCCTCGATCACGACGCGGGCAAGGCGCTCGTAGGCGTCGGTCACGACGTCCCAGGAGTGCAGCGACCGGGCGCGCTCGAGCGCGGCGGCACGCAGTTCGACGATGCGCTGTGGGTGGTCGACCAGCCCCTGCAGAACACGTCGCAGTCCTGCCGCGCCCTCGGCCCCCGGATAGCTCACGCCGGCGCCGCCGAGCACCTCGAGATTGGGCTCGTGGTCGTTGACCACGACGCAGTTGCCGGCGCAGATGGCTTCGAGCAGCACCGGGTGGCTGCCGCCGACCTCGCTTGGCACGACGAAGATCTCGGCGTTACGGGCGAGCTCACGATACCCCTCGTCGAACAGGTAGCCGGTGAACACGATGCGTGGGTCGTCCCCGAAGGCGGCTCGCAGGCCGTCCTGATAGCGCGCCTCGTAGGGCGCATCGCCCACCACGACGAGCTGAAGGTCGGTCTTGAGACCGGTGAAAGCCGCGAGCAGGACGTGAGCGTTGTTTTCGGGCACGAGCCGCCCGACGAAGAGGATGTAGCCGCGCCGGCGCAGCCCAAAGCGCTCCAGATGACGGCCGCTGTCCGGGCCGGCCATGTCGGCGCCGTACGGGATGAACTCGGTGACCGTGCCGTAGCGCTCGCGGTAGATGCGCTGCACGGCCTCGGAGTCGGTGACCAGCCGATGGGCGCAGCGGCGGGCGTTGCGCTGGGCCCAGCGCAGGTAACTCTTGGCGGGTCCCGACCACTTGGCGCGCTCCGAGTCGAGCCCGTCGACGTTCAGGATGGTGGGGATGCCCAGCAGCCGCGAGAGGGCGGCCGACGGCGCGTTGCCGACGATGAAATAGAGCGCGGCATCGGGGTGCACGGCGCACGCCATGTGCACGGTGGACAGCAGCGTATGCACGAACGTGTCGAGGTGCTTGGTGGCGATCGTCGGCAAGTGCACGAGCTTCATGCCCCGATACGAACGGTAGTGCGTCGCCACGACGTGCGGCCGGCAGTAGACGGTCACGTCGTGGCCGCGCGCCGCAAGCCGCGCGCCGATGGCCTCGACGGCGGTCTCGAAACCGCTGTAGGAGGCCGGTACGCCGCGCGTGCCCAGCAGCGCGAGCTTCATCGAGCCGACCGGCCGAGCTGGTCGAGAGCCGTGACCAGGTTGCGGCCGAAGACGTCGCTGCAGAAGCGTTCCTCGAAGACCGCGCGCGCCGCGCGGCGCATGGTATCGAGAGCCGGCCGATCGTCCCACAGCGCGCGCACGCGCTGGGCGGTCGCCGACGTGTCGGCGAAGTCGGCGGTCAGACCCGTGCGCCCGTGGTCGATCAGCTCGGGGTTGCCGCCGCCGGCCGAGGCCGCGACGGGCACGCCGAGCGCGTAGCTTTCGAGGGCGACGAGGCAGCAGGGTTCGGCCCAAAGCGACGGCACGACGGTGAGCAGGCTGTCGGCCCAGAGGTCGAGCTTGGCCGGCCCGTCGACGAAACCGTGCAGCACGAGGTTCCCCAGGCGGCCGCGGAGCTTCGCTTCGTGCAGACGTCGCGACTCCGAGCCGGTGCCGATCAGATGGATCTCGAACTCCGGCAGGGCGGCAGCCAGCGCGGGCAGAAGGTGTACGCCCTTGGCCCTGCACAGCGAGCCGACGAAGGTGAGCTTTCGCTTGACTTCGGCGGCGCGGCTCCGCCGCCGGCCTTGGGGGTCGGGATCGGCGACCCCGTTGTGGACGACGGCGATGCGCGCGGCGGGCAGACCGCGGGCCACATGTTCGTCCCTGACGTGCCGGCTGCAGGCTACGTAAGCGTGCGGAGAAGCGCCGAAGCGCCGCCCCATGGCCGCGTCGATGAGCCGGGCCGTCGTCAGACCGGCGCTCTCGAGCAGCGAGTGGCGGTAGCAGCGATAGACGGTGCAGCCGGCAAACAGGGAGCGCGTGCACAGATCGCAGCCGGTGTCGTTGCGAAAGGCATACGCCGCGGGGCAGAAGGCGCGATAGTCGTGGAGGTGTGCGAC
The DNA here is from genome assembly GCA_003157715.1 of Actinomycetota bacterium. The sequence goes on from PMKK01000234.1 coordinate 18,650, forward strand.
GACGAGAGCCCGGGTGTCTCGCAGGGCATCGTAGACCGCGCCCGTCAGAAGCGGGACGGTGTTGTGCACGTGGACGACGTCGGGCGAGCCGCCGGACAGTCGCGCCGCGACGTCGCGGCGCGCGCTGGGCGAGTAGAGGCACGATGCCTTGAGGGCCGCCGCGGCCAGCGGTCGGGCAGAGCCGAAGCCGGCATTGTCGCGGGCTACGAGATCGACGCCGTGGCCGTGGGCCGCAAGGAAGGCCTGCTCGAGGCGCACCATCCGGTCGACGCCGCTGCCGTGGCGCACGAAGTTGTTGACGAGCAGGACTCTCACCGGCTGACTTTCAAGGCGACCGAAGCTTAACAGGTATGTTTGCTTCTGGCCGTCGTGGTCTCATATCATCGACGACGATGCGCGCCAGCGACCTCCTTCTTCCGACAGTCAAAGAGGACCCGGCCGGTGCCGAGGCCGTGAGTCATAAGCTCATGGTCCGGGCCGGGCTCGTCCGTCAGCTCGCGGCCGGCGTGTATGTGTTCCTGCCGGCGGGGTGGCGGGTGATGCGCAAGATCGAAGCCGTGATCCGCGACGAGATGGAGGCGATCGGCTGCCAGGAGATGCTCTACCCGGTCATCAACCCGGCCGAGGTCTGGCAGCAGTCCGGGCGCTGGCAGACCATCGGTGACGAGCTCTTCCGGTTCAAGGACCGCAAGGGCGCCGACATGGTCCTGGCCATGACCCACGAAGAGGTCGTCACCTGGCTGGCCGCGCGCGAGATCCACTCGTACCGGCAGCTGCCCCAGATGTGGTTTCACATTCAGACCAAGGAGCGCGACGAAGCGCGGCCCAAGAGCGGCCTGCTGCGCACGCGCGAGTTCATCATGAAAGACGCCTACAGCCTCGACACCGACTTCGCGTCTCTACAGCTCAGCTACGACAGGCAGATCGCTGCCTACGACCGTATTTTTGCGCGCTGTCACGTCGATGTACGCCGGGTGCTGAGCGACCCCGGCATGATGGGCGGCAACATCGCCCACGAGTACATGGCGCCCAGCGAGGCCGGCGAAGACGAGATCGTGTACTGCGAGAGCTGCGGGTATGCGGCCAACGTCGAACTGGCCGTGGCAGGCTCTGAGCCGGGGGCCGACGACGCCGCACCGGGGGGCGGGGAAGAGGGTCAGCGCGAGATCTCCACGCCCGGCAAGCGCACTATCGACGACGTCGCCGCGTTCCTCGGCATCGAGCCGCGGAGACTCATGAAATCGCTGGTGGTCGTGAGCGAGAAGCGCGGCCCGCTGCTCGTGCTGGTGCGCGGCGATCACGATCTCCACGAAGGCAAGCTGCGGCGCGTCGTGGGCGAGTTTCGCCTGGCGACGGCCGACGAGGTCGAGCAGGCTCAGGGCGTCCAGCCCGGCTTCGTGGGACCGGTCGGCAGCACGCTGCCGGTCCTCGGTGACGAGGTGCTGCGCGGCGGGCTCTACACGAGCGGCGCCAACAAGCCCGACTACCATCTGGCCGACGTCGCCGCCGACGACGTCGTTTCCGACTACCACGACCTGCGC
>PMKK01000214.1:0-2030 GCA_003157715.1 Actinomycetota bacterium
GCCGGAGCGCGCATTGACGCGGGTAGAACGCTCGCCGAGAAACGAGCCGCATGGTCCTGCCGCCTTGAGCACGTCGTCGAGCCAGAGGTCGTCGCGCACCGGCACGCCGGCGCGCGCCTGGCGGGCTAGGCGCGACTCCTCGACGTCGAGGATGATCTGTTCGAGGCACAGGGTGGTCGCCCCCGCGAGCAGGCCGGGGCCCACCAGGATGTCGGGGTTCGACAGCGTCACGAGCAGGCCGCCGTTGGCCTTCTCCCAGGCGGTCTGCAGGTCGGGCTCGTAGGTCTGGGTGCAGAGGCCGGACGACTCGGCGGGCAGTCCGTAGTAGCGCGCCATCTCGGTGCCGGCGGCGCAGATGACGCCGTGCTCGATCGCGCCGGCGGCGTAGAGACCGCTGCGCGGGTCCATCGTGGCGATGACCGGAGCGTAGATCACGGGCGTGCCCGGCGCCGCCGCCTGCACCAGGCAGAGCGTGCCGATGGTCTCGCAGTTGGCGGTGAGGATGGTCGCCAGCCGGCTGCCGGGGGCGGTCGCTCCCTGAAGGGGCATCGGCATGATCGCCACCGGCAGCCCGTAGTCGCGCAAGGCAAGCCACGAGTCGGTGTAGCGCTCTTCGATCGTGAGCGGCGAGGTGGGGGTGATCAGAAACGACAGCGGCCGCAGCTCGCGCACCGCCTCGCGGCCGCCGAACACGATGTCGAGGATCTCCTTGAGCCAGGGCGCGAGCTCGGGGGTGCCGAACGAATCCTGCACGTGCTTGCTGAACGTGGCGAAGACCTCGGTGAAGTAGCGCACGAACCCCGCCGGCTGTTCGTAGTCGGGCGAGTAGTCGGTGGGACACCAGTAGAGGCCGACGTCGTCGAGGGCGTCGAGGATACGCGTGGCGGCGAGCCAGTCGTCGTGGGTCGCCGGCCGCCGCTTTTGGGTCGCACAGTCGAAGACGTTCGTGGCGCCGCCGTCGGCCAGCAGCGTGTGGCCGCCCTCGTTCAGGGCGAAGCTCCAGCCGGGACGGCGGCCGCCCAGCGAGTAGCGCTTGGCCGCCTGCGCCAGCGAGCGCTCGACGAGGGCGGGCGGAAAGCGCACGATGCACGTGGCCTCGTCGACCTGGGCGCCGGCGTCGGCCAGCACGCGGCGGCCCTCGGCCGTGTCGCAGCGCATGCCGACGCGCTCGAGCACGCCCAGCGTGCGTTCGTGGACCTGCGTCCGTTCTGCCTCGGACAAGACTTGTAGCGTCGTTTCCATGTCGTCAGACCTCTACCGCGGCCATGTCGCCGTCGTCGTCGGCCGCGTCTACCGCGGCCAGCCGCAGCTCGTCGTTGCCGGCTTCGCCCGGGGGCGTGCTGGGGCCGCCGAAGACGCGCCGGAAGATGACATAGCATACCGGTCCCGAGAGCAGTGCGACGGAGCCGGCGATGCCGTACCAGCCGACGTCGAGCCCGAGCAGTCTGAAGCCCGTGATCCCGAAGATCTTCGTGTTGCGATCGATCGCGTTGACGTAGATCGTGAAGATCACAATGAGGATGGGCGGGATGACCATGGCGATCAGGCCGGCGGTGCCGAACGGCACGCGAAACGGCCGCTTGAGCTCGGGCTCCCTGATACGCAGGCTGACGGCCGCCAGGAAGATGAGCACATACGACGAGATGAAAAGGATCACGTCGATCACCACGAGGTTGCGAAACGGTCCGACGATGAGCACGGCGTTCAGGATCGCCATGAGCAGGATCGCGGCGATCGGCGTGCCCCAGCGCCGGCTGACGCGCGAGATCCCCTTGGGAAAGAGGGCGTCGGAGGAGATGGCAAACAGCGGCCGGGCGCCCGAGGCCAGATAGTCGAGGTAGAGAGCGAGGTTGCCGAGCANNGCCGAGGCGAGCATGGCCACGCCGAGGGCCGAGCCGCCGAGCTTGCGGCCGATCTCGACGAAGGAGACATAGCCGTCTCCGGCTTGGGTGGCGAAGGTGCCCCAGTGCCCGTAGGCCGCCACGCTGGCCAGCGTGGGCAGCACGTACAGGGCGATGATGAACGGCACG
>PMKK01000214.1:2076-2564 GCA_003157715.1 Actinomycetota bacterium
TCGTAGCCGGAGTACATCCACACGCCGATGGCCAGGCCCAGACCGAGGGCGCCGTTGGTGCCGAAGAACGGCACGCCTGGCGGCGCGACCGGTGTGAAGGGGTCGAACTGCCACTTCGCCAGGCCGACGGCGATGAGCGCCACGAACGGCGCGATGATGACGACCGAGAACAGCGTCGAGCTCAGCGCGATGATCTGCACCCCCAGGACGTTCATGATGGTGAAGGCGGCGATGATCGCCCAGCAGACGACGTAGAACCACAAATGGTTGAAATGCAGCCAGTTCTGCAGGTAGCCGACGGCCAGCACTATATACACCGACGAGTCGACGAAGATGGACAGCGACCACCACCACGCTGTCTGGAAGCCCCAGAAATCGCCCAGGCCGCGCCGCGCCCAGATGTAGAAGCCGCCCTCGCCCGGCAGCGCCGAGCCGAGCTCGCTGGCGACGAGCGCCATCGGCAGGCTCCAGAAGATGGGCAGCAGGAG
>PMKK01000264.1 GCA_003157715.1 Actinomycetota bacterium
GGCGCCCTCCGCGAAGTACTCGAACACGCTGCCTCCCGCGTAGCGCGACAGGAAGCCGTTCCTGCTGGCGTCGTCGCGTGCCTTGGCCGCGCGGTAGTGCTCCTGGATGGCGCGCGAGTCCTCGGCGGGCAGCACCGCGTGCACCTGGTGCGTCAGCTCGTGCAGCACCGTGTTGTACTTGTCGAAGATCGTGCGCTCCACGTCCTCGACGCCCGTCACGGTGTGGTAGCCACCGCAGCCGCGCACGTCGTCCCACAGCCGCGAGTCGTAGCTGATGCGCTGGTCGCGGAGCGTGCGCTGCGCCGGGCACTCGGACAGCAGCATGTACATGGGCTTGATGAAGTACGTCGCGCCGCCATCGACCAGCACGGGCACGAACTCCTTCCACGGCGCCCCCGAGAGCGCGACGCGCTACTGGAGCCGAGGCGAAAGCGCGCGCCAGTTGGCGACGAAGCGCTCTATCCCGGGCACGACCGGCATGGGCATGGCCGCGAAGCGCGCCTCGTATCCGGCACGGTGCACGTCCACGGTGAAGCGCTCGGCCTCGAGCGCCTTGGCGAGCACGGCGTGCGCGCGACCGTATTCCGGGCACGCCGCCAGTGCCGCGAAGCAGCCGGAGCCCGCCTCGGCGAAGTGCGCGTCCTCGAAGTCGAGCGAGGCCAGGCGAACGCGCGCGTCCGCCCAGCCGGGATGCGTGGCTACGCCGCGTCTCGCGCACCCGTGCCGAGCAGCGAGTCCGCGTGTACCATGGCGCGCCGGCCCGCCGGGTCGGCGAACGCAACCGGGTAGGCCGCGAAGAGCTGCGTGTAGTTCTTGCGCGCGTAGCCATTGCCGAGCAGGTAGTGCGCCGCGTCGTTGTAGGGCGCCAGCCGCACCGCCCACTCGGCCGCCGAGATCGATTCGTCGGTGCGCCCGAGCCGGATCAGCGTTTCGGTCAGCGCCATGAGCGCCTCGGGCGAGCCGTCGGCCTCCAGCGCCTCGCGCAGCGTCGCGAACGTGAGCGCTGCGCCCACGCGGCATGCCGGCCGCGGGTCGAGCGCGACCTCGAGCTCGGTGAACAGCGCCAGCGTCCCCTCGGAGCCGGCGAGCAGACGCGCCAGCTGGGGCTCCGGCTCGAGGAGAGTGCGCAAGTGGTAGCCGGACGTGCAGCGGCGCGTCTGCGGATAGCCTTCGGCGATCGACCGGCGGTACTGCTCGCGGATCTCCGCGAGCGCCGCCGCCAGCCGGTCCGCGCCCGGCCCGCGCAGCCCGCTCGCCAGGTCGTCGCCGGCACAGCGGCCGAAGTCGCAGCGCTCTCCCCCCGCCAGCACGGCAGAGACAGCGAGCAACTTGTCCTTGGTCTCGCCGTACACGATCGAGCGCGACCCGGACGAGTTGTTGCCGACCATGCCACCGATCGTGGCCTGATCCACCGTCGATGTGTCCGGGCCGAACTCGAGGCCGTAGGCGGCGGCGGCACGGTTGAGTGACGCCTGGATGACGCCGGGCTGCACGCGCGCGCTGAGCGCCTCCGTGTCGATCGCGAGGATGCGGTCGAGCTTGAAGCAGTCGACGGCGATGCCGGGGCCGATGGCCTGTCCGGACACGCTGGTGGCCGATCCGCGCGCGACCAGCGGTACGCCGTACTCGTGCGCCACGGCCGCCACCGCGACAAGATCGTCCGGTGACACCGCGACGACGACCGCGTCGGGCACGACGCGGTAGATCGAAGCGTCGGTGGAGTAGAGCCAGCGCGCGAGCGGCGTCGTGCACACTTCTCCCGCGACCTGGCCGCGCAGCGCCTGCGCGGCGGCGCGGCCGGCGGGCGTGACCTCGGGGATGTGGCGGCGCTCGCTCATGCCGCCAAGGATACGCCTCAGAGCCCTCCCGGGCTGAACGCCGGCAGCCAGCGGCTCATCTGGTCCAGGACGCCGAGCATCATGAGCACGCCGAAGGCGACCAGCAGCACGCCGGCGGCGATCTGGATGCCGCGGTAGTGGCGCTTGACCACGCCGAGACGGGCAGAGACCCACTCGAAGGCCACCGCCGCGAGCACGAACGGTAGCCCGAGGCCGGCGGAGTACACGAGCAGCAGGACTGATCCGGACACGGCGCTGTGACTCGAGGCGGCCATACCGAGGATGGCGCCGAGGACGTAGCCGACGCATGGCGTCCACCCCACGGCCAGCGCCATGCCGGTGACGAAGGCCCCGCCGGCACCGCGCCGCGTGGGGCTCACACGCATGACCGGCTTCGGCAGCGGGATCACACCGGCCACCACCAGCCCGCTGAAGGCGATGAACGCGCCGGCTGCGATGGTCAGCTCGTGCCGGTAGTGGACCAGCAGGCGGCCCACGCCGCCGGCGCCGGCGCCCATCAGGACGAAGACCAGCGTGAATCCGGCCACGAAGAGGAGCGCGGTCCACAGCAGGCGGCGGCGATGCCCGGCGAGCTGTTCCACTCCGACGCCGGAGATGAACGACAGGTACACCGGCAGCAGCGGGAGCACGCAGGGCGAGATGAACGAGAGCAGGCCGGCCACGAACGCGAGCCCGAGAGCCGAGAGGCTCAGCGACGTGACGGTGACCGGCGTGCCGATGATGACGACGCCCAGCGACGTGATCGTGTTCGCAGTCATGAGGAGCCCGGAGAGTCCGGCGCGGCCGCCCGCGGCGGCCTGCCGCGCCTCACTGGATCGAACTGAGCCTGAGCTGAAACTGCGCCTGCGTCGAAGCGCCGACGATCGAGCTCTGCACGGTCCCGTTCCTGTCGATGAAGAACGTGGTCGGGATGCCCGTCACGCCCCAGGCGTTGCCGATCGAGCCGTCGAGGTCCATCACGACCGGATAGGTGATGCCGTACTTGTTCGCGAAGCTCTGCGAGTCGAAGGGTTTGTCGTTCGTCGCCACTCCCACGACCTGCACGTCGGGGTGCGCCTTTGCGAAGGCGACGACCTCCGGCGCCTCCTGATTGCACGGACCGCACCAGGAGGCGAAGAAGTTGACGACGGTCGGCCTGCCCCGCGTCGTGGCCAGATCGAACGTGCCGCCGGTCAGCGTGCTGCCCGTGAGCGTCTGGGCGGAGCCGGAGCCGCCGGACGAGGCGCCGGCCGACGATCCGCAGCCGGCGACGACCAGCGCCGCGAGGACGAGGACGACCATGCTCATGGCCGCGACACGCGCTCCACTCCTGCAACCTGACATCGGCTCCCTTTCGCTCCCGCCCGGGTCGCCGCCCGGACCGCGTGCACTGGCGGCGCTCGAAAGAACATAGTGTCGCGGCAACGCCCCGCGCACAAGCCCGCCGGACGGCGCGCTCCGGCCGGGCTCCCGAGAAGATCGGGGTTTGCGCTCGGCCAGCGCGCAGGTATGATACCCCCAAGGGTATACATTCGGCAACCGATGCGGGGTGCGATGGCTTCCTACGATCTGATCTGCGAGGACTGCGGGAACTCCTTCGAAGTGTTTCGGCAGGGCTTCCTCAAAGACGAGGACAGAGAGTGCCCGGAGTGCGGGTCTGCCGACGTCCGGCAGAAGTTCTCCAGCTTCCTCAGCAATCTCGGCGGCGCGAGCGCGTCCTCGGGCTGCGCGGCTCCGTCCGGCGGCAGCCCGTTCGGCTGAGGCTGACGCCCGCGGCGCGGTCGCGCCGCCCGGACTGCTCGAAGGGGGGCGGCGCGCCTGAGGGCACGCCGCCCCCCTGTTTCTCTGGCGAATCCGCGTTGTAGACTTCAGGGCAAGGGAGACCGGTCGGCGCGGCCCAGTGGACGGGCGCGCGGCGAAGCCGGGAGCAGTTCGCTCCCGGCGAGGGGCAGATGTGGGGCAAGCCGAGCAATGGGGGTTCCATGAGACGTTGCGTCTTCATCCTGGTTCTGGCGCTGGTGGTGGCGCTATCGCTCGCCGCCGGCGTGATGCGCGCCAGAGCGGCCGCGGGAGGTCCCGCCGCCAAACCGACGATCAAGGTGATCGTCATGCTCAAGTCCGGCGGCGACGCCAGCGAAGTCGTAGGTAGGCTGCAGGCTCGCGACTCCACGAGCGTCGTGCGCTACCACATCATCCCTGCGGTGTCGGCCACGGTGTCGCAGGACACGATCGCCGCGCTGCGAGCGGACGGCAACGTCCTGCAGGTCTTCAACGATCACAAGATCCCGGCGCCCAAGATGCCCACAGGCGTCGAGGGCAAAGCGCGGACCGCCAGGACCGTCGCCGGCAAGACCGCCGGCAAGGTGGCGGCCGGAGCACCGCTCGAGTCCGAGGCGCTGCAACTCACGCACGCGCAGGACGCCTGGAGCATCAAGGTCAATGGCCAGCAGGTGATGGGTCAGGGCGTGCGCGTCGGCATGCTGGACACCGGCACCGACCCGTTGCAGCCGGACCTCGCGCCGGCGATCGAGGCCTACAAGGACTTCACCGGCGAGGGCCTCTACGACGACGTCGGCCACGGCACCGGCACCTCCAGCACGGTGGCCGCACAGGGTTTGCCGGTCTTCAATCCCAACACGAACACGACGATGAACTTCTCGGGCATGGCGCCCAAGAGCAAGGTGCTAATGGCCAAAGTCAGCGGCGAGTACAACGGCTGGGACTCGCAGGTCATCCGCGGCATCCAGTGGCTGATGGACGAGAAGGTCGACATCATCTCCTGCAGTCTCCTGACAGTCTCCCTCCCGCAGGACGGCAACGACCCTCTCGCCCTTGCGGCTCAGGCAGCTGTGGACGCCGGCATCACCTTCGTCAACTCGGAGGGCAATGAAGGCCCCGGCCAGGGCACGATGGGCTCGATGCAGGACGCCCCGGGCGTGCTCGCCGTCGGCGCCAGCACGGGCAACCGGGAGTTCGCCCAGGAAGACTTCATGGGCGTCACCACGTACAAGGGCGACCAGGTCATCACCTGGTCCAGCCGCGGGCCCAACTCCCTCGGCGACTTCCGCCCCGACATCATGGGCTTCGGCGCCTACGGCTGGGCGCTCGCCCCGGTCGGGGGCTCCGACGAAGGTCAGAACATCCAGGAGTTCGGCGGCACGAGCATGGCCGCTCCGGTCGTCGCCGGCGACCTGGCGCTCGCCGAGTCGGCCTGGAAGCTCTCGCATCCGGGCGAGACGCTGCCCTCTCCTCTGTACTGGAAGAAGCTCCTCGCCAGCACCACCACCAACCTCGCGTACCCCGCCCTCGAGCAGAGCAGCGGGCTCGTGAATGCCAAGGCAGCCGTCATGGCCGTTCTCCAGCGCGGTAAGTCGATGCTGGTGTCCGTGGGGGCCGACAGCAACGGGCCGTCCAGCTGGTCGGCAAGGGTCGCCGGCGGCGCCGAGGCCAGCACCAGGATCGTGGTGCGCAACACCGGCAACGCGAAGGAGAAGATCACCCTCTCCCCGACCACCTACGTGGCCAACGCCAACCAGACGATCACCAAGTCGGTCACCCTCAACGGTCCCGACTTCCTGGACAACGAGAACTTCAGCGTCCCGTCCGGCACCGACTTCGTGCAGACCACCGTCACGTGGCCGTCCGGCCCCAACGTGTCCATCCGCAGCGCCGTCTACGACTCGGATGGCAACTTCCTCACCTACGCCCCGACCTACGGCGGCTACGGGCACCTCACGCAGTGCCAGATCGCCCTCAAGGGGCCCAAGGACCAGCGCCCGGTCGTCAAAGCCGGCTCGCCGTGGACGCTCGCCATCTTCCCGCGCGCCAGCATGCCCCCCACGGGCCCGCAGCAGGTCAACGTCAAGATCGAGTTCATGCACGAGGCGACCTGGTCCAGCCTCAAGGTCGCGACGAAGAGCTTCAGGCTCGAGAAGGGCGCCTCGCGCGGAGTCGAGGCCACCATCCTCGCTCCCGCGGCCGCCGGCACCTACTTCGGCGGCGTGCGCGTCTCCAACGGCAGCGCCACGACGACGATCCCCGTGAGCATCCGCGTGCCGGTCAAGATGACCAACGGACACGGGACGTTCAGCGGCAAGCTGGTCGGTTCGACCGTCGAGTACTTCGGCGGCGAATTCTACTTCTACGACTTCACTGTGCCCGGCGGCACCGCGTCGCTGGCCGCCGCGGTGACCTGGCCCGACCAGGGCAACCTCGTCAACGTCTACCTCGTGGACCCGAACGGCCGCGTGCGCGACGCCAAGAGCGGGGACCTGAACGTGCCTGACTACGCCAACGGGACGGCGCCTGACGCGGCACTCACGCACACCGGCGAGCAGGTCCTGTGGAGCGCGCCGATGGCCGGCAAGTGGCAGGTGCTCGTCTGGGCACCAGGCTTCTCCGGCAATGGCTTCTCCGAGCCATACACGGGGACGATCACACTCGACCGTGCCGTCGTCGCGCCCACCGCGTGGACCACGACGGCCGCCCCAGGCCAGACAGTGACGGCGAGTTTCTCCGTCGCCAACCGGGGCCCCACCGACCTCGCCGCCTACGCGGACAGCCAGGTCACCTACAATGGCGATGCTCAGTACCAGCAGGTCTGGGATGACATGAACACGACGGGGAACCTCTTTGCCGATGACATCACGGACGGTGGTGGTTTGTCCGCACACGGCTTCTACGTGCCGCAGAACTGCACCCAGCTGACCGCCTACGCGATGTGGGGCGGGCCCTACCCGAGCACTACGACGCGGAGCGGTACCGGGGCGGCGTCCTTCCCGTCGACCCCCATCCCGTCCGCGTCGCCCGTGCTGGTCGACCTCGGCCTCTACGATCCCGCCGGGACCGACGTGGCAGAGAGCCTGGCGATGTCCGATCACGGCAATGCCGTCCAGGTCCAGAACCCGATGTCCGGCGAGTGGACCACCACGGTGGCCTACGCCAATCCTGGCCCCGACATGCCGGACCTCGGTTACACGATCCGGTGGATGTTCACCGCACCGATCGGCATCGACAACTTCGTCGCCTCCAACGACGAGTCGACGCCGCTCACGGTGGCGAAGGCAAGCGCTGGGACCATCACGGCGTCGATCACCGTTCCGGCCGACGCAGCGCCTGGCGACACCGTCACCGGCACCGTCGACTTCTACACGGCGACGGGTGATCAGGTGCAGGCCGCCGGTGGCGACCACCTCGGCTCGGTGCCGGTGACCATCACCGTCACCGCCGCGCCGTAAGACAAATGAGCAGACCCGGGCGAGACGCCCGGTGAAAGACGGGACGGCGTGCCGCAAGGCACGCCGTCCCTTTCTCTTGCGCCGGCTGCGGCGCCCGGCCAGNNGGCGGCGCCGGCTATATCGGCAGCGTCATCGCCGCGCGCCTGCTGGCGCGCGGCGACGCGGTGACCGTGTACGACGACCTCTCGCGCGGGCACCGCGCCGCCGTTCCGCCCGGCGCGGCCTTCGAGAGCGGCGACGTCCGCGACGAGGAGCGCCTGCGCGACGCGCTCGTGCGGCACCGCTGTGAGGCCGTGGTGCACATGGCGGCGCTCGCGGAGGTCGCGGAGTCGGTCCGTGAGCCCGAGCGATACCGTGACGTCAACGAGCGCGGCACCGCGGCGGTGATCGCCGCCGCTGTGGCGGCCGGCGCCGGCCGCCTCGTGTTCTCGTCCACGGCGGCCGTGTACGGCGCCCCGGCGCGCACGCCGATCGAGGAGAGCGACACGCTCTCCCCGTCGAATCCGTACGGCGAGACCAAGCTCGCCTGCGAGCGTCTGCTCGAGGGGGCGCGCGCCGCCGGCGACATCGCCTTCACGGCGCTGCGCTACTTCAACGCCTGCGGCGCCGAAGCAGAGCAAGGCGAGGACCACGACCCCGAAAGCCACCTCGTCCCGCTCGCCCTCAGGGCCGCGCGCGACGGCGTGACATTACCGTTGTTCGGCGACGACTACCTCACCGAGGACGGCACCTGCATCCGCGACTACGTCCACGTCGCCGACCTCGCCGACGCGCACGTGGCGGCACTCGAGCGTCTCCCGGCGATGCAGGGCGCGTTCAACCTCGGCACGGGATCAGGGGATTCGGTGCGCTGCGTCCTCGCGGCGGTCGAGACGGTCACCGGAGCACGAGTGCGCGCCGAGGTGTCGCCGCGCCGCGCCGGGGACCCTCCGGTCCTCGTGGCCGACAACCGGCTGGCAGGAGAGTCGCTCGGCTGGCGCCCGCGACGGTCGCTGGAGGACGCGGTCGCCGACGCGTGGGCGTGGATGCTGGCCCATCCGCACGGCTACGCCGGCTGAGGCAGAGCCGAGCGCGGCAAAGGGCACGAGCCTGGACGCGGGGAGAGGAGCTCCGGACGACGCGCGGCCCACACGGCCGCAGCCGCCGTCAGGCGACCGGCTGTGGAGCCAGCGAGGAGAGCGTGACGCCGCCGAGCACGTCCATGAGCTGCTCCTGCGCACGGAGCCAAGCCTTGTGGACCTCGCAGTTGCCGCTGCGCTCGCATTCCTCGGGATCGAGCGTGCACAGGTTGACCGAGATGGGTCCGTCGACCGCCTCGATGACGTCTCGCATGGTGATCTGTTCCGCGGGGCGCGCCAAGGCGAAGCCGCCGTGCGCGCCCCGCTGGGACACGGCCAGCCCGGCATGGACCAGGATCTGCAGGATCTTGGCGAGGAAGCTCTCGGGGATCTCCTGCGCCTGCCCGATGTCGTGCAACGAGGCCACGTGCCCCTCGGGGAAGCGCGCCAAATAGGTCATGGCGCGAACGGCGTACTCTCCACCACGCGTGAGCTGCAATCCCACGAGACCTCCTGTGCGTCGAGACCGGAGTGAAACGGTCCTTTTGGCCTTGTGGACTCTAGCGGGCGCCCCGACGGGCGTCAACTGCCGCGAGTCATCGTGGCACGCCTCGCGGCCCGGTGGCGCCGGAAGCGGCCCGGTGGCGCCGACCGGGCGTGCGGACCAGCCCCGGGTATTAAGCGGCGGTTAAGCTTGGTTAGGCCGCATCCTGCCTGAGCCGCTGCGTGGGCAAAACGCGGTCGCGAGGCTGCAGGCGGGGTGCTATCCTGCCAGCGTTCCGGCGCCAGCCGCCCCCGAAAGGACGCCTTGAAGAGACACTACCTGCTGTTCGGCCTGGGCGCTGCGGTCATCGTGGCCGCCGTCGTGGTCGCCGTGGGCGCGACCTCCGGTGACGGCGCGACGGTGAACGGCGCAGCGGCCGGTCAGGCGCTGCCGCCGGGGCATCCCTCCCCGGACGCCACGAGCGGCACGGTCGGCGCCAGCGGTCAGGTGGAGCAGGCGATCGCCCGGCTGCAGAAGGCCAGCGCCGCGGATCCGCACAACGCCGGCGTCCTCACGAGTCTCGGCGACGCCTACGTGCTCGGCGGACGCTACCGTCAGGCGGAACGCGCCTATCGCGGCGCCCTCGCGTCCAAGCCTGGTGACGCCGTCGCCACCATCCGCCTCGCTATGGTGTGGCACGCGGAGGGGCAAACCAGGCGCGCCACGTCCTCACTCGGGGCCGTGCTGGCCAAGGAGCCGCGCCAGCAGGAGGCGCATTACTCCATGGCCATCATCCTCTTCTCGCAGAACAACATCGCCGGCGCCAAGGCGGAGTGGGCGGCCGCAGCACGGATCGACCCCAAGTCGACGATCGGGCGGCGGTCCCAGAGCTTCGTCGACCTCCTCGAGGGCAAGCAGTCGGCCGAATCGGAGCCGGGCGGCACCAACTGAGGCAGGCGGCCGCGCTCGGGCCGCCTTCACGCCGGCGCGGTCAGACCGCGTTCGCGATCGCGGGGGCCGTCCTCACGGCAGACGCCGTTCAGCACGCGAGAACGATGACCTCGGGCGGCCTCGTTCCACGAGCTCGAGGCGGTCGTGGGGACGGGAGCGCCGCCCCCTTGGCGCAGGGCCCTCCATCGACACAGACCACGTCGGCCGCAAGATCTGGCGAAAGCCGCGCGCGTCTCACGGCGCCATGCCACCCGCTTCGTGAGCCGCACATCGCCCAGACCGGAAGCGTGACCAGCGCTCACAGCCCGAGCCGAGCGCCGGCCTGACGCAGCGCCTTGACAAGCGTGACGTCGATGCGCAGCGTGTACGCGCCGGCGCGGCGCGCATGCATGATCATGAACCGGTCCGTCGTGGGCGTGAGCGTGGGCGCCGGTCCGCCGGGTCCGCCGCTCACGGTCCAGTACGGCGACCATGTGACCTTGACGAGGTAGTCGCCGGGCCGATCGAGCCGCACCGTGAACCAGAGGTGCTGCATGGCGAGGACGTCGGCGGCACCGCGGTCCATCCCTACGACGATGGGCTCCGCGGCGCGCAGACGGTAGACGCTCCAGGCGCCGGCCCGGGTCACCGGCTCGAAAGCGGACGATCTCCTGAGCAGGCGTGCCTCGTGATCGCTCCACACGTCGAGCGGCGCGTGCGCAAGGAACACGTACTGGACGCCCATGCGGCGCAGCCAGGCGACGTAGGCAGCTTCGTCGTAGGTCGTGTAGAAGATCGTGTTGTGGATCGCGTCGGCCTGCCGATACCAGCCGCGCGTGATCGGGATGCCGGCCTCAGGGAAGTAGTCCGCCTCCCAGTGGCGGCGCAGGGCGACGACGTGCATGCGGTAGTTGGGATCGTAGAGCTGGCGCGCCTCGGCGATGGCGGGCGCGAAGAAACGGCTCGCCGTCTGCGGCCACTCGTCGGTGCGCGTGAAGTGGCTGTACGGCGTGCTGATCTGGAGCAGCCCGAACAGGATTATTGGGACGATGGCGAGGTCGCCGTAGCGAAACGGCCGCCTGAGGCTCGTGTGACGCAGGAGGACGAGCAGAGGGAGGCCGAACACGAAGAAGAAGCGGCCGATGTTGTTGCCCAGCGGGCTGCCCGGGATGACGAACGACAGCACGCAGCTGACGGCGTAGACGAAGAACATGATGAAGAACGGCCGGCGCGCGTGGACCGCGTTCACGCCGGCCAGCGCCAGCCCCATCAGGGCGAAGGCGAGGTAGAGCAGCAGCTGCGGCGTCTCGTTGAGGTACGCGCCGGGCTCCGTGAACGCCCACCCCGAGACGATCCGCGCGGCGGCGAAAGGCGCGATGACGCAGAAGAAGACGAGGTAGCGGCGGCGCGTCTCAGGCCGCGCGATCACATCGGAGAGCATGAAGCCGGCGCAGACGACGAAGGCCATCGGATTGGCGAAGAGGGCGACGCCGACGGCCAAGGCGGCGAGCGCCGGCCGGCCGGCCGCGAGCAAGGCGAGCCCCCCGAGCGTGAGGGCCAGCGCGAACACGAACGGGTCCTGCCCGTGGGCGAGGTAGACGGCCATGATCCCCGCCAGCGCCCACGCCGGCCAGATGTCGTCGATGCCCCACATGTCGCGCTGGTAGAGGTAGTAGAACAGTGACACGAAGCCGGCCGAGACGATGACGACGAGCTTGGCCGGCACGTAGAGCGCGAGCAGGTAGAAGACGAACCCGTAGTTGACGGCGCCGTAGCTGCCGCCGTACCAGAAGTCGTCCCAGAAGATCGAGCCGCCGCGCCGCAGCAGGAAGACCTTGTAGACGTGCGCGGCGTCGTCCCAGCCCGGGATGCCGGCGCGCCACATGAGGAGCGCGACCAGGGCGGCGCCGGCGGTCGCGGCAAGCCAGAGCGCCAACAGCCCCCGGCGCGACTTGAGGCGCCGTTCGATCGCCCCCAGCGTCACCGCTACAGCTCTGCCTCGGCGGTGCGCGCCGCGTCGAACCGGAGCGTGTACAGACCCGCGGCCGGCGCGTCGAACATGATGAAGCCGTAGGGGTCCTGATAGAGGCGCAGGCCGTTCTCGGGGACCGCATCTTGCTCCCATTCGCGGTCACGGCGCCCGCTGTGACCCCGCAGAGCGGGGTCCGTCGGGCGCCGGGCCACCAGCCAGTACGGCGACCACGTGAGCTTGACGAGGTACGGGCCGGGCTTGGTGACCGAGAAGCGGATGGTCGTGTGGTCGAGCGTGTAGACCTGCGCGGAGGCGTCGCCGCGCAACGGCACGACGAGCGGCTGCGGGCGCCGAAGCTCGTACACCGTCCACAGCGTGCTGCGGTACACGACCGTGAACGCCGGCGACGAGGCGAGGATGTCACTCTCGCGCTGGGACGTCGCGACCAGCGGGGCGTCGGGCACGAAGACGTCGCGGACGCCCATGCGGCGCAGCCACGCGATGTACGTCTGGGCGTCGAGGTGCTTGTCGTAGAGCTCAGCGTTGTGCAGGGCGTCGGCCTGCCGGAACCAGCCGCGCGTGATCGCGAAGCCGGCGGCTGGGAAATAGTAGGACTCCCAATGCATCTGGGGCGTCACGACGTGGAACCGGTAGTCGGGGTCGTACACGCGCCCGGCGAAGTCCAGGGCGGGCGCGAAGAAGGCGGCACGGGTGGCCGTGAACCCTTCCGCGTGGGCGAGCATCCAGACCGGGAAGGCGAGCTGGAAGGCGAGCACAGCGGCGACCGCGACCCAAGGCACGACGCGCGGCAGGCGGCTGGTCCGCGCGACCATGACCAGCAGGGACGCGCCGAAGACGTAGAAGAAGCGGCCGGCATTGCTGCCTACCGGAGACTGAGGCAGCAGGTACGCGGGGACCGTGACCACGAGCAGCGCCACGAAGATCCAGACGAGCTGGCGGCGCTGGGGGTCACGGCAGAGGCGGGCGAGGCCGGCGCCCAGCACCGCCACGGCGGCCAGGCCGAGCAGCTCGAGCGGGTAGTGGAACTCCCACGACGGAGCGGCGAAAACGGCGGCGAGGAGGACCCGCAGGGCCACGACCGGGAGCATCGCCGCGACGAACACGAGGAGCGCGCGGCGCGACTCCCGGCGGGCGACGAGTGCTGCAAGGACGAAGACGGCGCCGGCGAAGAGCGCCAGCGGGTTCGTGAACACGCCGACGGCGCACGGCAGGGCGGCGAGGAGCGGGTGGCCGCGCGCCAGGAGCACGAGCCCGGCCATCGTCAGGCAGAGCGCGAAGAGGAACGGCGACTGCCCCCAGGCGAGGTACACGACCATGACGGCTGCCAGCATCCAGGCGGCGGCCCGGTCGGCCACGCCCCACTCGTCACGCAGGTGGAGGTAGAAGAGAACGGGCAGAAGGCCGCCGGATAGGACGACGAGCACGGCGGCCGGCACGAACTGCGCCAGCCAGTAGTAGACGATCCCGTAGGTGAGCGAGCCGTAGCTGCCGCCGTACCAGTAGTTGTCCCAGAGAGCCGACTGGCCGTCGCGCAGAAGGGCGATCTTGTAGAGGTGCGCCGGGTCGTCGCCGCCGGCGATCCCGAGGAGGTGCATGGCGAGTGCCGCCAGGGCCAGCGCGGCGACGGGGACGACGACGAGCCACAGCAGCGAGCGGGTACCGGGGATGCGCAGCGCCCTCGGCGCCCGCTGCACGACGATGCCGGCGCCGGCGCTCACCCGCGCGCCTGCGCCAGGCGCATCGCGGCGACGAAAGCGGAGACGAGCGAGGGGCGGCGCGGCAGCGACGGGTAGAGCGTCGTGGCGAGCAGGCGGCCGAGGGCGAAGCCTTCTGCCTGGCCGGGCTCGTCGGGCTCACCGACCACGAAGGCGAACGAGTCCTGTTCCAGCACCAGGAACTCGAGATCGAAGAGCTCGTACAGGGTGTCCTCGCTGTCGGCGTAGGGGTTGCCCGGACCGGGTCGCGCCGTGACGTAGCGGGGACGCTCGTACCACTCGAGGAGCTCGGCCTCGGCGGGAAGGACGCCGGCGAGCTCGTGGCTGCGCCCGCGGCTGTCGGCGAGGCGGCGGAGCAGCAGCAGCGTCCCGCCGCCGAAAGCGAGCGTCGGGAGCCCGCCGCCGATGGCGGCGGCGATCGCCGTCTTGAGAGCGTCGTTGCCGGCGAAGGCCGGAAGCTCGTCCTCGTCCAGCTGGCCGGCGAGGAGCAGGCCGCTCACGCCTGCCGGCAGCTCGCGATCGTGGGCGAGGTCGAACGGTGCCAGCTCCACCCCCATCGCCTGCAGGACGTCCACGTTCTCGAGGGCGAACGGCTCCAGCGGCGGGCCCCACGCGACGGCGAGGCTCAGGCCCGTCGCGGCCGCCGCAGGAGCCAGCAGCCGCCGCGAGCGGCTGGGCAGGAAGCCGCGCATCGTCGCTGCGGCGAGAATGTCGTCCGCTCGCAGGTACGTGCCGGCTTCGGCACACAACTGCGCTTCGCGGCCCTTGACCGGCCGCGGGCCGATCTGACGCACGGGACCGCTGCCGGTGGAGTACTGGCGCACGAACTGCTCGCTCAGCTGAGGCGGCAGCCAGCCGAGCAACGGGAGGCCGACGTCGCGGCGCAGGACCTCGCCGAGCTCCGCGCCGGCGCCGCGGTCGTCCGCGCCGACCACGATCACGCCGGCGATCTCCACGCGCTTGGCAAGCGCCCTCACGCCGTAGACGGCAGCAGCCGCGGTCGCGCCGCGGTCGCGCGCGTCGACGACGAGCACGAGCGGCGCGTCGAGCCCGGCGGCGATGTCCACGGCGCGCGAACCCCGGACACCCTGCCAGCGGTCGAGCGCCGGCTCCACCGCCGTGAGCAGGACCAGGTCGCTGCCCTCGCTCCAGTAGTCGAACAACTCCAGCGCGGTATCCTCGTCGTGCAAGGCGAGGTCGAGGACGCGCGGCGCCCTCGCGGCGCTCCCGTAGAGCAGACGCCAGAGAGGTACGTCCAGCCCGATGCTGATGGGACGGACGGCCCGCTGCCCGCTGAGACCGGCCAGCACCGCGCCGGCGGCGAGGGCCACGGCAGGACCGGGCTCGAGCCCGCAGAGGACGAGCCTGGGCACCGACATGTAAGGGGGTCCTCCTTTCGGCGGGCCGCGCGGTGCGTTCGGGCGCGATCCGCGCGCGAAACGGACTTCGAGTCCCGGGATAGAATACCCTACTGCATCGCCGAGGACCGGGGTGGGGATGGACCTGCACAAACAACTTCGTGACGCTCTGTGGGCGCGCGTGCTCTTCACGCTCGCCTTGCTGATGGGCGTCCTCTGGGTCCAGTTCGACGATCACGGGTTCGTGCTCTGGGAGCTCGCCGCCGCGGTCGCCGTGGTCGCCATCGCCAATATCCCCTTCTTCTTCCTGGAGCCGCGCGTCGAGATAAGCTCGCTGGCGGCCGAGATCATGGTGGTCGACCTGGCGCTCGTCACCGTGGCGATCATCTACAGTGGCGGGGCACTGAGCGCCGAGGCGATCTTCTACGTCTGGCCCATCGTCTTCGCGACCGTCTTCCTGCCGGCGTGGGCGCCCTACGGGGCCGCCGTGGCCGCCGGCGTCTTATACACGGGCATCTGGATACTCCAGCACTTCGGCTACCTGCACCCGTCCGCCGTGGTCGAAGAGATCCACGTCCCACCCAACTGGATGCTGATCACGACCTTCCTGCACGTGACCGCCTTCCTGCTGGTCGCGCTGCTCGCCGGCCGGCTCGCCACGGCGCTCATGCGCAGCACCACGCAGCTGAGCAGCGCCAAGGCGGACACCGAGGCGCAGTTGCGCCGCATGCAGGCGACCAACGAGCAACTTCGCGCCATGAGCGAGAGCAGCCGCGTGTTTCTGCGCCATCACGATGCCGAGGGACTCATGCCGGAGGCGCTGGCCCAGATCGCCGAGGCCTCCGGCATGAGCACGGGGTTCGCGCTGGTGCTCAACCGCAACAGCGGCGAGTATGACGAGCGTGCGCGCCACGGGCGCGTCGACGAGGCCCTCGTGCGCAAGATGCGAGAGCTCGGCCTCGCCGAGGCCGCCACGGCGGGCGTCCGCCGCTGCGAGGAGGTCACCGACTCTCAGATGGGCCGCCTCCTCAAGGCCGTCGAGAAGGACGGCTTCCGCGGCTTCCTGCTCGCTCCCCTGGAGGCCAAGAACGAGGTCCTCGGGGTCATCTGCCTCCTGTACGACAAGGACCATGCCGTGGCCGACTCCGCCCTCCCCACGCTCGGCGCCCTCAGCGGGCAGGTCGCGCTCGTGCTGCGCAACATCCAGTACAACGAGGAACTGGCGCGCAAGAACGACGAGCTCACGCACCTTGACCAGCTAAAGAGCGACTTCATGGCCACGATGAGCCACGAGCTGC
>PMKK01000173.1 GCA_003157715.1 Actinomycetota bacterium
CAAAAGAAGGTCATCGCCGCCATCAAAGCGGAGAACCTGCCCTTTAAGACGGTCGTCGGCGGCGCTCCCTGCACGCAGCGCTGGGCCGACTCGATCGGCGCCGACGCCTACGCCGAAGACGCCTCCGACGGCGTCAAGAAGATCGACGCCCTGCTGGGCCGTTAGGGCAACGCACGTCGGCCGCGCGCCTCGCCGGCGCCGGCTGCCCCGAAGACCGCCGGGGGCGGGCTGTGGCGAAACGCCACAGCCCGCCCCCTCTTTGCGTTCCGCCGTCTTTACCCAGGCGCCCCCTCAAGGCCCGCCCGCGGCACGGCAAGCCTCGCAGTCCGTGCGGCGCTGCGCGTCGCGAGCCCCCGGCCTCGGCCGCGGCCGACGAACGCGCAAACGCCGTCCCCCGGGTTCGTATGAGAGATGATAGGAAGCAAGGAGACAAGGCCGTGCGGCCGGGCGACGGGGAAGCGCGAGTGAGCGACGCGGAGTGCGAGATCCACAACGCCGGAGGGCGCTGGCGGGTGGTCGTCACCAAGCCGCTGCCGGGTGAGCGGTGGCTCGAGGTGCTGACCAAAGCCGGGTGCCGGGTCGACGTCTGCGACTTGAGCCGGCCGCTGAGCGCCACCGACATCAAGCGCATCATGGGCGGCACGTGCGACGGCGTGATCGCTCAGCTCACGGAACGGTGGGACGCCGGCGCGCTCCAGACCTTAAAGGACGCCGGGGGGCGTGTGCTCAGCAACTACGCGGTGGGCTACGACAACGTCGATGTGCCTGCCGCCACCGCCCTGGGGATCGCCGTCGGCAACACCCCGGACATTCTCACCGAGACGACGGCGGAGCTCGCCGTCGCGCTGACCTTTGCCGCCGCCCGGCGCGTCGTCGAGGCGCATCGCTTTCTCGCCGAAGGGCGGTTCACGGGCTGGCTGCCGTCGCTCTATCTGGGCAAACGTCTCTGGCGCAAGACGCTCGGCGTGGTCGGCGCCGGGCGCATCGGCGCCGCCTACGCCCGCATGCTCGTCTCCGGACACGAGATGAACCTCGTGTACTTCGACGTCCACCGCAACGAGGCGCTCGAGGCGTTCGTGCGCGAGTACGGCGCCTTTCTCGCGGGACGCGGCGAGGCGCCGGTGACCTGCCGTCGTGTCGCGACGCTCGAGGAGCTCCTCGGCCAGGCCGATGTGGTGAGTCTCCATCTGGCGCTGAACGCCGCGACGAGCCACGTGATCGACGCGACTCGGCTCGAGCAGATGAAGGAGGATGCCATCCTCGTGAACACGGCCCGCGGCCCGCTCGTCGACGAACGCGCGCTCGTCGAGCACTGCCGGCGGCACCCGGCCTTCAGCGCCGCGCTCGACGTCTTCGAGCGCGAACCGCGGCTGGCGCCGGGCCTCGTCGACTGCGACAACATCGTCGCGGTCCCGCATCTCGGGTCGGCGACGGGCTGGACGCGGCGCGGGATGGCCGCGCTGGCGGCGGCCAACGTCGCCGGAGTAGTGAGCGGCTGGCCGGCCTGGGCGGGCGGCGTCCTGCCGTTCCTGGGTCCCGATCCTCCCCGCGCGGCGCCCAGCATCGTCAATGCGGCCGAGTTGGGGCTCTCCGCCGCCGAAGGGAGCTCGGGTCCCGGCGCCCAGGTGGTGACGGCGGACGGCTGAGCAGCCCCCGCTTCGGGTGGACTCCCGGGATGCCGCCAAGGCCTGTCTGACGGCGTTGTTCGAAACGGCGGTGGCCGCCGCCGCGCCGGACGCGCTGGTGGCCGGCGGACTGCCGGCACCACCCCTGGGGCGGACCGTCGTCGTCGGGGCCGGGAAGGCCGCGGCGGCCATGGCGCGCGCCGTGGAACAGGCCTGGCGCGGGCCGCTGTCGGGGCTGGTGGTCACGCCTTACGGTCACGGCGTGGCCTGCGATCGCGTCGAAGTCGTCGAGGCGGCCCATCCGGTGCCCGACGAAGCCGGCAGGCAGGCGGCGGCGCGCATCGCCGCGCAGGTCGGTGGGCTGACTGCCGACGATCTCGTGGTGTGCCTCGTCTCCGGGGGCGGATCGTCGCTGCTGGCGCTGCCGGCGGCGGGAGTCGGTCTGCGGGACGAGCGCGAGGTGGGCGCCGCGCTGCTGCGCAGCGGCGCGCCGATCGCCGAGATCAACTGCGTGCGCAAACACCTGTCGGCGATCAAGGGCGGCCGGCTGGCGGTGGCCGCCTGGCCTGCCACAGTGGTGACTCTGATCATCTCCGATGTGCCGGGCGACGATCCCTCGGTGGTCGCCTCCGGACCCACCGTCGGCGACCCGACGACCTACGCCCAGGCGCTGGCCGTGCTCGAGAAGTACGGCATCGAACCGCCGCCCGCGGCGGGCAAGCACCTGCGCGCGGGCGCCGCCGGCGGCCCGGATGGACCGCCCGAAACGCCGAAGCCCGGAGACCCCCGGCTTTCGCGAGCGACGACGATCGTGCTGGCCACGGCCCACGACGCTTTGGCCGCGGCGGCCGCGGCGGCGAAGTCGTGGGGTCTGCTGCCGGTCATCCTCGGGGAGTGCATCGAGGGCGAGGCTCGTGACGTCGGCCGCCGTCATGCCGGGCAGGCCCTGGAGCTCATGAGCTGGCAAGAGGCCGACACGGCCGCCGCGGTGCTGCTGTCGGGCGGAGAGACCACCGTCACGGTGCGTGGCAAGGGCCGCGGCGGCCGCAACTGCGAGTACCTGGTCGGTCTCGCCATCGGTCTGGACGCTCATCCTGGTATCTATGCCCTGGCGGCCGATACCGACGGCATCGACGGCGCCGCCGGCGCCGCCGGAGCCTTCGTGGCGCCCGACACCCTCGGCCGGGCGCGGGCGGCCGGCCTCGATCCCGTCGCGCTGCTCTCCGACAACGACGCCCACGCCCTGTTCGACGGCCTCGGCGACCTCGTGGTCACCGGGCCGACGCGAACCAATGTGAACGACTTTCGGGCGATCATCGTGGCGGGGGCGAGCGGTTTGCGGGAAGGGGCGAGCCTTTGACCCCTCAGGCCGTGCCCGTCGCGTGACGGGCCCGCTAGACACTCGACGCAACCTCAACTACGATGCCATCTGCAAGGGGAGCGAATGTGTGCGATTCAGTGATTGCTTGTTTGGTTTCTTGAGGGAGTCGGTGTGCAGGGGATCACCATCCGGTCAGGGTGGGCCCCGCCTTTTGTTGGTTTTCGTCCCCAGAATCGACCATCTCCGACAAGGCTTTTAGGAGGAGAAGATGCAGGAACGCAATCTTTTGGAAGAGCTGGTTGCCGTGAGCCCCGGCATGGAGATCTGGTGGGACTCCTCGCCGGTGATCTATGGCAACTGGTGTAAGAAGATGCTCGCCAAGGCTGAGCCCGGCGACCAGGACAACCTGAAGCGCCAGTTCGCCCGCATGTACAACGTCGACGACCCGATGAGCCAGCTGTTTCGCGGCGTCACCACCAACCCGCCCCTCTCTCTGGCCGCCTTCAAGGACGACCCGCCGTACTGGCAGAAGGTCGCCGACGACATGATCGAGGCCAACGGGGCCTTCGATACCGAGTCGCTCTTCTGGACGCTCTACAAAGAGGTAGTACGGCGCGGCTCCGACATGTTCCTGCCGCTGTTCGAGGCGTCGGGGCATAAGGAAGGCTTCCTGTCGGGTCAGTGCGACCCGCGCAGCGCCTTCGACGGCGAAGCGATGCTCAAGCAGGCCGCCGAGATCCACGCGGTCAATCCCAACGTGATGGTCAAGGTGCCCGGCACGGCCGAGGGCTACGACGTCATCGAGGAGCTCACCGCGCAGGGTATCGCCACCAACAACACGCTCACCTTCGTGCTGTCGCAGCTCATGGACTGTGCCAAGTCGGTCGAGCGCGGCCTGGCGAGGGCCAAGGCCAACGGCGTCGATCT
The DNA here is from genome assembly GCA_003157715.1 of Actinomycetota bacterium. The sequence goes on from PMKK01000173.1 coordinate 3,874, forward strand.
GTCGAGTTGGCGCTCGGTCATCACCCACATGGAAGCTCGTTACGGCGACCTCGGCGGCCTGCGCGACGCGGGCAAGGAAGTCGGTATCGAGCTCACCGAAGGCGACGTGCGCATGGCCGAACTGGCCATCTTCAAGAAGGCCTGCCGCATCATCAAGGAGCGCGACTACCCGAGCAAGATGCTCTCCTGCTCGCTGCGTGTCGGCCCCACGGTCGATGGTCAGCTGCGCCTCTGGCACCTCGAGGAGAAGGCCGGCGCCAACGTGGTCGTCACCTGCCCGCCGTCGTTCATCGACGAGTGCATCAACTTCCCGGGCGCCGAGAACATCAAGTTCAAGCCCAACCAGATCGAAGTCGATCCGCCCAAGGATGTCATGGACAAGCTGCTGCGGATCCCGTATTTCTCCCGCGCCTACGACGAGGACGGCTACGCCAGGGCCGAATACAACAGCCACCCGGCTCTCGTGAAGACCGCCGCGGCGTTCTCGAAGGCTACGCAGGAAATGGTCGAGTTCGCGGGCAACTGCCTCAAGGGCAGCTGCACCACCCCGGCTTCCTGACGATCCACCGTTTCACGAAAGGACAGAGAGAATGGCCGACCAGACGACCAAGCAGATCCAGGACCTGTTCGTGCCCTGGCTTCTGAGCGCGCCTGAGTACAACACGAGCATCCTGGACAAGGCCTGGGCGCAGCCCGACTACGGCCGCATGATGTTAAACGAGAACCCCGTGCCCCCGTCCGACAAGGTGGTCAACGCGGTCACCGAGATCGTCAAGAAGGGCAACCGCTATCCCGACAGCATGCTGCGCCTGCGCACCAAGATCGGCGCCCTCCACGGCGTAGGCCCCGAGAACATCGCCCTGGCCAACGGCTCGTCCGAGACCATCGACGCCATGATGCGCATCTTCTTGCAGCCCGGCGACGAGTTCCTGCTGTCCAACCCGACGTTCGAGATGTTCCTTTCGCGCGCCGGTCTGTGCGGCGCCAAGAACGTACAGATCGACCTGCAGAAGGACGGCCTGCAGTACGACGTCGACGCCATGCTGGCGGCGGTCAACGAGAAGACCAAGCTGATCCTCATCATCAATCCGAACAACCCGACCGGCATCTTCATCGACGACGCCGACCTCATCAAGTTCTGTGAGCTCGGTATCCCGCTCTGCGTCGACGAAGCCTACCTCGACTACCATCCGCAGGTCGCCTCGAAGGTCGACCTGATCAAGACGTATCCGCACGTCTTCCTGTCGCACACGTTCTCGAAGGCCTTCGGCCTGGCCGGTATCCGGTTCGGCTACGTGGTCGCCGTGCCCGAGCTCGTCGAGGCCTTCACGAAGATGTACCTGCCCTGGAACATGAGCCTCATGGCCATGGCGGCCGCCGAGGCCATCCTCGACAACCCCGACGAGGTCAAGGGCAAGGTCAAGTACAACAACGACTGGATGGACACGTTCACCAAGGAGCTCAAGGCGCTCGGCCTGACGCCGTATCCGGCGCACGGCAACTACATGCTGATCGACGCCTCGGTCTCCGGCAAGACCACCGGCGAGATCGTCAAGGCCGCCTACGACTCCGACAAGCTCTTCATCAAGAGCATCAAGCCGATCCACGGCAAGGACGGCTACTTCCGCGTCACGCCCGGCACGGTCGAAGAGTGCGAGCGCTTCGTGACCTTCATCCGCAGCTACTTCGGCAAGTAAGGCGACCGGCAACCCGCACACGAGGTCCGCACGTCAAGCCTCCGCCCTCCCGCCGCGATGGGGGAGGGCGGAGGCTGAAGCCGACCGGGGGGTCGGCGCCTCTTTTTCGTTTCCGTTCATCGGCAAGTTGACGGCGAGGGTCTGCCTCGAGAGGGTGAGGCGGTCGATCTTCAGGGATCCCCGACGGTCGGCGGACCGGGGTATCTACGTCGTCTTTCAAATGACTGTAAGAGCGAAAGGACGCAGATGAGCCCAGTGGCGAGCGAACAGGCCCTTGAACAACGCTGCATCGACACGATCCGCTTCTTGGCGGTCGACGCCGTGCAGAAGGCGAATTCCGGTCACCCCGGCATGCCCATGGGCACCGCGGCGATCGCCCACACTTTGTTCACGCGTCACCTGCGCTTCGATGCCGGTGACCCGACCTGGCCCGACCGCGACCGCTTCGTGCTCTCCGCCGGCCACGGGAGCATGCTGCTCTATTCACTACTGCACCTGACCGGCTACGACCTGAGCCTCGACGACCTGCGCGACTTCCGCCAGTGGGGCTCGAAGACGCCCGGTCACCCGGAGCAGGGCCATACCGCCGGCGTCGAGACGACCACCGGTCCTCTCGGTCAGGGCTTTGCTAACGCCGTCGGCCTGGCCGTGGCCGAGCGCTTCCTGGGCGCCACGTTCAACGGCGACGGACCGTCGGTGGTCGATCACTTCACTTATGTCCTGGCCGGCGACGGCGACATGATGGAAGGCTTGAGTGGCGAAGCCGCCTCGTTTGCCGGCCATCAGGAGCTCGGCAAGCTGATCGTCCTCTACGACGACAACCACATCAGCATCGACGGCTCCACCGACCTCGCCTTCACCGAAGACGTCTGCGCGCGCTTCACCGCCTACGACTGGCACGTACAGCGGGTGGCCGACGGCAACGACGTCGCGGCCATCGACAAGGCCATCGCGGCGGCCAAGGCCGAGACCGGCCGGCCCTCCCTGATCGCGGTGCGCACGCACATCGGCTTCGGCTCGCCGAACCGCCAGGACACCGCCAAGGCGCACGGCGCGCCGCTGGGCGCCGACGAGATCAAGCTCACCAAGGAGAACCTCGGCTGGCCGCTCGAGCCGACGTTCCTGGTGCCTGCCGACGTGAAGGCCTTCTACGAGGCCGCGGCCGCGCGCGGCGCGGCCGCGCATGCCGCCTGGAGCGAGCGGCACGCCGCCTGGAGCGCCGCCGACGCGGCGCGCGGCGCCGCCTGGGACGCGGCCTGGAACCGCGAGCTCCCAGACGGCTGGGACGCCGATCTGCCGGTCTTCAGAGCCGACGAGCCCGGCATCGCCACGCGCGCCGCTTCGGGCAAGGCGATCAACGCCCTGGCCCCGAGAGTTCCCACGCTGATCGGCGGTTCAGCCGATCTCGCGCCCTCCAACAACACCTGGATCAAGGACGNNGGCCGGGCGCAACTTCCACTTCGGGGTGCGTGAGCACGCCATGGCGGCGATCGCCAACGGTCTGGCCGTGCACGGCGGCGTGCGTCCCTACGTGGCCACGTTCTTCGTCTTTACCGACTACATGCGTCCGGCCCTGCGGCTGGCGGCGCTCATGGGCCAGCCGGTCATCCACGTGCTCACTCACGACAGCATCGGCGTGGGCGAGGACGGTCCCACGCATCAGCCGGTCGAGCACCTCGCCATCCTGCGAGCCACGCCGAACATGACGGAGCTGCGTCCCGCCGATGCCAACGAGACGATCGAGGCCTGGAAGGTCGCCCTGCGGACCAACGACGGCCCCGTGGCGCTGGTGCTGACGCGCCAGAACCTGCCCACCATCGACCGCGACAGGTACGCGCCGGCAAGCGGCGTGGCACGCGGCGCCTACGTGCTGGCCGACTCAGAGGGCGACGCGGCTCCCGACGTCATCCTCATGGCCAGCGGCAGCGAGGTGCAGCTCGTTCTCGCGGCGCATGAGCGTCTGGTCGCGGAGGGAGTGCGTTCGCGGGTCGTCAACATGGCCTCGTTCCGGCTCTTCGAGCGTCAGGACGCGGCGTATCGCGAGAGCGTCCTGCCGGCGGTCTGCCGCCACCGTCTGGCCGTCGAGGCGGCGGTCAGCTTCGGCTGGGAGCGCTGGGTCGGCGACGCCGGCGAGATCATCGGCCTTGACCACTTCGGCACTTCGGCTCCGGCCGGCACGATCTTCGAGCAGTTCGGCTTCACGAACGAAAACGTCTACCAGCGGGCGAAGGCCCTGGCGGGCCTCGACGCGGCGGTGGTCGCCGACTAGCATGTTCACGCGGTGACCTGAGCACTTGTGAGGTAACCGGCGACATGGCGCCTGGGCGCCTCGCTCTCTCGTGAGAACGAAGGGAGCGGGCCCCCCGGCCCATCGGTGTTGCGAGCAGCTAACGAAAGGTGACGGAATGGACCACCTGGGCCCCGACGAGGTCATAGCCCGCATCGATGACTGGAAAGGCCAGGATGTCCGCTGGGAAGAGCTTGGCGGCGGCATCACGAACCACAACTACATCGTCTGGGTGAACGGCGGCGCCGGCAATCCGGGCGGCGGCAAGTACGTGCTGCGCGTGCCCGGCATAGGCACCGACATGTTCATCGACCGCGACAACGAGCGCGAGTGCATGATCGAGGTGTCGCGAGTGGGCGTCGGTCCCGAAGTGGTGCATGTCGTCAAGCCCGAGAACGCCATGGTGATCGATTTCGTCGACGGCGAGATCATGCATCCCGAGAAGATCGCCGGTCACCCCGATCGCCTGCGTCAGATCGTCGAGACGGTCAGGGTGTTCCACGACAAGGCCGTCTTCAAGAACGAGATCAAGGTGTTCCAGATGCTGCGCGACTACACCAAGATCGCGCGCGATCTCAAGGCGCCCATGCCTCCCGAGGTCGAATCGCTGTTGCTCGTGGCGAACGACATCGAGAAGGCGACGGCGCGTCACCCGCAGGCCAGCGTGGCCTGCCACAACGACCTGCTGTCGGAGAACTTCATCGTCGATGCCGGCGGCCGGATGTGGGTCATCGACTGGGAGTACGGCGGCATGACCGACCCGTACTTCGATCTCGGCGACTTCGTCATGGAGCATCCGTTCACCCGCGCGGAAGAACGGCTGATCATCGAGACCTACTGCGGCGCCATGGACGAGCGGCTCTTCGGGCGCCTGATGCTCTACAAGGTCATCTCGGGAGTCTGGTGGGGAGTGTGGGCGATGATCCAGCACACCGTCTCGAAGATCGACTTCGACTATATGGAGTGGGGCCTCGAACGCACCGCGCGCGGACAGCGCACGGTCGACGATCCCGACTTCGCCACCTGGCTCGCGGGGGTCTGAACGACCGGGACCTGTCTTGCCAAAAGAAGGGGGTGGTCGGCCGCGGCGCCCGGGGGCGCGGCGCAGAGGTGACCTCAGCCTGCGTGGGCGTGTCATTGACACGACAGGCTCGCAGTCACCAGAATGGCGACCAAGACTATTCGTTACTGGACTAGTTTGAGGGGGTTCTAGTGGCAGATCAGACGACACCACCGGTGGCCGGCACCGAACCGGAGCTCACCGACGAAGAGCGGCTCCACCAGATGGGCTATGCCCAGGAGCTCAACCGCTCCATGAGCCGGTTTTCGAACTTCGCGATCTCCTTCACCATCATCTCGATCCTGTCGGGCTGCCTGACGCTGTTCTCGTTCGGCCTCCTGCACGGCGGCCCGCCCACCATGCTCTGGGGCTGGCTGCTGGTCGGCGGCCTCGTTCTTCTGGCCGGCGCCTCGATGGCCGAGATCTGTTCGGCTTACCCCACGGCTGGCGGCCTGTACTACTGGGCCGCCAAGCTCGCTCCGGGCGAAAGCGCCCCGATCTGGTCGTGGTTCACCGGCTGGTTCAACCTCGTGGGGCAGATCGCCGTCACGGCCGGCATCTCGTTCGGCTGCGCCTATTCGGTCTCGGCCTTCCTCGCCATCTTCACGGGTAAGGGATACTGGACTTCGCCAGGGCACGTCATCGCGCTCCTGGCCGTCATTCTCGCGGTCCAGGGCCTGCTCAACACGTTCAGCATCCGTCTCGTCTCGCTGCTGAACAACGTCTCGGTGTACTGGCACCTCATCGGTGTCGCGGTCATCGTCGTCGTGCTGTTCTGGGCGCCGTCGTCGCACTCCCACCAGAGCCTGGGCTTCCTGTTCGGCAGAACGGGCTGGCACGCCTTCGCGGGACTGGCAGGCTTCTCGGTGCCGTTCTACATCTTCCTGGTCGGCCTGCTGAACGCGCAGTACACGTTCACCGGCTACGATGCCTCGGCTCACGTCTCCGAAGAGACGATCAATGCGCGCATCGCCGCCCCCAAGGGCATCATGAACTCCATCCTCATCTCGCTGATCGCCGGTTTCATTCTGCTGGCCGGCGTGAGCCTGGCGATCCCGCACGTCTTTCCCGTCGTGATCGGCGGCACTAAGTACTCCGGGTACGGCGATCTCGCCGCGATCTACACCGTCTGGGCGACCATCTTCGAGTATTCGGCCGGCAAGGTCGCCGCCGAGCTGCTCATCCTGGTGGTCATCGGTGCCCAGTTCTACTGCGGCATGTCGTCGGTCACCGCCAACTCGCGCATGATCTACGCCTTCTCGCGCGATGGCGCGGTGCCGTTCTCGAACTTCTGGCACCACGTCAACAAGAAGCGCCGCGTGCCCGTGCGCACCGCCTGGTTCGGCGCCGTGGGCGCGTTCATCCTCTCCGCACCGTATCTGTGGAGCCCCGTCGCCTACGCCGCCGTGACCTCGATCGCGGTCATCGGCCTCTACATCGCCTACCTCATCCCGGTGTTCCTGCGTCGCATCAACGGCAAGTCGTTCGTGCCCGGCCCCTGGGTGCTCAGCAAGACCTGGGGACCGCTCATCGGCTGGGTGGCGATCGTGTGGGTGGTCTTCATCTGCATCATCCTGTGCCTGCCGCAGTTCACCTGGAAGGGCGCGGCGAGCTTCAACGCCTGGTTCAACTACACGCCGGTCGTGCTGGCCATCGTCATCGGCGGCGCCGGTATCTGGTATGCGGTCTCGGCCCGCAAGTGGTTCAAGGGCCCGAAGGTCCAGGGCACGCCCGAGGAACTGGCGGCCATCGAGCGCNNTTGCCTGCCGCGCCCGCGTTTCTGTTCTTCGCCTTGCGGGCCGTCGCGCGGGAGCTCCTGAGAAGGCTGCAGGAGTCGGCGCGCCCGAGCCTGCGTCGAGTCCGTTTGCGCTACACTTGTGCCGCGCGCGTCAGCGGTGCCGCGCCGGCACAAGCGAGCCGGGCGGCGTGCGCCAAAGGCGATCGGCGGCGGTACCGCCTTCGAGGAGGGCGACCAGATGACAGACAGGGCACGCGAGGCCCTCTCGTGGGCCCGTCTGACCGACTTTTCCGATGAGGACCGGTCGACGGACCGCGTGCGGGCCGCCGATCGGTCCTCAAGGCACCGAGACCGAAAATGAAAGCAAGGACGGCCGACGCCGGCGTCGACGAAGGGGCGCGGCGGGCCGCGGGAGGACTCATGAAGAACGTACGGCGGATCG
>PMKK01000030.1 GCA_003157715.1 Actinomycetota bacterium
CTCTTGCGGAACGCGACACTAGACAACGCCAGGCCGGCGTTCGCGGGGGGCCGGGCCTTACCTGGTGCCGTCGAGCCCGGCCCGGAACGTGCCGCCCACGGCGTCGGCCAGCGTCGCGTCGACGCCGCAGGTGGTGGCGCCGACGGTCACGGCGATGTCGGTGGCCGAACCGAGATCGGCCGCATCCTCGTAGCATTGCGCCACGTGGTTGCCGGAGCCGTCGGAGAACTCGAGACGGTAGTCGGCGGTGCCGAGGCCGTTGAGGTCATAGGTCCCGTCGGACCCCGTGTAGACCTCGCTTACCGCGTTCCAGCCACCGGAGCCGTCGGCCTGGTAGGCGGTGACGTCGATACCGGCGAGGCCGGTGTGACTCGGGTCGGTGACCGTGCCGATGATGTCGCCGGCCCTGCCCAGGGTCGCGTCGACGCCGAAGATCGTGCCCCCCGTAGTGACGACGACATCGGCTGCCCAGTCGAGACCGACAGCGGCGTCGTAGCACTGCATCAGATAAGTGCCGGAAAGGTCGTCGAACCCGACCCGGTACGTGCCGCCCGCGAGACCGCTCAGGTCGTAGGTGCCGTCGGCCTTCGTCTGCACGCCGCTCACGTAGTTCCAGCCGCCGAGCCCGTCGGCCTGGTTGGCGGTGACCTCGATGCCGGCGAGGCCGGCCCGACTTACGTCCGTGACCGTGCCCGCGATGTCCCCGGCTCTGGCCAGCGTCACGTCGACGCCGGACGTGGTAGCCGCGGCGGCCACGGTGACGTCGGCGGCGCCAGCCAGTGAGGGCTGGTTGTCGTAGCACTGCGTCAGGTGGGCGCCCGAGTCGTCGAAGAACTCGAGACGGTAGGCGGCGGGAGCCAGACCGGTAAGGTCGTAGGTGCCGTCGCTCTCGGTGTAGACGTCGCTCACCGCGTTCCAGCCGCCGGTGCCGTCGGCCTGGTAGGAGGTGACGTCGATACCGCCGAGGCCGGCCTGGCTCGGGTCTCTGACCGTCCCCGTGATGTCGCCGGGCGCCGTAGCCGAATGCGGCGTGACGGCGTAAAGCGTCACGGGCGCGCCGAGGGGCCGAGCGGTCGCGTTGCCGGCAACATCGGTGGCCACGACGTAGTACCGCAGTGGACTCTCGGCGATGGCGCCGCCCGGGATGGCGGCCACGTAACCGCCGCCCGGGTCGGCGGCGAAGTCCGCCTCGGAGAAACCGGACGACCCCGCGACGCCGTAGTAGAGCTTGACCGAGGCAAGGCCTGAGGTGACGTCGCTGGCGTCGGCCGTGACGGCGAGATCCTGGCCCGCCACGGCCCTCGTGTCTCCGGGCGAGACGGAGAGCGGGGGCTCGGTCGTGTCGAGGGTGACCGTGCTGGTGACCGATGGAGAGACATGGCCGGCGTCGTCGCGGTAGCGCACGGACACGCTCTTGAGCCCGTCGGGGCCGCTCAGCTGAAAGTCGAGCGGGCCGGCAAAGGGCGCCCAGGCGGCGCCGGCAAAGTCCCGGTCCGCGGAGGCTTCGACGCCCGCAACGGCGACGTCGTCGGTGGCCCGCAGGTCAAGTGAGATCGCCGAGGCGGTCGCGTAGGCCCGGCCGGCGACCGTCTGCACGCCGTCTCCAGAGAAGCTGAAGTCGCCGGTCGGCGCGGCGCTGTCGAGCTCGCCGGCGGCGACGGCGTCGAAGGCGACCGTCGCGCGGCCCTTGGTACCCAGCACCTTGAGAGTGATGGTATGGGTGGCGGGCGTGGCCCAGGTCTTCGAGTAGACCACGCGGCGGGACTTCGTCGCGCGCGAGTCCGTGTCGACCGTGGCCGCCGCGCGCGACGAGCCGTCGAGGTACACGGCAGCTTTGCCATGCCTGGGTCCCGTGACGCAGATGAGGGCGATGGAGCGGCCCTTGAAGCTGAAGCTCGCGGTGGCGCCGGCCTTGGTCGCGCTGTGCAGGGTCTTCAGGAAGGCCGCGCCGCGGGGCCCTGAGGTGCGGCTCCAGGCGCCGCGGTAGTGGACTTGCGAGGCGGCGTCGTCGGTGGGCACGACGGTGGCATGGACCACGGACCAGACCCCCTGCCCACCATCGCTGGTCCCGCGGGCGCGAAAGAAGTAGGTGCCGGACCCGCCGACGCTGTCGGTCGTCGATGTCGTGCTTGTGACACCGGGCAGCAGTGGCGACCACGCGCCGGTCAGGCCGGACTTGACCTCGACGTAGTAACCGGCCGCGCCGCTTGCCTGCCAGCTCACGGCGATGCCGCGGCCGGTCGCGGCGTCGGTAGAGTAGACGGGGCAGGAGAGGGTCGCCTGGACGGGGGGGTCGGCCGAGCTCCGAGACTGGCCGGCCGCCGTCGAGACACAAAGGCCCGCGGCCAGCAGCAGAGACGCGATCACCGGCAAGGCAAGCAGGCAAGCGAGAGAAGCGACTCTCTTCACGGGTCCTCTCTCCGGCTGCTACGGCCTGTCGAATGGGTCTCGGCACCTGCGGCCCGCGAGACCCTCTGGCGTGTGGTCCTCCCACGGTTGCCCGTGCTACTTTTCCGTATCGGCACCGCACAGGCACAGCTGCAATCATTGGTTCGCGGCCGTTCGCCGCCACGACCACGACCTGATGCTTCAAGGCGCGCCACGCGGGGCCGCGGCAGTCTCGCGGGGGCCCTTGCAAGGCCGCGATCCCGCCCCCCGCGATTTTCGGCTGAAGTCCGAGGCCCGGGCTGTCGATAGACGAATCGGCAGACAGCCTCGAGCCGACCCGCAGGTACTACCCCGCCGGGTCGCGCGCAGACCGAAGGCGTGAACCGATTGACGAAAGGGACCGGCCACGTGCCCAGGACCGTGCCCAGGACCACGACAGTGAAGTGGCTCACCAGGTCGCTGCTCGTCGCGGCAGTGGTGGCGATCGCCGTCACCGCCGGACGGCAGGCTTTCAGCCCCAACGATGCCATTGGAGGCCCCGGCCTCGACGCCGTGTGGTATGGAGCGGCGGCTCCCGGTAACCATCAGCACTCCTCGCTCGTCGGCACCTGGCGCGAACGGGGTGGCTCTCACGTCGTACTGAAGCTGGGCGCCAACGGCCTGGCTACCTTCGATCTGTCGCTCGGCGGCTCCGTCGTGTGGACCGACCGGGGCAGCTATCGCGTCGTCGGCAACGCGGTCGTCGTCTCGTTCATCCTGGTGGGGTCCGGCTCCGACGGTGGCGCCGGCTGCTCCGCGCGAGAGACCTACACCTACGCCCGCGGCCTCCTGTCCCGGCCCACCGACGAGACGGTGTTCGCAAGGCAAGGCTAAGGCGCGCTCAGGCCGGGCGCACCGCCGCGGGACCCGAAACGGCTACCTGCCCCGCCGCGAGAGCCAGGTGTCTTCGCGAACCAGCGCGTCTGAGAACGCGCACACACGATTGCGCCCTGCTCGCTTGGCCGCGTACATCGCCCAATCGGCCTTGTCCAGGAGTTCGTCCTTGGCGGCGGCGTCGTCTGGATAGGTGGCCACGCCGATGCTCACGCTCAGGGAGTGCCCCCCGGCGGTGCAGGCGCGCTCCACCTCGGAGCGGATGCGCCCGGCCACGGTCAAGGCCCCCGCGGCGCCGGTGTCTACCAGCGCGAGCACGAACTCCTCGCCGCCGTAGCGGGCGGCCAGATCGACGCGCCGGCTGCAGGCCTCGATGATCCGCGCGATGCGCTCCAGCGCGGCGTCGCCCGACTTGTGGCCGTGGTCGTCGTTGTAGATCTTGAAGTGGTCGCAGTCGCAGAAAAGCAGCGAAAGCGTGCCGCCGTGGCGCCGGGCGCGTTCGAGCTCCTCTTCCAGGCGCTCGTGCAGGTAGCGGTGGTTGTAGAGTCCGGTCAGGCCGTCGGTGATCGCCTCGACCTCGGCCCGGCTGAAACGGATGGCAGCGGACTGCAGCGTGGCCGCCAGCGCAAGTGAGCGGTCGGTCTGCGCCGACCGGTCGAGCGACTCGAGGACCGGTGCGTCCACGGTCACCGCCGCGACGATCGCGCCCTGCGCGTCACGCAGCGGCGCGGTGCCCGACACCCACACGCCGAAGTCGTCGGCATCCAGGACGTTGGCCCGCAGGGCCTTACCGGAAAGCACGCGAGTGAGCTCGTCGTCCGGCAGCCACGGATCTCCCACGTGGGAGACCTCGCCTTCCGACTCACCCGTGTCGAGAACGGTGATGCACTGGTCGCCCACGGCGGCGTAGCTCGTGATGAAGCGCACCGGCGGGTGGTCGTCGCGAAACTCGCGCAGGGCGGCGACCATCTCCGCGTAGGCGGAGCCCGCCTCATCCGCGCGGCCGCGCAGCAGCGCATGCCCGGCGGGGTCGATCAGCGCGGCCGCCTCACAAGCCAAAGCGTCGAGGCGCGACAATCGCCGCCGCAGGCGCTGAAGAGCGCGCAGAAACGCGGCCACCATCTCGGGATCGAACTGGGCGCCGGAACAGCGGCGCAGCTCGGCCAGGCACTGGCGGTAGTCCAGGGCGCGCCGGTAAGGCCGCTCGCAGGACATGGCGTCGTAGCAATCGACCACGCACATCGCGCGCGCCACCAGAGGAATGGCGGTGCCGGCCAGGCCGTCGGGGTAGCCGCCCCCGTCGAAGCGCTCGTGATGGTGGCGCACGCCGGCCACCAGGTCGTCGTCGAACAGCGGGCGTACGATCTCGGCGCTGATGCCGGGGTGCTG
>PMKK01000196.1 GCA_003157715.1 Actinomycetota bacterium
CTCAACGTCGACGCGGCCAGCTTCACGCAGATCGAAGAGGCAGAGGGCGGCGACGTCAAGAAGATGGCCCGCCATAGCCTCGGCATCATCGCCAAGCGGGGCAAGCACCACAACCCCGATACCGGTTCGGGCGGCATGCTGCTCGGCACGGTCAAGGAGATCGGTCCCAAGCTGAAGGACCGCGACCTTAAGGTCGGCGATCGCATCGCCACCCTCGTGTCGCTGTCGCTGACTCCGCTCAAGGTCGATGAGATCATCTCCATCAACAAGGACACGTGCCAGGTCAAGGTAAAGGCTCAGGCCATCCTGTTCGAGACCGGCATCTACGCCAAGATCCCGAGCGACATGGACGAAGCCCTCGCGCTCGCCATCCTCGACGTGGCCGGTGCCCCCGCGCAGGCCGCCAAGCTCTCCAAGCCGGGCCAGACCGTGTTCATCATCGGCNNGCCGGCGGCAAGAGCGGCCTGCTCTGTGCCTACGAGGCCAAGAAGCGCGTCAAGCCGACCGGCAAGGTCATCTGCCTGGTGCACGGCGACGCCGGTCGCAAGCGCCTCGAGAAGTCGGGTTTTGCCGACGTCATCATTCAGGGCTCGGCTACCGACCAGCTGTTCGTCTGGGAAGAGGTCAGCAAGGCGACCAACGGCGAGATGGCCGACCTGACCATCAACTGCGTCGACATCCCGAACACCGAGATGGCCTCGGTCCTCGCCACCAAAGACGATGGCCTGGTCTACTTCTTCTCGATGGCGACGAGCTTCACCTCGGCCGCCCTCGGCGCCGAAGGCATCGGCGCCGACACGACCATGATCATCGGCAACGGCTACACCAAGGATCACGCCGTCATCGCGCTCGCGGTCGTGCGTGAGAGCCCGATGCTCATGGAGATCTTCAAGGACACCTACTCGAGCGGCTCGGGCAACGCCGAGCCCGTGGGCATTAAGGCCTCCGAGGTCTAAAGCCCGCAAGACCGACACCGACAAGCCCCGAGACAGGCCCTCTCGCCTCGGGGTACAAGGCAGGTAGATGAGGGGCGGACCGCTACCGCGGTCCGCCCCTCATCGCCTTTTGGTTTCACGTGAAACGCCGCTTCACCGGCTCTTGGCCGCCCTTGGTTTCACGTGACACATGCCTCACCAGTCCCCGACCGCCCTGGTTTCACGTGAAACGCCGCACCGCTCTTCACACCGCCGCACTGTACCGACGCCCGCCACACCGCCGCACTGTGCCGACGTTCCTGACACCGCCGCACTATGCCGACGTTCCTCACACCGCCGCACTGCGGCGAGGCGCGTCTCCGGCGAACGCCCCGCACCGGTAGCGACGCTTGGCCCGAAGGCTCTCGTGGAACAGAACACACGTATCGTCTGACCGCCGGGCGGCCCCCAGACCCGCCTTGCCGCCTCGCTGTCTGACGGTCTACACTCGCGACCGTTCCGGCGCGGCACGCCGTACCCTCTGCCTTGGGAGCCTTTATGAACCACGATGATGTCCTTGCCGCCCTCGCCACGGTGCAGGATCCCGAGCTGCAGCGCAGCGTCGTCGACCTCGGTATGGTCCGCGACATCGAGATCGCCGACGACCGCCTCTCGGTGCGCCTCGTCCTGACCACCGCGGCCTGCCCGCTGAAGGGCCGCATCGAGACCGAGACCCACCAGGCGCTGGCCGCCATCGCCGGCGGACGCCGGGTCGAGGTCGTCATGGACGCCATGTCGCCCGAGGAGTGCGACCGCCTGGCGGCAGCCCTCAAGGAAGACGCTCGCGTGCCCGCGGCGCCGTTCGGTCCGGGCTCTCGAACTCGCGTTCTGGCGGTAGCCAGCGGCAAGGGTGGCGTGGGCAAATCGACGGTGACCGCCAACCTGGCCGTCGCTCTGGCTCAGCAGGGCCACGCCGTCGGTCTGATCGACGCCGACGTCTACGGCCCCACGATCCCGCTCATGTTCGGCATGCCGGCCGTGGCGCCCGAGTCGCACGACGGCAAGCTCGTGCCGCCCGAGAGACACGGCGTGAAGGTGGTCTCGATGGGCTTCTTCCTCGAGGACGACGAGCCCGTGATCTGGCGCGGACCCATGCTCGGGCGAGCCATGGAGCAGTTCCTCGGCGACGTGCTCTGGGGCAGCCCGGACTACCTGTTGATCGACCTGCCGCCGGGCACCGGAGATATCGCCCTGACGATCGCCCAGCTCCTGCCGTCGGCCGAGATGATCGTCGTGACCACGCCCCAGGAGGCGGCCTCCAAGATCGCCGCCAAGGCCGCCAAGATGGCGCTGCTTACCAAGCATCGCATCATCGGCGTCGTCGAGAACATGTCCTACTTCATCTGTCCGAACTGCGGCGAGAAGCATTTCATCTTCGGTCACGGCGGAGCCTTCGAGATCGCCCGTGCCGCCGGCACCACGCTGCTCGGGCGCATCCCCCTCGACGAGTCGACCCGCAGCGCCGGCGATCTGGGCACACCGCCGGCCCTGGACGCCGAGAGCCCCGCCGGCGCCGTGTTCCACGACATCGCCCGGGCCGTCGACGCGCTCAAGCCGGCTCTCAAGCCCTAGCAATGCCAGGAGTGAGCGCCGGACTCGCTCGCCCTCTCAGAAGAGGCGCCCTCGTATCCCGCTCGTATGCCTGTACAATGGCTTGGTAGAATTGGTCAAGTTCTGAGGCCCGCCAGCCGACTGCAGAGGTACGATGGGAAGTTCCTCGACGCCACCGATCGATCGACGCTGGCTGCGACTCGGCCCGGCTGCCGAGCTGCTGGGCGTGAGCGTCAACACGTTGCGCCGCTGGAGCGACGACGGCAAGGTCACCTGCTACCGCAGCGCCGGCGGTCACCGCCGCTTTCGGCGGGCCGACGTAGATGCTCTGCTGCGCGCCGGCGCCGGCGCGAGCCGTCGCGGCACGCGAGCGGCGGCCGATCCGCCCCCTTCCGACGCGGCCACGATCGCCGCGCTCGAGGCCCGCAACCGCGACCTCCAGCTGCTCGTCGAAGCCGGCATCGAAGACGCCTCCCACCTGGCGACCACCGACGTCCTGCAAAGCGTCGCGCGTCGCCTGGCGCACCTCACCAGCTCGCCGGTCGCCGACATCTACGNNCGTGGGAGGGCGTCAGAGTGACGCTGCACGACTACCCCTGCAGCGCGATCGCGGTCACCGAGCGCCGCGTGGCCGTCGCCGCCAGTCTCGACGACCCCGTGCTCACCTCGACAGGCCGGGACTCACTCGAACGCTGGGGCTATCAGTCGCAGCTTGCGGTGCCCCTCCTGGCGCGCGACCAGGTCGTCGGGCTCCTCGAGCTGTCCGACTACGTGGCGCGCGACTTCAGTGAACACCTCGAGCTGATCGAGGGGCTTGCCCGCGTCGCCGGGCGAGCACTCGACAACGCCGTCCTGTTCGACGAGATCCGCGGTCGCAACGTCATTCTCCACGAGCTCGTCGAGTTCGGCAGCCTCGTCACCAGGGCCGGCGACGTCACCGAGCTGCTGCGACTCGCGGCCAAACGCCTGGTCGAGACGCTCGACGCAGCCGACTGCGACATCTTCACGCTCGACGGCGACACACTCTGCAGCCGCGTGAGCTACGACCGCAACGGCTACGACGATGCCTCGGTCGGACATTCGCTGCGCGTCGACGACTTCCCCAACACCAAAGCGGCGGTCGAGTCGCAGGAGATCGCCGTGATCTCCTCGCCCGACGACCCTCGCATCGACGCCGACGAGCTCCACGTCTTCGCCGAATGGGGTTTCAAGAGCAATCTCTCACTGCCGCTCGTGGTCGACGGCGTCGTCAACGGCCTGATCGACATCTACTCCGACACTCCGAGTGAGTTCACGCAGTACATCGACTTTCTCAAGACGGTCGGCCAGCTCCTCGCGGGTGCGCTCGGCAAGGCGCGCCTGCTCGAGCGCCTCGAGGAGAGCAACCACGAGCTGCGCGAGCTCGTCGACTCCGGGCTCGAGTTCGGCGCCTCGCTCGAGCTCGACGAGGTGCTCTACTCCGTCGCCGGCCGCATGCGGACCCTTGCCGACGCCGAGGTGTGCGAGGTCTACAGTCTCGAAGGCACCGACCTCGTCACCCGCAGCTGCGTCGACCGTAGCGGACGCGACGACGCCGAAATAGGCATGCGGCGGCCCATCAACTCTCGACGCGCGGCTCAGAGGGCCGTCGAGACGCGGCAGCCGGTGACCGTGCGCGACGCCGCGACGGAGGACGACATGGGGCCCGCGGAGCGCGCTCACTTCCTCACATCGGGGTACCCGGCCAGCATCCGCCTGCCGCTGATCGTGCGTGGCGAGGTGATCGGCCTGGTCGGATTGTTCGACGGCCACCCGCGCGAGTTCCCGGGCGTCGCGCTCCTGCAGGGCCTGGCCCAGATCGCCGCCCAGGCGATGGCCAACGCCCGCCTCTTCCACCAGCTCGATGAAAGCAGCAGCCGGCTGGCGGTGGTGAACGAAGCCAGTCTGCAACTCTCCTCGACGCTCGAGCTGCGCGACATCCTCTTGTCGACGGCCGAGCGGCTCTGCCGGATCGGGGCGGTGCCGACCTGCCACATCTACCTCCTCTCGGGAGCCGATCTGCTGTGCGTGGCGAGCGTGAAGGACGGCGCGATCTTCGAGGACCGGGAGGGCACACTGCACCCCCTCGACGACCGGGCCGCGGTGAAGCTCGCCGTTTCGGGTCGCGCGACCCGGCAGCTCTCGTCACTCGACGACCCGCGGCGCAAGCATGCCGAGATCACGGAGCTGCGGCGATTCGGCTACGAGAGCGAGCTCGTCGTGCCACTGATCGCCAAGGGCAGAGTCATCGGACTGGCTGAGCTGCTCGACGTCAAGAGCCGCCGCTTCGAGGTCGACACCGTGGCCACGATCGAGGCGGTCTGCCGCGCCGCCTCGCTGGCGATCGACAACGCCAACCTGTTCGAGGCCGTGCAGCTGCGCCGCAGCGAGACCGAGCTGCTCAACGCCATCGCCCGGCGCACGTCGTCGAGCCTGCAGCTCGGCGAGATCGCCGCGGCCACCGCCGACGAGCTGCGCCAGCTCATCGCCTTCGAACACGCCGATCTGGTGCTCGCCCGCGACGGCGGAGAGCTCGTCACCATCTTCTCGTCGGACGGTCACACGAGCGGCAGCGAGCCGCCGACGGCCACCCGGGAACAGCGCGCCGCGCTCGCCACCATCCGCGACGAGCTGGTGGTGGTCTGGGAGGCCGGCGCCACGCCGTCGTTCGACGGCAACACCCGTCGCGACGTTCACGATGCCGGCGCCAGCATCGCGCTGCTGCACGGCGAGGAGCTCATCGGCGTGCTCAACCTGACGGGCTCCCAGGAGCACGTCTTCGCCTCTGTGGATCGCCGCCTTCTGGAGCGCGTCGGCACGCACCTCGCACTGGCCCTGAACAACGCCCGGCTCTACGAAGAGATCAAGCGCATGCACCTGGGCAACCTCAAGGCCTTGAGCTCGGCCCTGAACGCCAAGGACTACTACACGCTGGGCCACGCCGCGCGCGTCGGCGCCTACATGGTGCTGCTCGGCCACGAGCTCGGCTGGTCGGAAGAGACGACCCACGAGGTCGAAGAGGCGGCCTACCTGCACGACATAGGCAAGATCGGCGTCTCCGACCGCGTGCTGCTCAAGCCGAGCGGCCTGAACTCGCGCGAATGGGAGCTCATGCGCCAGCATCCGATCTTCTCTGCCGACATTCTGCGGCCCCTGTTTGCCGACGACCTCGTGCTCGGCGTGCGCCACCACCACGAGCACTGGAACGGCTCCGGCTACCCCGACGGGCTGGCCGGCGAGGCGATCCCGCTCGTGGCGCGCGCTATGTGCGTAGCCGATTCGTACGACGCCATGTCCTTCCGGCGGCCGTACCGCCACGCGCTGCGCTACCACGAGGCGCTCGCCGAGCTCGACCGCTGCGCCGGGACACAGTTCGACGCGACCATCGTCGAGGCGTTCAAACGCGTGCTCTTCCGACTCCAGGAGCAGCACGTCAAGGCGCGCGACATCGCCGCCCTAGCTGCCGCACGGGTCGACCCGGTCGCGCACGCCGCGTTGCGCGAGCCGCTCGACGAGGGCCGCCCTGAGTACGGGGACATCGCGGCCCAGCTGCGCGTCGTGCGCGACGCTCACCCGCAAGCGCGGTTCATCACCACGGTGGTGACCGACGAGGACGCCAAGTGCTTCATCGTGGTCGACGCCGAGGACGCCGAGGGGGAGCATTCGCCCCTGGGCAGCGAGGTCTTCGCCGACGACGAGCTCATGGAGACCTTCGCCGGTGCCGCGCCCGACGTCAACGTGCTCTATGTCGACCAGTGGGGCGTCTGGGCGAGCGGCCTGGCTCCCGTGCGTGACGCCCGCGACGAGATCGTCGCCGTGGTCCAGGTCGACACCGCGCCGGCCGGCGTGAGCGGCACCGAGATGGAGGGTCTGCGCAGCGACGTGGCCCAGGCGTTCGCCTCGATGTTCCAGGCAGCGACCGCCCGCCTGAACCGCATCGAGCTCGACGCCATCACCGACGGCCTCACGGGTCTCTACAACCATCGCTACCTGCACGAGCGCCTGTCCGAAGAGCTGGAGCGCGCCCGCGCGGACAACCGGCCGCTCTCGCTGCTGTTCTGCGGCCTCGACCAGTTCAAGGCCTTCAACGACCTCCACGGCCACAGCGCGGGTGACGGCGCCTTGCGCGCCGTCGCGCGCGCTGTCGACGGCGCCATCAGGCAGGTAGATCTGGCGGCGCGCTACGGCGGCGAAGAGTTCGCCGTCATCCTGCTGGACAGCGACGCCGACGCCGCCGCCGAGGTAGCCGAACGGATCCGGTCGGAGATCGCCGCCACCCGAATGGGCCCCGACGGCCGGGCGCACCTCACGATCAGCATCGGTCTGGCCTCGTTTCCGTCCGACGCCGCCCTCAAGGAGGAGCTGCTCGACAAGGCAGACTGGGCCATGCGCGTGGCCAAGCGCCGGGGCCGCGACCGGGTCGTCACCTTTGCGGCCGGCCAGTCCGACGACGCGCCCGCGGAGATCGGGCACGTCGCGGGACGAGCGAGTCTCGCGGCCCTGGCCGACGCGGTCGACGCCAAGCATGAGACGGCCCACGCACCATCGCGCGAAGTGGCGCGCATCGCCGGACTGCTGGCCGCCGAGCTCGGCTTCGAGGGCCTCGCCACGCAACGAGTGATCGAAGCGGCGCGACTTTGCGACATCGGTGAGATCGGCGTGCCCAGCGACGTGCTGAACAAGCCGGGAAGACTGACGCCCGACGAACGGCGGCTGATCGACGAGCATCCGGTCGCCGGCGAACGCCTGCTGCGCAGCCTGGGGTCCAGCGAGCAGCTCGCCCAGGACGTCGCCCACCACCACGAGCGCATCGACGGCACCGGGTATCCAAGCGGACTGGCCGGTGAGGCCATCCCGCTGCACTCTCGCGTGGTGCTGGTCGCCTCGGCCTACTGCGCCATGACCGGTCCGCGAGCCTACGCGCCGCAACTCGACGCGACCGAGGCGATGGCGGAACTGCGACGCTGCGCGGGCAGCCAGTTCGACACCCGCGTGGTCGAGGCCCTCGGCCGAGCGCTCTCGCGTGCGCCGGCCGCCCTGACCGACGACTGAGAACGACCGAACCCGGAACTGGCGAGGCGCGACGCGGGTCCCCCCGGACCGGCGCCGCGCCTCATGTGGTAGTGCTCAAACGGTCAAAAACGAACTCAGGTAGTCGCCGATCTCGTGATCCTTGGCGCCGATCTCGAGAGTAGTGAGCAAACGGCACAGGCTGTGATCGTCGCCCACGAGCAGGGCACCGAGATTATTATAGCGATTCAGCATACCGTCAACGACCTCCGCCTTCTCCTTGCGAGTCATTGCCGTCCTTCCCTTCAGAGTCTCCATGTCATCCCCCCGTTGCTACCTTCTGACAATGGCATCGCCAGCGGCGCCCAAGGCAGAGATAGGACGAGCGTCTATGTCGCCAGAGCGGCCTACGCCGGAGCACCCGAAGGAAGCCGGATCCGAGCCTGACGAAGGTCGCGCCGAGAGCAGAGCGGCACATCGAATGCGTCGCCGCCGGAGGCGACGCCAGGGAGTAGGTTTCACGACGTACCTCATATCTCGTACGTCCTATATCGCTGCCAATCCTGTCTCGTACGTCGCATGTCGCTGCCGACGGCTCCCGGTCGGCGCGTGAGGACGCGTGGCCAGGGCCCCGGAGAGAGCCGGTACGCCCGGGTCGGTCAGGGCCGCTGCAGGGCGAGGCCGGCAATGACCTCGAGGGCCGCCCGCGCGGCGAGCTGGCTGAGATGCCCCTGCAAGTCGTAGCGCGGCGCGAGACAGCAGATGTCGAAGCCGGCCACCGGACCCCGGGCGATCACGCGCAAGGCTCGGATGAGCTCGCGCGCCGACAGGCCGGCCGGGTCGGGGTATTTCTGGCCGCCGTGAGCGGGGTCGACCACGTCGATGTCGAGTGAGACATAGAGGGCCTCGGTGCCGGCCGAGGCCGTCTCCAGGGCCTCCTGGGCGACGGTGGCGATGCCCAGCTCGTCAACGTCGGCCATCGTGTAGTAACGGTAGCCCAGCTCCTCGGCGACGGCCCTGTCGGCCAGCGACTCGCGACCGCCGCGCAGGCCGATCTGGACGAAGTTCTCGGGCTCCACGACGCCCAGATCGAAGGCCCGCGCCCACTGCGACCCGGCCCAGTACTTGGGCTCGTAGCTCATATCGAAGTGAGAGTCGAACACCACGACGCCGAGCTTGCCGTTGAGCTTGCCGGAGAGCACCTGGAGCACCGGGATGGGGATCGCGTGGTCGCCGCCGAAGACGATCGGCACGGCGCCGGCGGCCAGGATATCGGCGAGCTTGGCGTGGGCCCGCAGAAAGGTCTCCTCGACATCGTCGGACACGACCGCGACGTTGCCGTAGTCGACCACGCTCAGATGGTCGAGAATGACGAGATCGGGGTCGGCCTCGGGCACGAAGCCGCGCCCATGACGCAGCGAGTAGAACACCGAGTGACGGCGGATGGCGTCGGGGCCGGCGTCGGCTCCGCTGCGGTAGTAGATGGAGCCGTCGGGCGCCGGGGCGGCGCCGGCCGGCGCGTAAGTCGCGGGGTCGAGCAGCTTGACGCCCTCGAACGGGATGCCGAGTATCGCCACGCCGGCGCCCTCGAGCTCGGCCGGCGAGCACGCCGCCGGCGCCTCGATGAAGGTCGGCACGTCGCCGTGCAGGATGGGCGCCATGACCCGCTCCGGCCGGCCCTTGCGCGCGGCCGCCTTGGCGGCGCCGCGTTCGAACGCCTCTCGCACCTTCTTCGCATCCATCTGCGCTCAACCCTCCGTCGAAGTCTGTGCCGGCGTCTGTCGCGGACACCCGACGCGGGCGCCCGCGAACGGACCATCGTAGTCTATGCCAAGAGGGCGCGGCGATGAGGCTCCGCTGGGCTCCGCAGGGCGGTCCCGGTCCGCGCGCGGGTGGCCGCGAGTCGCCCCCGTGGCGACGGCGCGAGCGGCCAGCGGCCGACCGGCCGCGTCCCGGCACGGACCGCAAGCCGGCCCGCCACGACTTGCCGCAGCGGCACGAATCGGGTACAAACGAGTTCCGCGCCTCTCCGCGAGGCGGCGCGCCGATCACCACGCGTGGGGCATTAGCTCAGCTGGGAGAGCGCCTGGATCGCACCCAGGAGGTCAGCGGTTCGATTCCGCTATGCTCCACCACTCCCGTCACTCCGACAACATTCTCCCTGCGAATGGGGCGGCCTTGACCGGGGATCGATGGCATCCGAGAGATCGGCGACGCTTGGCTCGATGGTGGTGAAGCTGTTCGCCGCAGCGACGCCGCAACCCGCGACCGGCTGGCCGCCCGAACAGCGGCCGGCCGGTCGCCTCATCGCTCGCCCGTCGGGCAAGACGCCGCCACGTGCTCTGTGGCCCTGCGGTCACGAACCCTGACCCTCGGGGCGCGCCGACGTTAGTGGACCCCGGTCACGACCGGCGACTCGGGCGGGGCGACGTCAATGGCATTCTCGGGTACCGTGACCGCAGGCGCAGAGCCAAGCGGGCTGTAATCGGCCGAGTACACCCAGGAACCTTGTGCGCCGTAGCTGGCCTTGAGCTGACGGATGATGCCGTCCTTGCCCACTGTCAGCTCGATGTTCACCGGCGTGGACGGGGAGTCAGCGCCGCCGAGGGGACGTATGGCGTAGGGGAACCCCGTCTTGCCGACGATCACTGCCGCCGTGCCGTTGGCGCTAGAGGTCGTGGAGCCGTCAGCGTTCGCCGTCTCTTTGAGATCCTTCATCGCGGCGGCGATCTTCTTCAGCGTGTCGCCGGAGATATCGGCACGCGTGGGGGCGAGCCATTCCTGGCCGAAGCTCCGCGGATCGCCGGAACCGTAGTCACGCCAGCGGCCATCGAGCAGATTCGTCCCATCATTGGCTTGGCCGCTCTTCGACCCGGCCTTCGGTGGTCCGAGGCGTTGATACAGTTTCCCGTCGACGAACCGCACTTCCTCGGGAAGAGCCTTTGAGTCGCTCGCCAGCGAAACGTCGTCGCCGTTCCACCTCAGCGTGTTCGTGATCTGAGCCGTGCCGTTGTGGCTGATCCGGGCGATCACCACGCCCGACTTCGAGGCGGCGGTCGCCTGCGCGGCATTCTTGAGGGCCGCGTAGGCGTTCTCGACCAAACTGCCATGGGAGGCACCGGTTGTGACCAGGATGGCGCCGACCGCGACGCCGGCCAGTACGGCAGCCCCGGCGGACGCCCAGGCCAGGCGCGCCCGCCGGCGAGGGCCGCGCGCCTCGAGGGGACGCGAGGGGAGCCGGCGGGACACGGCGGACACGGCTGCGCCGCCGGAATTTGCCAGCGAGCCTGGGTCGCTGGCAAGCTTCTTGGCCGTCTGCGCACCGGCGGAAGACCGCCTGTCGTCGAGCGACGACCGCACGATCATCTTGCGGGTGCCCTCGCGGATGGAGGGATCGTCAGGGCGCATTCTGCGAGCGGGGTCGGCCGCCCGCACCAGTTCAATGACGCGGTCATTCATGAGGGGCTCCTTGAAGTTGATGACACGGCACGGACTCGAACGACCGCGCTTGGGCCGTGGCGCTCGCGAGCTTGTCGCCGTCGAGCGCCGCCCGCAGTCGCCGGCGAGCCCGAAAGAGGCGCAGCGCCACGCTGGCCTGTGAGCAGCCGAGGATCGCGGCGATATCGGCACGCTCCAGGCCCTCCCATGCAACGAGCAGAAGCACCTCGCGATCTCGCTCGGGCAACGCCCGGAGAAGCTGCCAAAGACGATCGTCGCCGGTGTCTGGTTGCGAGAAGTCGGCCGCCCCGCGGACCTCGCGCTCTGCCGCATCGAGCGACTCGCGCTGCACGCGACGCCGCTCGCTGCGCTGCATGTTCAGGCGCACGTTGCGCGCGACGCCAAGCAGCCAGGGCAGTGGCGAATCTCGAGGGATGTCCTCGAGCCGTCGCCAGGCGACGAGAAAGGTCTCGCTGACTACGTCGTCGGCGAGCGCCGGATCTCGTCGCCACGCGTACACTCGCACCGCCGCGTAGTGAGCATCGTAGAGGCGGTTGAACCCAACTTTCCACCTCTTGCGGTCGAACTGCATATCCCTCCTCCGTCGCAGTGGATGCTTCCACATGTCACTGTCCGCGGCGATGTGTCTGCTTTCGGGCGGCACGGTGACCGAGGGCGGGAAGCAAGGAATGGGACCATTCAAGACCACTCGGGGTACACAGACGCCCGCCACTCGTTGCTTAGACGGCGATGGGACTCACGCTCGTCCAGACAGGCACGGCCTAGGGCAGAGTCAGGCACCCCACGGCGATCAGCAGCGACGTCGTCACCACGGGTGCGATGAGGGTCGCGGGGCGGACGTCATGCCACGAATGGCAGCTCACCCACGCGACGAGCGCGAGCTGCGCGATCGCCGCCGCGAGAAAGAACAGGCCGAGCGTCGAGCTCAGGACACCTACCGGGCTGATCCAGGCACTCATGGCTCTCCGTCTCCGATCACGATCGCCCCAACAGGAAGGAACCGACGTAGTGGTGGCCGGCGGGCGCATGGTCCGGCATGTCCGGCAGCCGCACGAACGTGGCCGACTTTCCGAAATGCTGCGCGGCTACGGAGAGGTGACAGAAGGCCACGCCCATGTCGATCTCATCGATGCGGCCGAAGAGCTTCGATCGAAGCCCCCGTCTGGTCACGCAGTACGCGTTGATGGTGTCCTCATCGCCGCTGAAGAACCACGGCTGCGACGAGGACGGGGCCAGCCGGACGGGCTCGAGAAACGCGTCGGCGATCCGTCCGTCCGAGATGTCGGCGAGCGGCTTGCGCTTGAATGCGCTGGCACTCGATCTGTGCAGCGGCTCTCGCGCCGTCCCCAGGGCCAGCGCGATGACGAAGGAGAGCCCGGCGCCGGCTCCCAGATCCCTCGTCGGCTTCGGCCAGCCCTGCCAGCAGCAGCCCAGTCCCACGGAGGAGAGCGAGAGGTCGAGCTGCTGCAGCAGGTAGCCGGCGTTCAAGAGGTAGTCCGGCTTCTCTTCGGAGAAGGCGGCGACATAATGAGGAGCCTTCACCTGGATCAGGCCGCGCACATCGTCGGGGGCGACGATCTTCACCATCGTCCTGGTCTCGGGCGTCAGCGGAACAATGGTCGTCAGGAGCTCTGCGATCACCTCCATCTGGGGGGCGAGCAGTGCGGACGGCTCGAACTTCCTCACCGACTTACGGCGGAAGATCGCACGGTAGAGATCGTCGTTCTTCAGCATGGTCTCGGGCTGGGCTGGGTCACGAGGTCATGGGCACAGGCTCGGCGCGCACGCCCGCTGGTCTGGTTGGGCTCCTGTAGTCGCCAAGGGGGCCTTTGTACCTGGTGACGCCGACGGTTCTCTCTCCCGCCTGGATGGCAGCCGCCGGGCAGCTGTAGAAGCATCGCAGGCACTGAGCGCACTTCGTTCCGAACACGATCGCCCCGTCGACCTCCGCGATGTTGCCGGTCGGGCAGATCCTGACGCAGAGCGAGCAATGGGAGCACGCCGCATCGACAAAGGCGTTCTTCGAGAAGGACTGCAGCTGGTGCGCAATGAAGAGCCCGTTGAGCCGCGAACCCAGCACAGCGCTCGCCAGACTGAACGTGCCAAGCCTCGTCGGCTCGTCCGTCAGACCGGCACAGAACCGCCTCACTTTGCTCTCCGCTCGAGAGACCATCCTGGCGATCGGCTGCTCCGTGACATCGACGCCCGCCGGATTGACGTGGGGCATCCTGACGCCACAGTAGGCGATCGGCACGAAACCTTTGGCGGTCAGTAGCCTGGCAGCCCTCTTCTCGGCCCCGAGCGACAGACCGCCGAAGGTCGAGAAGAGGACCAACTTCTTCCCAGAGACTCTGGGCAGTCTGTCGATGAAATCCGCTACCGGTCGAGGAATGCCGTACCCGTGGACCGGATAGCCAACGATGACTGTGTCGTAGCGATCGACCTGCGGGCGTTCGACGAAGTCCATGGCACTCACCGTGACCGACACGCCGTCGAGCGAGCGCAGACCGTTCTCGACGAGCCTCGCGACAAACTCGGTGTTGCCGGTGCCCGAGAAGTAGAACAAGGCGGCTCGCCGCATCAGAACCTTCCCGTCTATCGCTCTCGCCCGCCGCTGAGGGTCTCAAGGCACTCCAGCCGCGCCTCGATCAGCGCAAGCTGCTCCGCGAGAGAGCACGCGCTGCCTTCCGCCTGGCACGAGAGGACGACACCCGTCAGAGCCCCCGCGACCGTGCGGACCTCAAGGTCGTCCGGGGGCCGGTTTAGTCGCTCCGCCACCAGGCGCGCGAGCAGATCGAGGTTGCGACAGGATTCCTGGCCACTGTGCGTCTGCAGCTCGGGCGTGCGGGCCAGGACCGTGTGACGCTGCTCTTCGAGGGCGTATTCATCCTCAGTGAGCCGGCCGTACACGTTCTTCAGGGCGTGGCGAAAAGCGAGGATGGGGGACAGCTCCGGCGGCTGCACTCTGAACGCCTCTATCAGCGGCTGGTCGTACTCATCCTCAAAGAGCAACTCCTCCTTGCTCGAGTAGTAGCGGAAGAATGTTCGAGGGGAGATGTCTATCCCAGCGGCGATCTGTTCGACCGTCGTCGCCTTGTAGCCCTGCTCAAGGAACAGGCGCAGGGCCTCCGCTTTGATCGTAGCCCGCGTCCTGAGTCTCCTGCGCTCCCGCAGACTGAGGCCGCCTCGTCTGTCCAGCAGGCAGTGGAAGGAGGATGCCGAAGGGTCCGTCGTCATTCGTGACATGCTATGACAAGACGGCATGCTCTGCCAAGTGACGCCGGGCTGCATGGCCGCGCAGGGCGCCACACTACGAGGGTGACCTTGCCGTCATGCTGGTGGGCCACTCGACGGGACGCGGCCGCCCCTGCCCCCGCAACGTTCTCCCTGTGCATGACCGACTTCGAGTCTCCGGTCACTCCTGACTAGGTCGTCACCCGGTAGTGCAGCTGAACAACGTCCCCGAGTCTGGCAGTTCCATCCAGCCGCAGGCGCGCTTCAGCAGCCCCATCCATGGCCAAGAAGCTGCCACCGTTCATCATCACCGGTTCGATGTTGAGGAAGATCTCGTCGACCAATCCCTGCGACAGAAAAGCACTGTCGAGCTCAGCTCCGCCACCCACCAGCGCAGTCTCAAAACCTTTGCGTTCGAGGTGATGGAGTGCTTCCTGGGGGGAGGCGGTGACTCTCGCACCTTCGGCATGCGTGAGACTGCGAGAGACCACGACGACTTCGATGCCTGAGAAGCCCCCGGCAACTCGATCGCGCATCACGTCGTACGTCCGTCTCCCGTTGATGAGATTGCCCGTCTTGCCTGCGAGTTGTCCGAAGTCGCCCAGGATCTCAGCCGGGATCGGCTCTTCATCTGCTCGCGCGAAGCGACCACTGGCAGCAAGCGACACATAGAGAACGGTCTTCATGGGCTGCACTTCCCTCCCGATCGGTGGATACTCCGTCGTCTCACGCGCTTCACTGAAATCCACCGGAGTGTCCCGCGGAGTTGCGGCGCGACCGCGGGGTCGGTCTTTACCTTGCCTCAGCCTCGGCGCGGCCGATGCGGCCATGCTCCTCCTGAGTGAGGCTCCAGCCAAGAACGCCGGCGTTCTCTCGCGCCTGGCGCTCATTCTTGGCGCCGGGGATGGGGATCACGCAGGAGTCGGTGGTCAGGAGCCAGTTGAGCGCGACCTGGACGATGCTCTTGCCGCGTGCCTCGGCGATCTCCTCGATGACGGCGAACATCGGTTCCAGCGCTCCGAAGCGGAGCTCACGCGGTTTCGCCAGAAGCCGCCCTGCCAGCGACCCCCGCTCTGGACATTCCTTGAACGGGTCGAGCGCGCCAAGCCGGAAGAACAGCCTCTGGAAGTGCGTCAGCTTCGCGGCGCCGTGGCGGTACTTGCCGGTGAGGATGCCGACCGCAAGGGGGATGCAGGGGATGAGAGCTACCCGCAGGTCGCGACAGGCATCGAGCACACCGTTTGTCTCTGGATAGCGGTGGAGCAGGTTGTAGCTGACTTGGTTCGAGGCCAACGGAACGCCCCGCGCCGCGAGAGACGAGTGGGCCTGATGCATCAGCGCTGCGTTGAAGTTGGACACGCCCACCGTGCGGATCTTCCCAGCCTGGACCGCGCCGGCCAGGACTTCCATGTACTCATCGATCACCTCAGGCTTGAGGGCGAAGTGCACTTGGTAGAGATCAATGCGCTCGACGCCCAGGCGCCGCAGGCTGCCGTCCAATGCCTCCTGTATGGAGCGTGCACTGCGGCGTCTGCGGTTCGGCGAGAACAGGGCGTGGTTGTCGAACTTTGTCGCGATGATGATCTCGCGCCCGTCACGGCGACGAAACTCGCCGAGCAAGCGCTCGGAGTCCCCGCGGGCGTAGCCCTCGGCCGTGTCGAAGAAGCTGAGTCCCGCGTCCAGGCAGGCGCGGTACGCGGCGAAGAGGTCATCGGCCGCGTAGCGCTTGCCATAGCCGAGCAGCTTCTCACCCCAGCTGTCGGTCCCGATGCCGATGGCCGGCACCACGAGTCCGGAGGCGCCGAGCTCCCGCTGCCCGGTCTCAGTCACCCTGCTGCCTTACTTTCGATGAGTAAGCATTCATTCGTGACGCGGCCAAAGAAAGCACTTCATGCTTTGATCGCATCCCACACCGCCTCGAGTTCGGCATCGAGCGCCTCGTCGCTCACCGGGGAGCCAGAAGCCAGATGCAGCTTGGCCAAAGAAATCACAGCGCCGGCGACGATGGCGCCCAGGACCTCGTTGGGCAGGGGTTTCAGCAGACCCTCGGCCTTCGCCCGAGCGAAGAACTCCTCGATCGGTCGAGCCAGGTTGAGCCCCTCAGCGCGAGCCTCCGGTCTGATCAGAGGCGAGTTGTCGCACTGCTCTGCAAAGGACAGTTCATGCGGATGCCCGACACAGTAGTGAATGACGGTGCCGAAGATCTGCTTGAAGCCGTCGCCAGCGGGCGCCCGGGACGAGTACACCTGCAGCGCGGCCTGAGCGAGCCGTCGCTTGACCTCGAGATAGAGCGCACTGATGAGGTCTTCCTTGCCCGGAAAGTACCGGTAGATGGTTCCGACCGCGACGCCGGACTTCTTGGCCACCTGAGACATCGGTGTGCCGTGGAAGCCGCGCGCAGCGACCAGCTCGAGGGTTGCCTCGAGGATGGCCCTCTGCTTGTCGTCTCTGGGTGAGAGCTTTGATGTCACGGATCGTCCCCCTCAGAATGAATGTTCGTTCGCACGATATGGCATCACGGACTGATGGTCAAGCCGTCTTCCGGATGAGCGATGTCATGGCGATTCGGCACACGCTGGAGTGACACCTCCAGTCGGCGCTTCAGCCCGTCTCGCAGGTTCGAGAGTTGCCCACAGAGGTCCACCAAGCGACCGACGTTCGAACCAGCGGCCGCGTGGCGTTCGCGGTCGTTCCTCGCTGAAAGACGATCGCCTTCCTGGCTCGTGCTGATCGCGACGCGGCACCGGACAGCCCGGCGCGCACCTCGCGCCTCAGACCGCCGACACCTCCACCAGCCGGGCAGACGGATCGCTGTCCAGGACCGAGGAAGTGGAGGCTCGCGTCGTGCGCTTCGGCCACGGCGACCCATCCACGCAAGGAACCCGCGCGAACTTCGGAGAACGGCGCCTTCGCCACTCCCGAGATGCGTCGATCAGGCCGATGGCTTGTCGAAGTAGTGGCCCTGCTCGAGATCGGCGATGAGTCCGGGCCGCGTCGGCTCCCATCCCAGCAGCTCGCGTGTCAGCGTGCTGGAGGCGGGGCTGTCGAGCGCCAGAAAGTCGGCCAGCCATGTGAAGTGCCCGGCCGCGTCGCCGGGGGCGATCGAGACCACCGGGAGGTCCAGGTGCCGCCCGATGACCTCGGCGATGTCGCGGATCGGCACGCCTTCGTCGGCCACCGCGTGCAGGGTCGACCCCGCCGGGGCCTTCTCCACAGCAAGGCGGAAGAGGTGCGCGGAATCGAGCCGGTGCACCGCGGGCCAACGGCTGGTCCCATCGCCGATGTAGCCGGAGACGCCCTCGTCGCGGGCGACGCCGACGATGGCCGCAAGGAAGCCGTTGTCTCCGTCGCCGTGATTTGTCGGGGGAAGCCGCACGATCGACGAGCGGACGCCGCGCGAGGCGAGGGAGAGCACGAACTCGGCAGTGGCGTGCCGAGTCTGTGGACCGCCGCCCATAACCGCCACACCCGGATCGAGGTCGTGCCCGTCCCGTTCGGTCGCCAGCCGCCCGGGCGCAAGGCCCAGCGTCCCGGAAGCGATGACGAGCGGCCGGTCAGAGCCGGCCAGCGCCTCGCCGAACACCTCGACGGCGCGGCGATCGGCATCGGCGGCGGCCTGGAAGCCGCCCGAGAACGCGATATCGTGCTTGAACGCGAGGTGGATCACGCCATCAGACGCAGCGGCCGCGCCGCGCAGGCCGTCGAGATCGTCGAGCGTGCCGCGCCGCACCTCTGCCCCGGCGGCAGAGAGAGCCGTGGCCGCAGCATCAGAGCGAGCCAGGCCGACGACTTCATGACCGGCGCCGATGAGCTCGGCAGCGACGGCGGAGCCGATCCAGCCGGACGCACCGGTGACGAATATGCGCATGAGAGTACCTCCAGTGGTTGGACTGTCCCGGTTTCAGAGCCTGTGCTCTGGGACAGATGCGATGTCAGTAACCGTCATCACTGTATACCCGATGTCGGCGACTGTCATCATGTACAATCCGGCTATGGGTCGATGGGAGCCAAACGCGCGCGGCCGGCTCGAGCGGGCGGCACTCGAGCTCTACATGGAGCGTGGGTTCGAACAGACCACGGTGGCGGAGATCGCCAAGCGGGCGGACCTCACGGAGCGCACGTTCTTCCGGTACTTCGCCGACAAGCGCGAGGTCCTGTTCGCGGGCGCGAAGTCACTGCAGGAGCTTCTCGTGAGCACTGTTGCCGGCGCACCCGATTCCGCGGCGCCGATCGACGCGGTCGCCGCCGCTCTCGAAGCTGCCGGCGCCGTCTTCGACGAGCGCCGGGACTACTCCCGGCGGCGCCAGGCCGTGATCGCTTCGAATGTCGGGCTCCAGGAGCGTGAGCTGATCAAGCTCGCGTCGCTTGCCTCGGCGATCGCCGAAGCGTTGCGCCGGCGCGGCGTCAAGGAGCCGGCCGCGAGCCTGACCGCCGAGGCGGGGATCGCCGTCTTCAAGATCGCCTTCGGACGCTGGATCGGCGAGGTCGGCCAGCATGACTTGGCGCGACTCATCCGGGAGTCGCTCGATGAGCTCAAAGCCGTGACGATCGGCGCGTGACCGTCAGCGCGTGACCACCGGAGCATGACCGTCCGAGACTGATCGCTCGGCGCGAGGTCCGGCGCGACGCAGTACCGGCCTCGGCAGCCGCCTCGCGCCCTCACGACAAGGCGGATTCCGCAACCACCTCTTCGCCCGCAGCGACCCCACCTTCAGCAGCCTCACGTTCGACAGCATCGCGTCCGGCAGCCTCGTCTTCCTCACTGAGACCAAGCACGGCACTGCCGAAGTGCGCGAGCCGGTCCGGCTTGTAGACGCTCAGGAAGATGGCGATGACGAGACCCAGGGCCGCCACGGCAAACGACGCATAGGCGCCATAAGAGAGCGGTGGCGACAGCTTGCTGATGAAGCTCAGGACCGGGATCCCCAGATCGGCCAGCAGCACCGGGATGAAGAGCGCGATACCGGCGAGGGGCACGACAAGGTGCAGGAACCAGTTGAAGTGCTGGCGCTGGAAGCGCCAGAAGTAGGCGATGCAGGCGAGCTGCACGAGGATGTACATGCTGACGATGAACGAGGTAGAGGTCACCGCGAGGATCGCGAACCCGGTCAGCGGCCCGTACTGAAGGCCGAGCCAGAGCGACAGGGACAGCGCCGCCAGCATGACGACGAGCAAGGCCGCAAAGGGAGTCTGCCGGCGGCTGTGGACACGCCCCAGACGCGCCGGCAGAAGCCCGGATCGTCCGAGCGAGAAGAGCATGCGGGTCGACACGTTCGTGCCGGCGTTGGCGCAGGCGAACAGCGAGTTCACCAGGATGAGGAAGAGCGCGACCCAGCCGACGCCCCAGACCTGCTTCGTCATGGCCGTCCACGGATCGCCTGCGTTGAACGCCGCGAACGTGCCCATGCGGGTCGGGCCAAAGTAGACGGTCGCCGCATACGACGTCAGGACGTAGAGAGCACCGATCGCCAGAATGGAGCCGATGACCGCGAAGGCCACCGCCCGGCGGGGGTCACGCGCCTCCTCTGCCAGAGACGCGGCCGACTCAAACCCGGCAAACCCGGTCACCATGAAGATGATCGCCGGCAAGATACCGCCCCAGCCCTTGTAGCCGGGGATGTTGCCGTACTTCACCGTGAACACGCCGAGGGTGTTGTGGCGTCCGGCCGAGATGATCAGCGCGATGCTGAGCGCCACGAAGAAGAGGATCTCGATGATGCTCACGACGCGCTGCACGTTCGCGCTGACGGTGATGCCGAGCTCGTGAATGATGGTGACGGCCACGAGCACGGCGACGCTGATGACGATCCAGGTGGCCTTGAACGACCAGTTGTACTCCGAGTTCATGACGCCGGCCACGATGTTGCCCGACATGAGCGAGACGAAGGTGACGACCAGGATCTCGGCGATCGTGTACATCCAGGCATTCCAGAACCCGAACGGTCCGCCGAGCCCCTTGGCGACGAAGGTGCCGACGCTTCCCGCCGAGGGCAGGTGCTTGGCGAACTGGCTGACGGAGACGGCGACGCACAGCGCGCCGAGCACGGCCACCACGGCGGCGAGCGGCATGGCGCCGCCGACGAAGTTGGCGGCGATGATGGCGGCCGTCGCTATGCCGGCGGCCGGCGCGATCAGCGACACCGACTGAAACAGGACCGCGCCGCGCGAGAGCTTCCCTCGAACCAGACGGTTGGTCGGCCCGGACTGTCCTTCGCTCATGCTCGTCCCCCTTGTTCCCCGCTCGTAGTGGCTTCTGGATCACGAAGTGGCGCGCCCGCCAGACCCGCGGCCTCTTCGAGGGCGCGCCTGACCAGCACCTCGAGGATCTGGCGCTTGTAGGCGTTCTTGTGCAGCGGCCGCGCGCCAGCGACGGCGACCGCGGCCGCCCGGGCGAAGACCTCGGCGACAGGCCGCTGACCCGCCAGAGCCTGCTCGGCCGCACGAAGGCGCAACGGCACAGGCGCGACGGCGCCGGCGCAGACGCGCGCGTCGGCGATCGTGCCGCCGGTGATCGTGAGCGCGACGGCGGCGTTGACGACCGGAAAGTCGATGGACTTGCGCGGCCGGAACTTCTTGAAGGCCGCGCCCTGGCTCCCGGCCCTGAGCGGGACGCGAACGGCGAGAAGGAGCTCACCGCACTCCAGCACGGTCGAGCCGCCAAGCGACGCCGCGAAGAGCTCGGCGGCCTTGAGGACGCGCATGGTCGTCACGACACGAGCGTCGAGAGCCATGAGGGCCGGCGCCAGATCAGACGGCGAGACGGCGAGGCAGCTGCAGTTGAGGCAGCGCTTCGCTTCGCAGACGGCGGCTTCGTCGCCGGCCAGGGCGGCCGCGGCCGCACCACGAGACGAGAGGCCGGCCGGCTCGCCGGCGAGCGCGCGCGGTGAAGGCCGGCTGCCGGCCACGTCGTGCGCGAGGAACGCGCATGCGAGGCCTGAGGCGCCATCGTACTGCACGACACTCGCGGGGTCCGGAGCGCCATCGTACTGCACGACACCCGCGGAGTCCGGGGCGCCATTGTACTGCTGGAGGCAAGCGGAGTCTGTAGCGCCGTCGCTGTGTGGCAGCGCGTCTCCAGGCAGCACTGAGTCGGCGCCGGCAAGGCGCTGACCGACCTGCGCCGCCGCGCGGCGGCCGGAGGCGATGGCCTCGACGACCGTCGCCGGCCCTGATTGGGCGTCGCCGCAGACGACCACGCCCGCCCATCCGCGCGAGGCCTCCGCCGCGCCGTGCCCGGCTTCAGCCGGGCTCGCTTCGCCGTCCGCTTCGCCGTCCGTTTCGCCGTCCGCGGCGCTGACCGCGGCGCTGACCGCGGCGCTGACCGCGTCCGCGTACCACCCGCGGTCGACCCTCTGTCCGACGGCCAGCACGACCTTGTCGGCGGCGACGTGGTCCGTGACGGAGTCGTCAAGGGCCGGGCAGAACACGCCGTTCTCGTCGAAGACGCTCGCGCACCGCACCAGGTCGACGCCCGCTACGGCGCCCGATTCAATCCGGATCGCCTTCGGACCCCAGCCGGGTCTGAGCTCGACGCCCCGCTCACGCGCCTCCTCGATCTCCCACTCGAAGGCCGGCATCTCCTCACGTGATTCGAGACAGGCCATGACGACGCTGGCGGCCCCGCGGGCGACGGCGGTCATGGCGCAGTCGACCGCCACGTTGCCGCCGCCGACGACCACGACCGTGCCCGTCTCACGCAGGTCCGCGTCGAGAGCGGCCTCCCGCAGGTACTCGAGTCCCGCGACGGCCTGCTCCTCGCCGTCGATCCCGATCCGTGGGTTCAGCCAGGCTCCGCAGGCGACGACCACGGCGTCGGCTTCGGCCCGCAGCTCGTCGAGCGCGATGTCGCGCCCCGCCTCGACGCCGAAGCGGAACTCTACGCCGAGCTTCTCGTACAGGCCGAGCACCTCGCTTACCACATCGCGATCCAGCCGGAACGGCGGGATGCCGAGGCTCAGCATGCCGCCGCCGAACGACTCGCGCTCGATCACTGTCACGCGATGGCCCTGCCGGCGCAGATAGAAGGCGGCGGCAAGTCCGGCCGGACCGGAGCCGACGACGGAGACCCGCTTTCCGGTGGACGGCGCGCAGCCCTCGAGGAAGAGCCGCGGCTCAGCAAGGATGTGATCGCCGACGCGCCGTTCGAGACTGCGGATCGAGACGGGCTCGTCGAGCTCGGCCCTGTTGCAGCCGTCTTCGCAAAGGTGAGGGCAGATGCGGCCGGTGATCGCCGGCATCGGGTTCTGCGCGAGCAGCTCCCGGGCGGCGGCGTCGGCGTCGAGCCGCCGCAGTTTCTCGAGGTAGGCTGGGATCGCGGTGTCGTTGGGGCAGGCGGTCGTGCACGGCGGGTCGACGACACGGGCCGCGCCGTAGACCGAATGAAAGCGGTCGTCGCCGACGGCCGCGGCGCACAGCTCGCCGCCTTTTCTGTGACAGTGGAAGACGTCGCCGGGGTAGCGGTAGTACCAGCAGCGGGGCTCCTGGCAGAGGTTGCCGCCGACCGTGCCCATCTCACGTAGCTGCGGCGAAGCCACCAGCCCGGCTGCCTGTGCCAGCAAGGGAGCGCGCTCGCGGACGAGATCGTCGGCGGCGACGTCGGCGAGCCGCGCCATGGCGCCGATCACGAGCTCACCGTCCTCGACCGACACCTTGTCCAGGCCGGGGATGGTCTTGAGGTCGACGAGCACGACGCCGTCGCGATCGGCGTGAATGCCGTCCTTCAGCGTGCCGAAGACGTCGGTGCCGCCGGCGAGCGCGAGCGCCCTTCCGCTCGCCTGGCTGAGCAGCTCGACCGCCTGCCGAAGCGAGGAGGCGGCTTCGTAGCGAATCTCGCTCATCGGGCGCCGCCTTCGATCCGCCCGATCGCCCGCAGCACTTTGTCCGGCGTGATCGGCAGCTCGTTGACTCGCACGCCGATCGCGTTGTAGACGGCATTGGCGATCGCGCAGGGAGTCGCCGTCGTGACCGACTCGCCGATGCCGCAGGCCGGATAGTGCCCGGCGCCCTTCCACACCTCGAGCAGGACGGGGTCGACCGGCGGCGCGTCGGCCATGGTGGCGATGTGGTAGTCGACCCAGTTGAAGTTGAGCGGCAGACCGGTGCGCTCGTCGTAGACGATCTCCTCGTACAGCGTCTCGCTCTTGGCCATCGCCTGGCCGCCGATCAGCTGGCCCTCGGCGCCGGCATGATACATCACCTTGCCGCAGTCGTTGACCTGCACGATCTCGAGTACCTCGATCTCGCCGGTCTCCGTGTCGACCTCGACCTCGACGAAGCTCGCCAGGAACGGGCAGCCGGTGACCTCGGTCGGCAGGGTCTCGGCCACGTCGGCGACCAGCGGCACGAGATGCGACAGGCCCAGGAGGATGCTCTTCACCGTCCGGCCTTCGTCGTCCGGCCTGTCGTTGCGATAGACGAAACCTTCGCGTACCTCGACGCAGTCGCGGGGCGCCTCGAGCGCCTCGGCCAGCGTCGCGGTCAGCTTGTCTTTCAGCACCGCCGCGGCCTTGTGCATGATCTCGGCCTGCACGTAGGAGACGGCGCTATCGGTCTGCACCTGGTCCTTGAGGCCGCGCTCGGTGTCGGTGTTGGCGATGAAGCTGATGTCGGCCGGCGTGACGGCGAGAAAGTCGAGCGCGTCGGCGCAGGCGAAGACGTTGCAGCTGCTGGAGCCGGTGCCCGTTTCGGCGGTCGGCGCGTCGAGCACGACCGAGCAGTCGGGATTCAGCTTGATCCGCACCTGGATGGGGCCGCGCGGCAGCTCCTGCCAGGCGGCGTGCCAGGTGTTGTGGATCGAGAAGCCGATGCCGCGCTTCTTGGGGGGTCCGGACAGGGGATCGGCCGGCGGCGCCGTGCGCCGCTCCCAGCCGATCTTCTGGGCGCCCTCGCGCAGTACCGCGTCGACACTCGGGTCGGGCACGGTGCCCCACTCGTGGCCGCAGTTCTTGCGCGCGATCTCGAGTGGGTCCATGCCGAGCTTCTCGCCGAGGTCGTCGAGGATCTGGCCCCAGGCGAGATTGATCTCGTTGTTGCCGATGCCGCGCTTCACGCCGCCTGGGATGGTGTTGGTGTAGACCGCTCGCGCCTCCATGCGAAGATTAGGGATCGGCGCGAGCGTGAGCTCGGCGAACTCGCGCGGGACGAAGTCGATGGTGGCCATGGTGTGGTCGGCGTACGCCCCGGAGGCGCCGTAGCCCCTGGAGTGCAGGGCGACGATGGTGCCGTCGGCCCTGGCGCCGGCCTTCATCTCGTAGGTCGCCGCCGTGCGCGTGTCGTGGAAGTCTTCACGCCGGCTCATGCGGTACATCACCGGCCGCCCGTCGCAGCGCTTCGCGAGGAGCGCCGTGAAGACGAGGAACGGCTGGTCGCCCTGGTTGCCACGGCCGAAGTTGCCGCCGATGTACGGGTTCATGACGCGGATGCGATGCAGCGGGATGTCCAGCATGGTCGCCAGCGACATCCGTGTCTGATCGGCCTGATAGAAGCTCGTCCAGCACGTGAGAGAGTCGCCGTCCCACTGCATGATGCAGCCGCGGGTGTCCAGGCAGCCGTGATCGGGGTTGTGGTAGCGCGTCTCGATCTCGACGACCACGTCGGCCGCGGCGAAGCCCTGCTCGATGTCCCCCCGGTCAAGGAAGACCGGGCTGGTGACCGGCTCCTGCGGCGGCAAGAGGTTGCTCTCGGGGTTGATCTCCGGATGCAGGAGGGGAGCACCCGGCTTGAGCGCTTCCCACATGTCGAGCACGAAGGGGCGCTCCTCCCAGACGACCTTCATGGCGCCCAGCGCGTCGTGGGCGGCGCGTGCGCTCTCGGCCGCGATCACCACGCCGACCTCGTCGCCCGCCCAGCGCGCCGTGTCGCTCAGCACCCGACGGTCCCTGTAGGCGGGCCACATCATGCGGTCGTAGGACGCCGTGAAAAACGGCGTCCAGCCGGCGTTGGTCGGTTTCAGGCAGGTGACCTGGGGGTCGTCGCAGCGCAACACCGCGTGCACGCCGGGGGCGCGCTCGGCGGCAGCCGTGTCGAGACCGGCGATCCTGCCGCTCGGCACCGGACTGCGGAGACACTGCGCGTAGAGCAGGCCCTGCGACCTGAGGCCCACGGCCACATCGGCGAGAAAGTCGGCGCGGCCGCTGGCCTTGGCCGCGCCGTCGATCCGTGGGCTGTACGAGCCGACGAACCGGCCGTCCGTAGAGGAGTCCTTGCCGCCTGCCATCACTCGCCGCCCGCGCCCTCATCGTCGACGGGCGCGGCTGGCGCGACGAGCCCATCAGGCGCGCCCAGCGCACTCGCGGCGAGCACAGCCTGGACGATGCCTGGGTAGCAGCCGCAGCGGCAGATGTTGCCGGCGAGTGCCTCCACCACCTCGTCGCTCGTGGGCTTCGGGTTCCGCATGAGCAAGGCTTTCGCCGTCATCACCATGCCGGGCGAGCAGAAACCGCACTGAATGGCCGTGCCGTGCCCAGGCTGCGACTGGTTGGCGAAGGCCATGATCAGGGGGTCGTCTTCGCCCAGGCTTTCGACCGTGTGGACGACTGCACCATCGGTGCCGGCCGCGAGCGTCATGCAGGAAAGTACCGGCCTGCCGTCCATGATGACCGTGCAAGCACCGCAGGCGCCCTGGCCGCAGGCGACCTTGACGCCGGTCAGGCCGAGGACGTCGCGCAGTACCTCGGCGAGCGAGGCGTCGGGGGCGAAGTCCTTGCCGGTGACGAGCGCGCGCTCGCGGCCATTGACCGTGAGGTGGACTACCGCGCCGGCCTTGCTTGACCTGGCGACCTCAGAAGACGCCAGTCCTCCAGCGCTGGAACACAAAGAGACCCCTCCTCCGCCGCGTCCACATGGACCTGAGCCTTTATTGGGATGCGCAAAAGGCTAGCAGATAGGCAGCACAGGATACAGCGGCGGCGCATATCTATGAATGCGCCGAGAACGACCAGGCGGCGGCGACGTCACGTTCTCCCTGGAAGCGGCCGTTCATGGTCGGCTTCCGACCTCTCTTCTGCTTGACACGCAACGGCAGCGGGATCGTGCGCGGTGCGGCGGTCGGGCAGGAAGATCAGGGCGCAGGCCACCCCGGCGCAGGCGAACCCTACCGACACCCACAGGGCGGCATCCATACCGGAGACGAAGGCGCCCCGTACCTCATGGACGAGGGACCGCGAGGCGATCTTGCCGGCCACCGCAAGCCCGGCAAAGACGCTGCCGCGCAGTGCGGCAGCGGCGGCGACCGGGAGCCCGGAGAGATGGAGATGACTCTGGTAGACCGAGCTCAGGGCGCTGCCCAGGATGGCCGCACCGAAGGGGGCGCCGACTTTGTTGAGCGCCTGCATGACGCCTGACCCGATACCGGCCTTCTCCGCGGAGAGCTCGGAGAGGGCGGCCGAGGCGGTGGTGGCCAGGGTGATCCCTACGCCGACGCCGGCGAACGCCATCCAGCCCGCGATGAAGAGCTCGCTCGAGGCGAGGCTCGTTTGAGAGCCGAGCGCCAGCCCGCCGGCCAGCACGGCGAAGCCGAGCGCCGCGGTGAGCTTGGTGCCGAGCCGACGCGCCAGACGGTCGGCGGGCAGGGCCCCGACGAGCAGACCGACCACGAGCGGCAGCAGACGCAGGCCAGAGCCCTGTGCGCTCGCGCCGAGAACGGCCTGGAAGTACTGCGGCATGGTGAACATCACGCCGATCATGGCGAGCGTCATGATGGTCATGCAGACGACACCCCAGGTAAACGAGGCCGAGCGAAAGAGGGCGAGATCGACGAGCGGCTGGCCACCGGGCCGCCGCGAGAGCCGTCCCTCCCAAAAGAAGAAGGCAACTATGAGGGCGAGGCCCAGGGCGATGGCGGCCAGGCCACGGGGCGAGCCCCAGCCCAGCTGGCCGGCCTCGATCATGCCGTAGGTCAGCACGCCGAGCCCGCCGCTCGAGAGGGCTGCGCCGAGCCAGTCCAGTCGGGAACGCAGCGGCGCCCGTGACTCGGGCACGAGCGCGACCACGGCGACGAGGCCAACGGCGGCGACCGGCACGTTCAAAAGGAACACCCAGCCCCACCAGTAGTTCGTCAGCAGCCATCCCCCCAGAATGGGGCCGATGGGAAAGGCGAGGAAGTTCGCCGCCCCCCAGATGCCCACAGCGCGCGGGCGCTCCTCGGCAGAGAAGAGCACAGTCACAGCAGAGATCGCCATGACGATCACGCCGGCGCCGGCGAGCCCGAGCAGCAGGCGGCTGGCAAGAAACGCGGCCGCCGAGGTCGAAAGTGCACAAGCGGCCGAACCCATGCCGAAGAGCGCCAGCGAGCACAAAAGGACCTTCTTGCGCCCGAAGCGATCGCCGAGCCAGCCGGCCGGCAGCATGGCCGCGGCAAGCACGAGGGCATAGCCCGAGGAAAACCACTGCAAGTCGGACTCGGATGCCTTGAACGCGCCGGCCAAGGTGGGCAGGGCGACGCTGAGGACTGTGACGTCGAGACCGACGGCCAGTACCGCGAGCGCGATCGCCCCCAGCGCCCACCAGCGGCGCGCACCGAACGTCTTCAAGGTCGTGACCTCCTTTCCAAAGTAACGGAACGGTACCGTTCCGTATCTTCGTGTATCATACGTTGCGTGAGCACTGCGCACAACCAGGTCGACGAAGCGCCTCGAGGCAGGCGAGGGGGCCGGCCGCTCGATTCCACGCGAGACGCGGCGATCATGCGAGCGGCTCTCGAGGGTCTGGGCGAGCTTGGCTACGACCGTCTCAGCATGGACGAGATCGCCAGCCGCGCCCACGCCGGCAAAGGCGCTCTCTATCGACGCTGGCCCTCAAAGGCGGCGCTGGTCGTCGACGCCGTTAACGCGTGGCGCGAAGAGCAGACGCCGATGGCGGTTCCCGACACGGGTTCGCTGGCCGGGGACATCGAAGCGGTGTTCGCGGCGATCCCCGATTTCGACGAGTCTGCCAGACGCCAGATGAGCGTGTTCGTCGGCTTGGCGACCGCCGCCGCTCATGATGCCGATCTCAGTGCGACACTCGCCGACAACCTGCCCTTCCGGCGAGTGTTTCACGAAGTGCTGCAGCGCGCGGTGGGGCGAGGAGAGATCCCCGCCGAGCGCGACCTCGAGCTGTTGCCGGACGTCATGATGGGCCTGCACGTTTTGCAGATCTTGCTTGGCGAAAGTCCGGGCCGTGCCCACTTCCGCCGCGCGCTCGAGACCATCATCTATCCGCTCTTGACCGCGGGGGCCCCGCAGGAGCGCCGCCTCACCGCTCGACCCGCGCCGACCGACACGGCAGAATCCCTGGAGTGAGCGGCACCTCCGCACGGCGCTACGGCAAGGCATTCGATGAGGTGGCGGCAGACTACGACCGCAGCCGCCCGACGTATCCCGACGAGCTCGTCGACCATGCCTGTCAGGTCGCGGGCATCGGGGGCGGCGATCGGGTGCTCGAGGTCGGGTGCGGCAGCGGTCAGCTGACGGGCAGTCTCGTCGCCCGGGGGCTTCACGTGACGGCGATCGAGCCAGGGGAGCACCTGCTATCGCTCGCCGAGCAGAAGCTTGAAGGCCCCGGGGAGGTGGAGTTCGTGAACGCGCGCTTCGAGGACGCGCGGCTTCCCCGCAAGCACTTCCGAGCCGTGTTCTCGGCAGCCGCGTTTCAGTGGCTCGACCCCGAGGTCAGCTGGCAGAAAGCGGCTGACGCGCTCGTTGCGAGCGGGACACTCGCGCTCGTCCAGTACTGCGGGCTCCGGGAGGAGCGCGGCATCCGCGATCAGGAAGCGCAGTTGTCCGTCCTGGCAAGGGTCGCACCGGAGATCGCCGCGGGTTGGCCGCGCTCCAGGGATCTCGCCACCATGTCCGCCGGGGTGAGACAGCGCCGTGAGAACGTGTCTGAGGCGTGGGCGTGGATCGGCTGCCACGACGTGGCGCGAAGCCACGCCGGCCCCCTGTTTCGCAACGTGCAGATCGCGAGCGTGCCGACGCTCCTCGAACAGACCGCCGACGAGATCACTGCGCTGCTGCGCACGGCGTCGTTCTACCAGCGGCTTTCAGCGGACCAGCGCCAAGCCCTGCAGAGCGATTTCGTGGAGCTGCACGAGAGACTCGGTCGGCCGATCCGCTCGAGCACCGTCGCCGTCCTCGTCACGGCACAACGCACCGCCGAGGTCTAGGCCACTCGAAGGGCCGAGCCGCAGCGGGAAGACCCGACCGGCTCGCGGGCGGGACCTGCCGACAGGCCGGCATCGTTGCGGGGCGACTTTCTCAGCTCAGACGGTCACGCGGCGGATCGTGGCGTACCCGCCGGCCAGCAGCACGACCGCGGCGGCGGCGAGCACACCCGTGAGCCCGGCGGCGCTAAGGGCAGTGAAGAAACGGCCGATGCCCTGCCAGGCGTGAGCCCGGGTCGCGACGAGCGCTCCGGCCAGCAGCACAACGGTCTGGCAGGCGGCGAAGGCCCACAGGCCGATCACGTTCCAGCGCCGGTAGACGAGCCCGACCCAGATCCCGCCGACGAACAAGAGCGTCAGGACCACGACCGATGTCAGCCAGGTGAGATACCACGGCCCATTGAGGATGTACGGCACCTGGAAGAAGCCGATGGCCACCCCCCAGCCGCCCGTGACCCGCTCGATGACCTGCAGCATCGTAAGGACGAGGCCGTAGAAGGTGGCCAGGGTGACCCCCAGCAGGACGGTGCCGAGGTAGTAGGAGCGCCGGCTGAGACCGAGGCTGAGTCCCAAAGCCAGTGACCGGGTGATGCTCAGCAGGCCGCAGACGAAGAAGACGACGTAGATCGACGCCAGCCCGCCGACGTAGCGATGCGCGCTGTGCCCGGCGGGGATGAGGGCCA
This sequence comes from Actinomycetota bacterium, assembly GCA_003157715.1. The sequence continues at coordinate 30,066 of PMKK01000196.1, forward strand.
GGACGATCAGTTCGACGGTGAAGATGAACGATACGGTGACCCAGGGCATGACCACGTAACCCCGGTTGAGCAACTGATAACGGATGACGTTGACCCACGCGCTCATGCGCTCGTCCTCTCCTTGAGATCCTCTGCGGCATCGCCGGCGGCGTGGACCACCATCTCCTGCAGCGAGAGGGGCTTCAGGCTGAGCTGCAGCTCCTGAGCCCAGATCCGATCGTCGCTGTCGAGCATCCCGGCCACGACCACCGACTCCCGCGAGGCGACCCTGCGTCGACTCGAGATGGCGCGGCCGGCCACGAAAGCCTCTACGGCCGCGGCCGGGCCACTCACGGTCATCCTGCTGCCGCGCAGCTCGTCGGCGGCGGCGTCGAGCACGACGCGCCCACGGTCGATCATCACTACCCGCTCCAACAGGTCGGCGACCTCGTCGATCAGGTGAGTGGAGAGCAGCACGGTCCGCGGATACTGCGCGAAGTCGGCAAGCAGCCGGTCGTAGAAGCGGTGGCGGGCGACTGCGTCCAGGCCGGCGTAGGGCTCGTCGAAGAGAGTCACGTCGGCCCGTGCCGCCAGGCCGATCACGATGCCCAGCGCCGAACGCATGCCATGGGAGAGCTTCTTGATCGCGCGCTCGATCGGCAGGTCGAAATCCGCCAGCAGGGTCTCTGCCAGGTCGCCGCTCCAGCCGGGGTAGAACCAGGACGCCGCCCTGACGGCATGGCGGACCTTGAAGTCAGGGTAGGCCTGGTTCTCGCGGATGAACACCATCCGGCGCAGGACGGCATCGTTCTCGATCGGATCGGCACCGAGGACTCGGACGCTGCCGGCTGAAGGGAACTCCTGGGCGCCGATGATGCGCATGAGAGTGGTCTTGCCGGCGCCGTTGCGACCCAGTAGCCCGGTGATGGAGGCGCCTTCGATGTCGAGGGTCACGTCGTCAAGGGCAAGCTGGTCACCGTAGCGGCGGCTCAGGCCTGTGACCGAGATCTGCGGGGTCATACCTTGATACCTCCCTTGGCAAAACTGGACTTTCGGATGAGCCCGACCAGCGCATCGGCGTCGATCCCGAGCCGCACGGCCTCGATGACCATCGGCTCGACGTAACGCTCGGCAAAACGCCTGCGCCGCGCGTCGAGCAGGCGATCACGGGCGCCGGTGCTCACGAACATGCCGATGCCGCGGCGCTTCTCCAGCAAGCCGTCGTCGATCAGCATGTTGATGCCCTTGGCCGCGGTGGCCGGATTGATCCGGTAGTAGGCCGCGAGCTCGTTGCTCGACGGCACGCGCTCGCCCTCGGCCAGTGTGCCGCCCGCGATCTCGTCGGCGAGGTGCTCGGCGATCTGGGAGAAGAGCGGCGCTCCGTCATCGAGCATGGTCCACTCCCCGGTCGCTCCTGGTTTGGCTCGTCCCTTGGTTCATTACTGTAGTAATGTAGTAATGAAGCACGCGTACGTCAAGGGGAGATGCAGACGTGAATTGGGCGTGCCTGGCGGTAGTTAGCGGGACGTGATTGTGCCGCACTGTGCGGCTCTAGAGACGGTCTCCGTGTTTGGAGATGGTTCTTGACCAGACTCGGTGCTCGGATGCAGTCAGGCGCGTGGGGCCGTGTTGAGGCGTCTCGGCGGCAACATGTCGGCAGTTGAGCGGCAGCCGTGAGCGGCTGACAACGACGGCACGCGGCGGCAAGCGGCACCCGGAAGGTTCGGCTCAGTCCGCTGGGCCTTCACTTCACGGTCAGGCGGTTGTGTGCCACGGTAGCTTGCGCATTGCCAGCCTGGTCGGTGGCGTAGACAAAGAAACGGTAGGTGCCGGCTCGCCACGTGCGCGGTACCGTGAAGGTGGCGGCAAGCATCTTACCGAGCGACTTTCTGCCCAGCTTGACGGTCTTCACTACCTTGCCTGAGGAGTTCCTGATACTGAGTCTCACCGTCGCCGTGCCACCGTTCGGGCTTGCATCGGCCACCCTGTACTTGAGGGTTGCCGTCTTGCCGCGTCTCGCCTTGGCAGCACAGGGCGCGCTGGTCGTCGGTCGGCGCGTATCGATGTTGACAGCGAGCGTGCTGTCGAACTGCGCCAATCCGAAGCTGTCAGTGGCCGTATAGGAGAGTACGTGTTCCCCATCATTGGCGTGGGTGCTGACATTGACGGGGATCGGCGCCTTCGTGCTCGCGCCGGAGACGGTAGATGAAGGTGCGCCGTCAAGACCGTAGGTGACGGAAGCAACGGGATTGGCTTTGGGAGACGCCGTCAGCGCAACACTCAAGGGATGGTTGTACCAGGCCCGATTGAGGACGCCGCTGGCGACCGTGAGGGGCGGGGCGATGCCGCCCGTCCGAGTGGCGAAGACCGAGCCATTCTCGCCGAACGCCCAGCCGTGAACGGCGTCTGGGACGCAGATGGCGTGCAGCCACTCTGTGGTTCCCGAGTCCTGAGGGTTCCAGTGAGCACCACCATCGGTCGTGGCCAAGATGGTGCCACCCTTGCCCACTGCCCAGCCGTGGAGGGCGTCGCTGAACGTGACGCCGTCCAGCGGTTGGATCGTGCCGGAACTCTGCGGGCTCCAGTGAGCTCCGCCGTCGCTCGTGGCAAGGATCGTGCCAAGATCACCCACGATCCAGCCATTGGAGTCATCAGTGAAGAAGACACGGGCCAGTTCGACGGCAGTGCCGGGGTTCTGCGGGGTCCAGTGCGTGCCGCCGTCGCTGGTGGCAAGGATGGTGCCGTTGTCACCGACGACCCAGCCGTGTGTGGCATCGGGGAAAGAACCGCCGAACAGTGTCTGCGGCGTGCCCGACCTTTGCGCATCCCAGTGCGCGCCACCGTCGACGGTGGCAAGGATGGTGCCGTTGAAACCGACGACCCAGCCGTGTGCGGCATCGGGGAAGGCGACCCAGTCAAGGTACCCAGAAGCTGCGCTCGAGTCCTGTGACGTCCACGTCGCACCGCCATCGCCGCTCGCGGCGATACCGTTAGTGCTCACTATCCAACCGTGGAGGACGTCGGGGAACGAGACTGCGTACGCGTAGGCCGGACCGATGTTACTGTTCTGACTCCAATTGACGCCATCTGACGTGGTCGAGATCCAGCCCGTGGTATCCACCGCCCAACCATGCTGAGCGTCCGTGAAGAAAGCGCCCCTGAAGTCGCACCCCGATGGCAGCGACTGTTGGAGGACCCAGCTGCCATCGCCAGTGGAGACGAAAGCTCCCGCAGAGGAGCACATCATGGCAAGCACAAGAAGGGCCATGATCAGAAAACAAACTATCAGCGGACTTCTCTTCACGGCGACATCCCCCCAACCCCAGGGAGTACCTTCTCGGCGCCTCCCGATCGACCCCAGCATGGTCCCTTACACTAACAGCATCATACTCTCATCTGCTCGAGGGTGAGGAGTCGTACTCGGAAGCGTCTGCGTGATCGCCAACACCAGCGCGCGAGAGAATGCGGACTCAGACCCCACGTCTGTAACCCGAATTACTCAATGATGAGGGCATCGTCAGTGGACGTCTTGTCGGCATCGCGGCGGCCGGTGGGCGACGGCATCGACGGCGGCGATCACGGGCTGCGGCTCTCACGAAGACGACGCTCGGACCCCCGTCGCGTCCAGAGCGGATCAGAACTGTCGGCAGGCTTCGAGCAGCTTGGTTCCCCAGTGACTCAGCCGAAGTGGAGCGGGGGCGTTCCACCTAGCCAGTTTCACTGACTCCGTCGATCAGCATAGGTTCACCATCGGGCTCGCCACGTCGCTGACACTCGACGACTCGTCGCTTTGAATGCTGCGACCAGAGGGTCGCTCACCGAGCGAGGTACTCGGCGTCACGCAGCCAGGACAGGTGACGATTCTTTGCTTCCCCGCGTCGCCGAGGCGTGGGCCCGCCGACGCGCCCCCGGTGGTCGGCCGCGCTCGTTCGTCCTGGCGCGTGGTCACCCGTCGACCCCAGAGGTGGCCGGGTTGGCCTGGA
>PMKK01000006.1 GCA_003157715.1 Actinomycetota bacterium
TCACGATACCTACGGCCCAGATGAGGTTGTCGAGGCCGTGCTGGTCGGCGGACACCTTGCTGTCGATGGCCGCGCCGAGAGCGCTGAGCGACTGCTGCACCTTGACCCCGGCGGGGTCGAGCTGCCGCTGCGCCACCTGGGCGGCCTGCCGGTAGTCGCCCGTCTGGGCCAGCGAGACGACCCTGGCGTGAGCTGCGTCGAACCCGGTCGAGGCGGCCTCGAAGGCCGTGAAAGCGGCCCTGCTGGCCTGGTCGGGCAGCACCTTGCCCAGCGCGGCTTCAGCCGCGTCGACAGGCGCCGCCGCCGCCGCGACGTCGGTGTGCTGGGCGGCGCCGAAGGCGTGCTCCAGCAGGACCGCCCGAGCCGAGTCGATCTCTGTGGCGAAGCCGCCCTTGACCTTCTCGGTCAGGGTCGCGAGCTGGACCTGGCGGTCGCGCTGGACCTGCAGTCTGTTGCTCACATAGACCAGGCCGGCGAAGCAGAAGATGCTCACCGCCACCATGATCACGATCAGCGTGCCGAAGCTGAGCGAGATCCGCTGCAAGAGATTGATCTGGCGGTTCACTGTTCCTCCGTTTGTCGATGTCGGTCGCGTCTCGTCGGGTCGCCGCGCCGGGTCGTTCGGACCGAGCGGCGGCGGTCGGTCGCGCCCCGCGCCGGCTGCTCGCCGGGGCGTGGCGGTGGCGTTTGTCAGAGGCCGGTCATGGTGCCCTCGTGACCGGCCTTCATGGCCTGCTTTGCCTCGTACATCAGCCCGTCGGCCGACTCGATCAGCTCCTCGAGCGACCGCGGTTCGTCGCCCAGGTAGGGCGCCGAGCCGCAGCTGATCGACAGGTCGTAAGGCGTCGTTCGGCTGGCGTTGCGCCGCTCGAAGGCGGCCTGCACGCGCCGCGGAGCCAGTTCGGCGAAGCCCGGCTCGGAGTCGACCAGCAGGGCGGCGAACTCGTCGCCGCCCATGCGCGCCAGGATGTCGGACTCGCGCACGCAGGTGGACAGCAACCGCGCGGTCTCCACGAGGGCGTCGTCGCCGGCGCGGTGGCCCAGCGTGTCGTTGATCGACTTGAAGTCGTCGAGGTCGAGGTACAGCAGGACCATGGCGTGGCCGCGCCTCACCAGCTTGCGCTGCTGCTCAGCCAGCATGAGAAAGCCGCGCCGGTTGGCCAGCCCCGTCAGCTCGTCGGTGACCGAAAGGTCTTCGAGTTGGCGCCGCAGTCGCGCGTTCTCGGTCATGTCCCACAGCGACACGAGGCAGGCCGCGGCGTCACCCCAGGCCGTCTCGACGATCCGCAACTCGACGGTCGCGCNNCTCGCCGCCGGCCAGCGGCAGGCTGATCTCGCCGTCGGCTGAGTCCAGGGCGAAGGGCAGCAGCGAGCCCTTGAGGTCTTCGGCGTCACGGCGAAAGAGCAGCTCGGCCGCCTGGTTGGCAAACCAGATCACACCGTCAAGACCGACCACGAGCAAGGCCGCCGGGCTGAACTCCATGAGCTTCTGGTAGCGTGTCTCCAGGCTCGAGATCGTCTGCAGGGCGCCCTTCAGGCGGCCGTTGACCTCGTTTAGCTGGCGGTTCTTCTCGATCGCGTCCTCGAACGACGACAGCAGAAAATCGAGGTTCTGCGTCGTGCTCGATTGCAGCGTGTAGCGCCGGCCGGCGAACAGCACCTCGACACCGTCGCCGGGCGCCGAGTCGCGGCGCAGCTCGCGATTGGCCAGGGCGCGGCTGATGCGGGCCACCAGCGACTGCTCGTTGCAGGGCTTGCCGACGAAGTCGGTGGCTCCCGAGGCGAGACCGCCGATCACGTCGGTCGACTCCGACAGGGCCGTCAACAGGATCACCGGCAGGTCGGCGGTCTCTGAGTCCTCGCGCAGCCGGCGGCAGAGCTCGTAGCCGTCGAGCTCGGGCATGACGATGTCGCTGACGACCAGGCTCGGACGCCGCTCGGCGACCATCTCGAGCGCCTGCCGGCCGTTGCCGGCGGCGCGCACCACGAAGCCGTTCTTCTCAAGGAAGTAGCGCAAGCGTTCCGCCTGGGTGAGGCTGTCCTCGGCGATCACGATCTCGACGCCGGCATACTCGGAGGCCACGCTCATAGCGTCTGCCCCACCGGTCGGCGCAGCGGCGGAGCGCCGCGGCGCCCCAAGGCCGCCGCGCCGGTCACGCTGGAGAGCAGGGCGGCGATCTCGTCGGGCGGCAGTATGTACATCGCCGCGCCCAGGCGGATCGCTTCGCCGGGCATGCCGTGGACGATCGAGCTGGCTTCGTCCTGGGCCACGGTGATGGCGCCGCGGACGCGCAGTTCGGCCAGCTCCCGGGCCCCGTCCTGGCCCATGCCGGTGAGCAGCACGGCGGCGGTGCGCCGCGGCGCCGCGGCGGCCACCGAGCGAAACAGGTAGGAGACCGAGGGCCGCAGGCCGTTTTCGGCCGGATCGTCGCGCAGCACGATGCGCCGCTCCCGGTCGATGCCCATCTGGAACGGGTGGGGCGCCACGTAGACCGTGGCGCGGCGCAGGACCTGGCCGTCCTGGCCGAGGCAGACCGGCAGGCCGGT
>PMKK01000102.1 GCA_003157715.1 Actinomycetota bacterium
GAACGCCAAGTACGTCTTCGAGTCCTGCCGCCACCTGGCCGACGAGGTCGAGTTTCGCTCCGGCGGCATGATCGAGAAGCGCGCCGACGACGTCCTGACCCGAGCCGCGGAGCAGCTCGAACACGTGCAGAGGATCGGCCTCTTCAAAGCGCTCGAAGACGGCGAGTTCGCCGACGTCAAGCGCGACCCGCGCGGCGGCCGCGGCTTCGACGGCGTCTTCAAGATCGGCGCCGACTACTTCAACCCGTTCTTCGCGGCGCTGCGTGACGGCCGCCTGAGCGGACCGCCGACCGGTCCCGCGCCGGGCGAGTCGGTGCGCGAGACCAAGGAGGTGGCGTCATGATCGTCCGGCCCTATGGCGACACCCGCGACGACGGCCTGATGCAGCTCTCCTTCACGCTGCCGATCGCCTACTCGGTCAAGTCCGCCGACGTCGGCAAGGCCTTCCTCGAGCGGCTCGGATTTCGCGATGTCGCGGTGGCCGAATGCAAGGCCATCGACCCAGAGTTCACCTTCTATGTCGCTTACGGGCGCACTGAGGTCGGCATCGATCCCGACGAGGTCAAGGGCGACTACCTCGACGTCGAGGAGATGGACTACTACGCCATCAATGCTTTCATCAAGGAGCAGCTCGGCCGCAAGCTGTCGGTGGTCGGCGCGGCCATCGAAAGCGACGCCCACACCGTGGGCATCGACGCGATCCTCAACATGAAGGGCTTCGCCGGCAACTACGGCTTCGAGCGCTATCCTGAGATGGAGGTCCTCAACATGGGCTCGCAGATCCCCTGCGAGCAGCTCCTGCGAGCGGCCCTCGAGCGCCACGCCGACGCTATTCTCGTGTCGCAGATCGTCACCCAGAAGAACATCCACGTGCAGAACCTGACCAAGATGATCGAGCTGCTCGAGGCCGAGGGCGTGCGCGAGCGTTTCGTGCTCATCGTCGGCGGGCCGCGCATCAACAACGCCTTCGCCAAGGAGCTCGGCTACGACGCCGGCTTCGGACCACGCACGACCCCTGTCGAAGTGGCCTCCTTCCTGGCGCAAGAAGTGGCCAGACGGGCCAAAAACCAGACCGCCCAGACGTGATAGTTTGTACATAACTTCAACCAGGCGACCTTAGGGCGCGTAGGACGCGCGAGAACCCGTAAGGGGTCGCCTAGCAGGTCCAGGAGGCCACAGTGGCAGACAACGATATCGTCATCCTTTCAGCGGTCCGCACCGCCCAGGGCAAGTTCCAGGGCGGCTTCGACGGCACGCCGGCGACCGAACTCGCCGCCGTCGCCATGAAAGAGGCGCTCGTGCGCGCCGGCGTCAGCGGCGACCAGCTCGACGAGGTCATCTTCGGCAACGTCATCCAGGCGGGCCTCGGGCAGAACACGGCCCGCCAGGCCGAGCTCAAGGCCGGCATCCCCGACAGCGTTCCGGCCGTCACGGTCAACCGCGTCTGCGTCTCCAGCGCCGCGGCGCTGGCCTGGGCGGCGGCCAACATCAAGGCCGGCGAAGGCGAGATCTACCTGGTCGGCGGCACCGAGAACATGTCTCGGGCGCCCTGGCTGCTGCAGAACGGCCGCGGCGGTTACCGCATGGGAATGCCGTCCGCGCCCATGTACGACGCCATGGTGCTCGACGGCCTGTGGTGCGCGATCGGTGGCTACCACATGGGCCTCACGGCCGAGAAGCTGAGCGAGCAGTTCGACGTGAGCAAGGAGCTCCAGAACGACGTCGCCTACCGTAGCCAGCTCAACGCCAGCAAGGCCGTGAGCGAGGGCCGCTTCGCCGACGAGATCGTGCCTGTGACGATCCCCCAGCGCAAGGGCGATCCCAAGGTCGTCGACACCGACGAGTGCCCGCGCGCGACCACGCCTGAAGCGCTCGCCGGCCTCAAGCCGGTGTTCAAGAAGGACGGCGGTGTTGTCACGGCCGGCAACGCCTCGGCCATCGCCGACGGCGCCAGCGCCCTGGTCGTCACTTCGCGCAAGAAGGCCGCCGAGCTCGGCCTCAAGCCCTTGGCTCAGTTGGTGAGCTGCGCTACCGCGGCGGTACCCGCCGAGATCATGGGCTACGGCGAGACAGTGGCCGCTCAGAAGGCCCTCGATAAGGCCGGCCTGAAGAGCAGCGACGTCCAGCTCGCGGAGTTGAACGAAGCCTTCGCCTGCGTCGCCGCCCTCGCCACCCGCGAGCTCGGCCTCGACGCCGACATCGTCAACGTCAACGGCGGTGCGATCGCGCTCGGTCACCCGCTCGGCAACACCGGCACGCGCATGATCGTGACCCTGATCCACGAGCTGCAGAAGCGCGGCCAGGAGATCGGCTTGACGGGCGCCTGCGTGGGCGGCGGCCAGGGCGCCGGCAGCGTCATCAGGCTGGAAGCGTAAGGCGCAAACGCAAAGCGCACGATCGAAAGCGCGAGGAGCGCCGACGCACAGTGCGTGAACGAACAGCAGACCCGAGCCGCCGGCGCGGCGCAAGCCGCGCCGGCGGCCACGAAAAGTGCAGGCAACGAAAGTGAGGTCGCAAGTGAAGCAAGGTAACAAGTTCGGAGCGCATCGCGTCATAGAGCCCAAAGGCGTTTTGCCGCAGCCGGCCTGGAAGATCGACAACACGATGGAGTGCGCCGACAACGAGATCCTGATCGACGTCGACACGCTCAACGTC
>PMKK01000315.1 GCA_003157715.1 Actinomycetota bacterium
AATCGCCGCTCACCTGCGTCGCCGAGGGGTCCGGCAAGTATCTCGAGGAGTTCGACGCCATAACTCACGGCACGCGCAGGCCGAAAGCCAGGGGCCGCTGACCAGGTGACCGACGCACCATCGCCCGCGCCGTCAGCGCGTCGTGCGCCCCAGTCTCGAGTCGATCAACGTCCAGAAGCGCGGGTCTTCGCCGCCCATGCGCCAGATGCAGATGCCCGCGATGCCCGGGTGCAGTCTGGTCAGGACGGCCAGTTTGGCGGCGAGCGCCACGCGATCCTGAAAGACCACCACGTGACGAACACGAGCCCGCTTGTAGGTGAAGGTCGCCTCGCCGCAGCTCAGATGGCGTACGCGTGCGCGATAGCGGCGCAAGAGGCGCTGCGCGGAGCGGTAGGTGATCTCGGGCGCTGGTGAGCCGGCGGTCGTACCCTGCCAGTCGCAGCCGTAGAACGGCACGCCCAGCCAGATCTTGGCCGGCGAGACCCGTGTCTCGGCGTAGCGCAGGACCCGTTCCATCCAGCTCGTTGGTGAGATCGGCCCCGGTCCCGACCAGCTGCCGCTGTAGTCGTACGTCATGATCTTGAACTCGTCCACGGCGTTTCCCAGGGCGGCGTAGTCCTCGGATTCGGCTCCGTCCCAGGTGCCCTGGTCGTCGGTCTTGGCGGCGACGGCGATGCTCACGAGTTTGCCTTGAGCGTGAAGTCCCGCGGCCAGCCGCGCGACGAACCGGCTGAAGCGGTCTCGTTGGGCCGGGGCGAGCGACTCCCAGTCGAGATCGACACCGTCGTAGCCCTCGGCGACGCAGTCGCTGACGAGCGTCGCCACCTGGAGCGCGACGCGGCTCCGTGAACCGAGGATCGTCGCCGCGATGGCGGGGTCGAAGTCGTTTTCGCGGTTGCTCCAGTTGGAGACCGTGGCCAGGATCCGCAAGCCCTTCGAGTGGGCCAGGGTGACCAAGGCCGGCACGCTGGCGCTCGTGTCGACCGTCCCGTTGGGGTTGCTGTTCCAGCAGTCGGCGCTGACCTCGTCAAGAGCCTGGGCCCGGGTCGCGGTCTGAAGAGAGGCGACGTCGCCCTCGGTCCAGGCGCTGACCCGCCACTGGCGCGGCGCGGCCGCTTGCGCGGCGCTCCCGCAGGAACCGACGGCAAGCCCGAGGGCAGTCGCGATGGTCACGGCGAGAAGGACTCGCGCCGGCGCAGCCGCGCGGCGACGTCGTCGGATCTTGCCGCCCGCGCGCCTCACTCGTGCGGAGTCCATGTCTTAGGATCATCTTCGTACTCCGCTCTGATCATCTCCGCCATGCGGCGCGCCTCGGCCTCGCGGGCGACCGAGGGGAAGGCGCTGTCGTCGGTGTGGGGCAGAAAGAGGGCGGCGTTGTATTCGTTCATGAAGCTGTTGTCGGCCGAGAGTTCGATGTAGGTGATGCGATCGGCCAGGCGCAGCGCTTCCTGGCGCATCTCTACGCAGAGCAGCGTCATGTAGGCGCCCAAAGCGCTGGTGTTGCCCACAAAGGTGAACCGCTCGGCCGGCAGGTCGGGCAGCAAGCCGATGCGCACGGCCTTCTGGACGTCTATGTACTGGCCGAAGGCGCCGCCGATCAGGATCTGTTCGACGTCCGACATCTCGACGCCCACGCTCGCGCAAAGCACCGCGCAGCCGGCGTAGACGGCCGCCTTGGCGCGCATCAGGTTGGTGAGGTCGCGTTCGGTGATCGCGATGTCGCGGCCGTCTTCGGTGTCGGCGCTCCAGGCGACCACATACTCAGGGCCGTACTCGCCGACACGCACGTGCCGGCCGCGCCGCCGAAGGTCGATGCAACCCGACCGGTCGACGATGCCCGTCATGAAGAGCTCGCCGAGCAGGTCGATCAGGCCGCTTCCGCAGATGCCGGCGGCGGGGGCGTCCTCGATAGTCCGATACGACGCTTCGTAGCTGGCGTCGTCGATCCAGACGCGCTCGATCGCCCCGGTCGTGGCGCGCATGCCGTGTCGCACGCCGGCACCCTCGAACGCCGGGCCGGCCGAGCAGGAGCAGGCGATGAGCCAGTCCTTCGTGCCCAGGACGATCTCGCCGTTGGTGCCGATATCCAGAAAGAGCGTGACCTTGTCGGTCGCGAACAGGCCCGACGAGATGACCCCGGCGGTGATGTCGCCGCCGATGTAGCTGCTCACCGCGGGCAGGCAGTGCACGTGGGCCAGCGGGTTCAGCGAGAGTCCGACGTCGGCGGCCAGCAGCTTGGGGGGTATGGACACCGTCGGGATGTAGGGCTCTTCGCGCAGGTACTTCGGGTCGAGGCCGAGCAGCAGATGGGTCATGGTCGTGTTGCCGGCGACGATCGCCTCGCAGAGCGCGGAATGAGCCACGCCGTTGCGCTCGCAGAGCTCGTCGATGAGGCTGTTCATGGTCTCCAGCGCGAGGCGCTGCAGGTGAGCGAGACCGTCACCGCGTTGTGAGTAGATGATGCGCGAGATCACGTCGTCGCCGCAGGATATCTGGCGATTGTAGGCGCTCGCGGTGTCGATTACCCGGGCGCTGACGAAATCGACGAGGTACACGACGACGCTCGTGGTGCCGAGGTCGATCGCCAGACCGTAGGGCTCGGGGGCGTCATCACCCGCGGCGATGGCAATGATCCGGGGCGGCAGGTGCAGGTCGTACACCCAGTCGCCCATCTCGAGTGTGACCGTCACCTTCCAGTCGGCTGCGCGCAGCGTGCGGGCGAGGTCTTTGAGAAGAGACAGCCGTATGCGGACCTCGGGGATCCCTTGCTCCGCGAGCGCGCGACTCAGACGGCTCGAGTCGCTCACATTGTCGACCAGCGAAGGTGGGCTCATAGTGAGCACGACCGAGCGAACATCCGGGTTGTGCCGCCAGTCGCAAGCCACGGGAAGCGCTTCGGGTTCGGCCCCCGCGTGGTCTCTCGGCGTGCCGGCGAGCCGCGCCATGTTCGCCGGGATGGTCACCGCGACATCGCCCGTGACCTGCGTCTGGCAGGCCAGCGCATAGCCCGCGGCGATGTCGTCGGCGCTCAGGTAGGCGCTCGGGCGGCGCTTGACACCGTCGCCACGCACCAGCACTTTGCAGCGGCCGCAGCGGCCCTGGCCGCCACAGGGGGCGTCGATCTCGACTCCGTCCGCGCTCGCTGCTTCTAGCAAGCTGGAACCGACCTCGACCGTGACCGACGTGCCGTTGGGAAGGAAGGTGACTGAGGCGGACATCTCCATGCGCTCATGGTTATACCAGTTACGGCTCGGCGGTGTCGCGGCGTACGTTGCTCGAACCCCGCGCCGCGGCCGGCGCACTCATCGTGAGGCGGGCGCTTTGAGGCCGGGTCTGCTCGTGAGCCCGGTGCTCTGAACGCCGGGTCCGCTCGTGAGCCGGGCGCCTTGAACGCCGGGTCTACTTGTGAGGTGCCTTGCCCGGCGTGTCCACCACGGCCTCGCGAAACAGCGAGCACTTGTCGGCCGAGGCGCACCAGTCGGCGCAGCTGCGCGCCTCTTTGGGGTTGACGATACAAACGCCGCAGTCTGGGCAGCGGCGGCGCTTGTCGTCTTTGAAGAACTCGACCTGCGTCCCGCACGCCGGGCAGGCCACGTCGAAGATGTCGTCGGGTGTCCAACTGCTGCGGTCGCGTCCAGGGCAGCCCGCCATGACGTCCTCCTTCTGCCCGCCGTGGTCGAGTACGCAGGCCCGGTGATACCGGGCGAGATGGCGGGCTGCAAGGAGAGTCTGCCCCGAATGGCCACTCCGGTATCGCAAGAGATGCCCGCGACGCGTGGCGCGCTGCCGCGCCGCGCCCGTCGTGCCGGGCTGCCTGACGGCCTGGGCGCGTTGACTGCTTACGTCAGGAGCCGCGACAGCCCTGACGCGAGTTCGAGAGCTGTCTGCTAGCACCCACCCGGAGGGCACACCGAGTCGCGCTCGATCAGCGTGGCGCCCAGCAGCGAGAGCTGCGGCGGTGCTGTGTCGCCGGCCAGACGGTCAAGAAGCCTGCGGGCTGCCGTGGCACCGAGGTCGTAGGCCGGCTGAGCGATCACGCTAAGCGTCGGGCGCACGATGGTCGTCCACTCCAGGTCGTCGAATCCCAGCAGGGAGATGTCTTCGGGAAAGCGGAGCCCGCTCTGCTGTATCGCCTCGTAGGTGGCGAGCGTCATGAGGTTATCGACCGTGAACAGGGCTGTCGGCCGTGAGTCGCGGCGCAGCAAGTCAGCGACCGCCGCGGCTGCGTCGCGGCGACTGTAGGCGGCGTCCACGATGAGGCTGGGATCGACGGGTAGGTCGGCGGCGCGCAAGGCCGCGAGATAGCCGGCGCCGCGGGCGTCGGTCGTCGATGCCGGCCGGGGGTCGAACGCGATGCGTTCGAGCAGCTCGGTCGGGTCACCATCGCCCAGACCGGTGGTGATGAGTCCGATGCGCTTGTGCCCCATGCTGCAGAGCCATTGCACTCCGGACCGTGCCGCCTGCACGTTGTCGATGAGCACGGCGTCGACGTCGATCCCCGGCACGCTCCTATCGAAGAAGACGACCGGAGTCCCGCGTGCCAGCAGCCCGGCGATGTGATCGGACGCTCCCTCGCCGACCGGGGCGATGATGAAGCCGTCGACGCGCCGCTCTTCAAGGGTCCGTACGGCGGCCAACTCGAGGGCCGGGTCCTCGTCGCTGTTAGCGATCACGACCTCAAGACCCGCCTCATGCGCCACATCGGCGACACCGCGCAGTGCCTGTGCGAAGAACACGTTGCCGATATCGGCTCCCACGAACGCGAGGGTGTGCGTGCGGCCGGTGATCATGCTGCTGGCCAGTCTGTTGTGCCGGTAGCCCAGGCGGCTTGCGGCGGCCTCGGTCCGCGACCGCGCCTGGGGGCTCACCGAGCCATAGTGGCCCAGTGCCCGCGCCGCGGTCGATGGCGACACGCCGGCCTCGCGGGCAACGTCGCCGAGTGTCGGCGCGCGCAACCGCACATCTCTTCTCGGACCCATGTCGGCAGGATACCACGACACCAGTGACAACGTTACCAATGCAAGACTGCATTCATGGCGAGGAATGGTGCGACAAGGGACGCTTCTCGTCTTGACAGCCAACGATATCGTGAAGAGAATCGTTGGTAACGTTGTCATTCGAGGCGCGAGTGAGGGGCAGATGGTCAGGGAGAGATCGCCGGAAGACCGCCAAGGGACCGCGTCGCGCCGGAACGATGCGCCGGACAGGGCGCTGGCCTGCGTCGGTGACAACTGCGTCGATTGCTACCTCGCGCCTATCGGCCGCCGATTCGCCGCCGGTAATGCCGTCAACGTCGCGGTAGGACTGCTCCGGGGTGGTTTCTCGGTCGACTACTTCGGTGCCGTGGGCGACGACACGGGGGGCCGGCAGATCCTCGCGGCCCTGCTGGGCGCCGGCGTCGGCGTCGACCACGTGCACCGGGTGAGCGGGCCCACCTCGCTGACCGAGATCCGTCTGGAGGCCGGCGAACGGCACTTCGTGGGATTCGTCGAGGGTGCCGCCGAACAGTACGTCCCTTCGGCGGCCGATTTCACGGGCCTTCGCGACAGACCCCTGGTCCATGCCGTGAACCTGCTGGATTGCAGGACCCTTTTCTCCTTCCTGCTCGAAACCGGTGTGCCCGTCAGCTACGACTTTGACGACCGGCGAGACATGACCCTCGTGAAGGGGCTCGCCGTAGCCTTCTTCTCGGCGACCGACGACGAGTCGGTCGCCGACGCATGGCGGCTCGCCCAGGCGGCGGTCCGGCACGGCGCCGACTCGGCCGTGGTGATGTGCGGCGACCGCGGCAGCGTCGGCTGCGATGGCAAGCAGGCCTTCAGACTCGAAGCGGACGCGATCGAGCCGATCGATACGTGCGGCGCCGGCGACAGCTACATCGCCGCCTTCCTCGGCGCGCGCCTGAACGGTCGCGACCTGGAGTCGTGCATGCATGCGGGTGGCGACGCCGCCACGGTGACCTGCCTGAGCCTGAGCGCGCTGCCCATCGACGATCGATCGACCCAGGAAGTCCAGGCCAAAGACGTCAGCCCAACCGGGCGTTAGGGAGGTCCGATGAAGGAACTCAACCAGTACATCGAGCGCGAACTGCGTGGCGCCGACAGCTACTTCGCCGTCGAACGTTCGGCCGACGAGCTCGCCCTGCTGCTCGACACACAGACGGACGTCTGTCGTGAGGTGGCCGACGACTTGGGCATCGGCGCGAAGAACATCTATCTTGTCGGCGCCGGCGGATCGCTGGCCAACCTGCGACCGCTCAAACAGATCTTCGACTCGCTCCTGCGGCTACCGGTCGAGGTCTACTCCGGACACGAGCTCGTCGGCAACGAGCCCCAAGGGCTGGGCAGTGGCTCGCTCGTGATGCTGGCCTCCAACTCGGGTGAGGTCGAAGACACGCTGGACGCTCTGCGCTTCGCGAAGCAGCGCGGTGCGCGCACCGTTGCGATCGTCGCCAAACCAGAGTCCACGCTGGCCCGCGAGGCCGACGCCGTGCTGCCCTTTCACGACTGGGACGAGCCCGTGATGGTGCCGCCCTTGCTCGTCGGCCTGCGCCTGGCCGCGACGGTCGGCGATGCGGCTTTGGCGAGCCAGTTGCGTGCCGGCCTTGAGGCGGTTCCGGCGGCACTGCGGCGCGTCGTGCCGGTCGAGCTCGGCCGAGCCGAGCAGCGCGCGCGCGAGTTCCTCGGATGCGCCCAGCTCTACGTGCTCGGCGGCGGCGTTCTTGCCGGGCTCGCATACAAGCTCGCCTACAACATCGTGATGGAGAACATCCGTATCGGGGCGGCGTTCATCGATGCCAGCGAGTTTCGCCACGGTCCCTGTGAGGCGCTCGAACGCACCCGGCCGGAACTGCTCGTGCTGATCGGCACCGACTGGTCGCGCCCGCAGACGCTGCGCACTCTGGAGGCCTGCCGGCGGGGCGGTGCGCATACGCTGGTGTACGATGCCGCCGACTTCGGCGAGATCCATCCCTGGCTGACGCCCCTGGTCGCCTACCCGGCGGTCGAGCCCTTCGTGATCTACTCGGCTGTCTTGCGCGGCGTGGTCGATCTCGCGCCGCGCGTGCAGATGGGCGGCGCCGGCCTCTATGCATACGAGGAAGAGACGCAATGAGGTGGGGTCTCGGCGGCATCCGGCCGCGCCCGGCGCGGCATTCCTGACAAGAACGGGGGGAGTCATGAACGTCACTGCGCGCGCTGTCCGACATCGTCTGGCCCTGTTTGTCGTGGCTCTTTTGGGGGCGGGTCTTGCCTGCGGTCTCTGGGTCTCGCCGGCGGCGGCCTCGTCGCCGTCGCCGGCGACCGGGAAGGTCATGCTCAGGATCGGTTGGACCACCGATCCGGACAACCTCAACCCCTTCATCGGTTTCGCGAACTGGACCTACGAGGTCTGGGCTCTCAACTACCAGACGCTCTTCGGCCTTGGAGTCGACGGCAAGCCCACCCTCGATCTGGCGGCGCGATTCCCGACCAAGGCAAACGGCGGCATCTCCGCGGACGGCAAGGTCTGGACCGTCCACATCAAGCCCAACGAGCGCTGGCAGGACGGCACTCCCCTGACTGCCGCCGACGTCGCCTGGACCTACAACTACGCGGTCAAGAACCGCATGTCCAACGTCAGCGTGCAGACGGTCGGCATCCAGTCTGTGAAGGCCCTCGGTCCGACGACGGTACGGATCGTGTGCTCTGAGCCTAAAGCCGATATGGAGTACTCGGCCATCTACATCCTGCCCAAGCACATCTGGCAGAACGTGAGTCCCCAGGCGGCTCAAACGAGCTACACCAACAGCCCTCCGGTGATCGGCAGCGGACCGTTCGAAGCGGTCAAGTGGGTCAAGGGCAGCTATCTCGAGATGGTCCGCAACCCCTACTACTCAGGACCCAAACCGGCTATCGACGAGATCCTCTTCGAGGTCTATCAGAACGCCGACACGATGGCCTCCGACCTCGAGGCCGGTCGCATCGACGCCGCCTACGGCATCCTGCCCGCCCAGTTTCAGACGTTGCGGTCATTCAAGGGCATCAAGGCGATCCGCTTCACCAACTACAACTGGGACTACCTCGATTGCAACTGCTACACGGGGTCGTCGGGCGGCAATCCGGTGCTGCGCGACTGGCGCTTTCGTCACGCCCTCGCCTATGCCATCAACCAGCAGAAGCTCATCCAGGTCGCCGAGAACGGCAACGGTCTGCCGGGCACGACCATCGTCGACCCCGACACCTGGACCAACCCTGATTACCACTGGCAGCCGTCGGCCGGCCAGGCCTACAGCTTCGACGTCGCCAAGGCCAGCCAACTGCTCACGGCGGCCGGCTATCCCCTGAAGAACGGCGTGCGGATGAACAAGCAGGGCAAGCCGATCGTCTTGCGGCTCTGGGCGAAGGCCGACACCGGCTACGAACAGACGGAGGCCAAGCTCATCGCCGGCTGGCTGAAACAGCTTGGCCTGAAGATAGACTTCTCGGTGATCGACTACGGCGCCATGTCCGCGCGCGTGTGGAACTACCACGGCAAGACCTACGACCCCCAGTTCGATCTGTATGTCTCGGACTGGATCGGCTACACCGATCCCGGTCCCGCGCTGGCGGCCTTCACCACGCCGATGATCGGGACCATCAACGAGACCGGCTGGTCCAACGCCCAGTACGACAAGCTGGCGCTCAAGCAGGAGACCACGCTCGGCCCGCAAGCGCGCAAGAAGATGGTCTGGCAGATGCAGCAAATCATGTATCAGCAGGCGCCATGGATCGTGCTTACCTACCCCTATCTCCTGGAGGCATACAACACCCAGCGCTGGACGGGCTGGACGCGCTCACTGAACGGCAACGGGCCGGCCGTCGTCTACTGTGGCGGATCGATCGCCAGCTATCTCAGCCTGCGGCCGCGCAGTGCGGCAGCCGGTGGCGCGGCCGGCACTGGTTGGGTCGGCGCGATCATCGCGGCTGCCGTGGTCGTGGTCGGCGTGGTGATCTGGCGCGTACGCAGCCGGCGCCGGCGCGTCGTCGAGGAGTAGCGGGACGGGGCGCGGTCGGACTCGAACGGGACCCGGTGAGAGCAGGCCCGGGCGCGAGCTTGCCGGATGCTCGAGACGGGCGGACGGCCAGAACAGGGAGGCACCGATGCGCATGCCGCAGGTGACGCAGGTCGCGGGCATGAACCTCGCCTACGTCTTCTTTCCGCTCAGCCACTTCCTCGATGCGATGGTCGAATTCGAAATCGAAAGCGTCGAGCTCTGGGGCGGAGTGCCGCACCTTTACGCCGACGACGTGAGCGTAGCCGACGTCGCCCGGGTGCGCCGTGAAATAGAGCGGCGCGATCTCACGCTGGCCTGCTACACGCCCGAGCAGTGTTCGTATCCCGTCAACCTGGCCGCCTCCGGCGATCATGCGCGCGAACGCAGCGTGCGCTACTTCGAGCGCAGCCTTGAGATCGCCGCTGAACTCGGCGCCGGGCTGATGCTCGTGACCTCGGGATGGGGCTATCGTACAGAGCCTCAGGACGAGGCCTGGAAACGCTCTCGGGAGTCTCTGCAGCGCATCGCCTTGAGGGCGGGTGATCTGGGGGTCGACTTGGCCCTCGAGGCGCTGCAGCCGACCGAGTCCAACCTCGTCATCGACATGCGGAGTCTTGGGCGCATGCTCGCCGAGATCGACTCGACGCGGGTCCGGGTCTGTCTCGACACCGTGTCGATGGCGGTGGCCGGGGACAGCATCGACGAGTTCTTCGTCACCTTCGGTGAGGCTCTGTCCCACATTCACCTGAACGATGGACGCCCTGCCGGCCATCTCACCTGGGGCGATGGCTCGCTGCCTCTGGTCGACTACCTGGAGCAGATCGCGCGGCGCGACTACCGCGGACATCTCACCCTCGAGATCGCCGACGAGCGGTACCGCCTTGACCCTGATGATGCTACGAGGCGAGGACTGGCGGCCGTAAGGCGAGCGTTGGCACAGAGTGTCTGAGCCCAGCAGAGGCGGCGCCGGTCAGCGAACGCGCGCCGACGCGTGTGCCGGCTTCGAACCAGCGAGCGATAGGGCGCGGCGCGCTCATTGCCGGCAGCTCGGCGCCCGTGATCCGTAGTATCCTGCTGAACACGAGGGGTCGAGCAGCTCGACTCGCTGGGACCGACGAGGGGGACCATGCCGCGCAAGCTCCTGGACGCGACCGACCGGCGTATCATCCAGCATCTCAGGGAAGACGGGCGGCGTTCCTACGCCGCCATCGCTCGCGACGTGGGGCTGTCAGAGGCCTCGGTCCGCCAGCGCGTGTCCCGCATGCTCAGAGACGGCGCGATCCAGATCTCCGCGGCGACCTATCCCACCCGGCTCGGTTTCATCACCGCGGGCATCGGTATCAAGGTCGAAAACGGCCGGCACGAGGAGATCGCGGGCATCATCGCGCGGCTGCCCGAGGTGGAGTTCGCGGCGACCTGCCTGGGCGTCTTCGACGTCGTGATCGACGTGATCTGCGAGAGCCGCGAGCATCTCTACGAGTTCGTCGTCGAGAAGGTCCGCGCGCTGCCCGGCGTGCGCGAGGCCGACGTCTATCTGTATGCCAAGGTGGTGCGCGACCAGCTTTCGTGGAAAGCCCTGGAAAGCTGACCCAGGGCTTGACCTTGCCGCAGGCGTACGAGCCAAGCTTCGTGATCCGTATGCGACATCCGCAGTAATCGACTGATTCGGTGTATTGACATCAGTGAACGGCTCCGTTCACATAGATGTCAGTGAGAAGCAGTGCACGATTTGTCTTGCAGCGACCGTTCAGGCAAGGGGATGCGGATGATCACGGATGAGCGCTATCGGCGTCGTAGCATGTGGCTCGATCAGCTTGACCGGGCGCTGGAGCCGCGCCCGGCACTGCCTGGTTCGCTGGACGTCGACGTGGCCATCGTCGGCGGTGGTTTCACCGGCCTGTGGACGGCCTACTACCTGGCGAAGGCCGACAGCAGCCTGCGCATCGCCGTCCTCGAGCGCGAGATCGCCGGCTTTGGCGCCTCCGGTCGCAACGGCGGCTGGGTGTCGCCCTTCTTTCCGACGTCGCTCGAGACGCTCGCCGCGACGCGCGGCCGAGAAAGCGCCGTGGCGATGCAGCGCGCCATGTTCGCTACCGTCGACGAGATCGGGCGCGTGACGGCAGCCGAAGGCATCGACGCGCGCTTCCACAAGGGCGGCGTGCTCGACCTGGCCACCGGGCCGGAGCAGCTCGCAAGGGTACGCGCCGAGGTGGACTACTATCGCGGCTGGGGCGTCGGCGCGGACGAGATGTGGTGGATGGAGGCAGGCGAGGTCGCCGATCGTGTCGTCGTCGACGGCTGCCTCGGCGCGAGCTACCTCACCCACTGCGCGTGTCTCGACCCGGCTCGCGTGGTCCGCGGACTGGCCGAGGCCGTCGAGAGACTAGGTGTCTCGATCTACGAGCAAACGCCCGTCTTGCGCATCTCGGGCGGCCGTCTGAGCACTGCCGTGGGCGACGTGCGCGCCGGCGTCGTGGTGCGCGCCACCGAGGGGTTCACGCCCGAGCTGCCCGGCGCGCGGCGCGACGTCATTCCCACCTACTCACTGATGATCGCTACCGAACCACTGCCCGAGGAGTTCTGGCGTGAGGCCGGGTGGGGTGGCCGCGAGACGTTCACCGATGGTCGCCACCTCTACATCTACGCCATGCGCACCGAAGACGGCCGCATCGCGCTCGGCGGCCGCGGCGCCCCGTATCACTTCAACTCCAAGGTCAGCGAAAGCTACGAGCACGTGCCTCGCGTGCACGAGACGCTCACGGCCACCTTGAGAACGCTCTTCCCGGCGGCACGCGACGCCAGGATAACCCACCGCTGGGGAGGCAATCTCGGCATTCCGCGCGACTGGCACCCGTCGGTGGGCTACGACCGGTCCAGGGGGTACGCCTGGGCGGGCGGCTACGTCGGCGACGGTGTCGCCGCCTCGAATCTGGCGGGTCGCACGCTGGCCGACCTCATCTGCCGGCGCGAGAGCGAGCTGGTCACGTTGCCGTGGGTGGGCCACGTCTCGCGCAAGTGGGAGCCGGAGCCGCTGCGCTGGATAGGGGTGCGCGCTTCGCTGGCCGTCTTCGCGAGCGCGGACCGCAAGGAGAGAAGGACAGGCAAGCCCGCCAAGAGGGCGGAGCTGATGCACCGGGTCCTGCCGCTGTGAGGTTCTGAGAGAGAGGTCCGGTCCCATCCCGCGGCCGATCTCGCCGGCCCGTGCGGCCGACGGCTCCGCCTCGCGTTTGACGCGAAGGTCGCGTGACGCGCATGCTTGCCCAGGAGGATCGCAGGGGATGGGGAAGGTCATCGAACGCGCGCTGACGCGCGCGCCGGCTTCGAATCAGATACCGATAGGGCGCTTCGCGCTGATCACCGGTATCTCGGTCAGCGCGCTGCGCTTCTACGACGAGCACCTGCTGTTCCGGCCGGCCACGGTCGACCCTCAGAACGGCTATCGGTACTACAGTCTCGAGCAGCTCGATATGGCCGTGATCCTGCGACTCTTGCGCGATCTCGAAGTGCCCCTGCCCGAGATCAAGGCCCTGTTTGCCGCCGGTCGCGACGAGATCTATCGGGTGCTGGAGATCCACCGGCAGCGCATGGTCGAACGCCGGCTCGGGATCGACGGCATCGTCGCACGCCTGAACCGGCTGCTCGACCAGGACCGGCCGGTGCTCAGCCCCGAGATCCAGGTCGCGCCGGTCGCGCCGCTGCTCGTGATCAGCAAGAGGGCCAGGCGCACGCGTCCCCATCTCGACGCGGCGATCGTGGCCTTCTCAGGCGAGTTGCGTGCATCGCTGCCCACTGCCGCCGTCCGCTCCAAGGTCCGCGAAGTGATCCTCTACCACGACCTCCTGCAACGGCACGAGATCGTCGATTTCGAGGTCTGCGTGCCGGCGCCTGAGGGCGCGGGCGAGTCGTGGGAGCTGCCGGGGGGCACGGCGGCCCGCACCACCCACTACGGAGCCTGGACCGAGATCTGGGCCTCGTATGCCGCGCTGCTTTCGTGGATCGTGCGCGAGCAGCACGGTCTGCGCGGGCCCTTGCGCGAGGTGTATCTGGTCGACGAGCGCGACACGTCCGACCCGCGTGACTATGTCACCGAGCTGACCTGGCCGATCGGTCCCCCCGTGCTTGACCCTCGTCCAGGTTGAGGGTTCAGGGTGAGCGCGTCTCATCGGGGTGGTCCACGGTCGCTCAGTCTTGCGGTCGTGGGGCGACAAAGGAGGGTTCTATGAGAAGACTGCTCGTCCTGGGCATAGGTGTCCTGGCCCTGCTGCTGGTCCCGGCCGGCGCGCAGGCCAGACCGACCTTCGATCAGGCCGTCAACCAGCTCATGAAGCAGAGCTGGCCGCAGGCTGTCGACGCTCACCTTGCGAACATGCCGGGCACCAATCCCAAGCTGGGTTTCTTTCTCGCGGGGACCTGGTCCGACAATGCCAGAGCGCGGTACATAGCCGCCGAGATGCGTGCCATCGGTCTGAAGAACGTGCACCTCGCGCCGGTGCCGGTCGACGCCTTCGACTTCAAGTCGGCGAGCGTCTCGGCCGGCTTCAACACGATGACGGCCTCGACCTTCGCGGGCATCCGGCCGACGTCGGCGAAGGGCCTCAAGGCCCAGGTCGTCTACGCCCACGACGGCACCTCCCAGGACTTCGATGCGCTGCAGACCGCCGGCGTGAGCGTCAAGGGCAAGATCGTACTGCTCGATGCCGACCTCGAGAACTGGTGGGTCAACTATCAGGCCGCCGAGGCCACCTCGCGCGGCGCGATCGGCGTCATCTTCACCTATGGAGCAGACACCGATCCGTACTACTCCGTCGCTCCGGATGCGCTGGGCAGCTTCGATGCCGAGTTCGACTGGGCCAACGTGCCGGCCGTGTACATCGCCCAGCAGGACGGCGCCTGGCTGGAAAGCCAGCTGAAGCCCGACGGCACCGGCCCCGTGGTCACCATGAAGCTGATCGAGAAGGTGCGCATGGCCACCCAGGGCGGCAAGGGCTACATGGTGTTCGGTGACCTGCCGGGCAAGGTCAAGGACGGCACCTTCGTGCTGATCGGCGCCCATCACGACGCCTACTTCCACTCGGCGACCGACGACACCGACGGCGTGGTCGACGGTCTGACGATCGCCAAGGCGATGGTCAAGAGCGGCTACAAGCCGCAGCACACGGTGCGCTTCATGTTCTCGACGGGCGAGGAGTTCGGCTATGTGAACTCCTACTACGACTGGTGTATCGGAGCCTGGTGGACGATCACTCACGCGCATCCCGAGTGGGCCGGCAAGATCCGTGCCTTCCTGGAAAGCGATCACTTCGTGGGCGACAACCCGCTGAAGATCACGACTCCGGACTTCACCCCGCTGGTCACGACCGAGGCCGCGGCTGCGAGCAGCCTGTTGCCGTACGGCTACAAGATCAGCTCGGTCTCGAGCACCTGGAAGGACAGCTGGACGTTCGGCGCCGCCGGCGTGCCGATCGTGGCCTTCGACAACAAGGTCGACAGCGCCGGCACCTACCATACGCAGTACATGCGTGAGAGCGCGATCGACTGGAATTACCTGGCCGGGATCACCAAGTTCATCTTCAAGGTGGAGACCAGGTTCAACGACGGCAAGCTCCTGCCCTACGGACTGAACTCGCGAGCCGACAATCTCGCCGCCACGGTGGTGCCCAGCGACCTGCTGAGCGCCGGTGCCGATGCCGGCACGGTCAGCCGTCTCGAGAGCGACGTGTCGGCCTTCCAGAGCGCGACAGCGGCCTACGAGGCTCGCACGAGCTCCATCCCGACGGCGCACTACGCCGCTGTCAACGCCTCCCTGCTGAAGATCCAGAAGAAGATCAGTCTGGCGCTCACCGGCTTGACGCCCTTTCAGACGACGGTCTATCCACACCAGCAGGTCCTCACCGACGTGCAATCGCTCAATCAGGCGATCGCTGCCCTCCAGACGTCGCCGGCAGACACCGACGCGGCGCTCAGTGCCCTGAGCGGTGTCGACTACACATCGAACGGGATACTGCTGACCCACAGCGTCTATCAGCACTTGCTGCAGCGCCTCAATCCGGCGTACAAGCGGGTGGCTTGGGGCGCTCAAGCCCATCCGGTGTGGCCGCTCCTCGATGTGATGCCCCAATACGACGCCATCCAGGGCGGTACCTGGAACGCCCAGACGGTGAGCCAGCTTCAGGCCATGCGCGATCAGGACCTGAGCGACTTGAACTCGCGACTGAACGCCATGAGCACCGCGCTCGAGGCCATCACGTCCCAGATCGGCGCCTTGAACTAGCACAGCCATCGCCCGCCCCGCAGGCGGGGCCGAAAGGAGGCGGAAGGGGGGCCGGCCAAGCCGGCCCCCCTTCTTCGTTCAGCAAGCGCGCGGCGGAGCAATCGGTACGCTGCGGAGCATCGGCACGTCGCGCGGCGCCGGCATGTGGCGCGGCGCCGGCATGTGGCGCGGCACCGGCACGTGACGCGGCGCCGGCATGTGGCGCGGCACCGGCATCCTGCGCCCACCACCGCTGGTCGACCCGTCCTGTTCGACGAACGCCGGGTCAGCCGGCAAGCAAGGCGCGGAAGTGGCGCACGGCCGGCGCGAGCCAGTCGACATGGGTGTTGCGCCAGTGCAGGCGGTCCTTGAAGAAGGGGCTGCCGTTGGCGGTGCCGTGGCCGATGATGTTGCCCGGCTTGATGTGGTAGCGCCAGGCCAGCCAGCGCACGAGGCGCAGGCCGGCACGGAGCTGTGCCTTGCGGTGAAAGATCTGGGTGGTCGACCAGGCCGGGTCCGGTCCGCTGTCTTGCACGAACTCGATGCCGATCGCCACGTGGTTGAGGCCCACCGTGTGGCGACCTCGCACGCTTGGCGGCAGCTGCTGGTAGATCCGGCCGTTCTGACCGATGATGAAGTGCGCCACGACGCCGGGCAGCACGCCCCTGTCGGGTGTGTCGGCGGCGAAGGTCGCATGCGCGCTCGCCTCGGTGCCGCCGGCGGTGTAGTGCAAGACGATGACCCTGGGCGTGAGGCGCCAGGTAGCCTGTCCGTAGTGGAGGCGGTTGTAGACGACCGTCTCGGCGCGACGCTTCGCCCCGAAGGCGACCGGCTGCCGCATGAGCGCCGGCTTGGGAGGCGGCACGATCCAGGTAGCGCCGCCGTTGCCCGTGGCGCGGATCGTGCCCCCGTTGCCTGCGGCCCAGCCATACACGGAACCGTAAAACGAGAGGCAGTGCAGGGACTTCGCCGTGCCCGATCGCTGCGCCTTCCATTTGGCGCCGCTGTTGTTCGTGTGAACGATCACGCCGCCGTCGCCGGCCGCCCAACCTTGGCCGGCGCTGGGAAAGCACAAGGAGCGTAGCACCGCCTTCGTCGCGCTGCTTTGCTTGCGCCAGGTCGCACCGCCGTCGGTGGTGTCGAGGATGATGCCGCCGTCGCCGGCCGCCCAGCCGTGACCCGCGTCGCGAAACGCGATGGCGTTCAGCGACTCGCTGGTGTTCGAAGCTTGCGGGCTCCAGGTGGCGCCACCGTCGGTGGTAGCGAGGATGGTGCCGTCAGCCCCTGCCACCCAGCCGTGATCGGCGTCGCAAAAGGAGACGGCATGCAGCGTAGCGGCGGTACCCGAGCTTCGCGGGCTCCAGGTGGCGCCACCGTCGCTCGTGGCAAGGATCGTGCCCGCGGCGCCCACCGCCCAGCCGCGACCGGCGCCGCGGAAGGAAACGGCGTCGAGCGCCTCCGTTGTGGCAGAGGGCTGCGCGTGCCAGCTTGCCCCGCCGTTGGTGGTGGCGACGATGGTGCCGGCGGCGCCGACCGCCCACCCGCGGCGGCGGCCCTGGAACGCGACGTCGCTGAGTTTCCGCGAAGTGCCCGATCGCTGCGCTGCCCACGTGCTGCCGGCGTCGGAGGTAGCCGAGATCGTGCCGCGCGGACCGACAGACCAGCCGTGGGCCGCGTCGACGAAGCTGATCGAGCTGAGGTCGCCACCTGCACGCGCCACGTTCTGCCGCGCCGCGCCGCCTTCAGGACCGGCGGCGCCGGCGGCGGCGACAGAGGCGGCCAGCGCCACCGCGGTGGCGCACACAAGCGCTCCAAGAAGCAGCAATCCGCCGGCGCGACGACCGTCGGTCGCCGGCACGAACAAGACGCGCCGAGCAGCGGCGACGCGCGTGCGTCTACGGTCAATCATGAGCGGCCCTCTCTTTCGGTCAGGCGATCAGCGGGCTGGTCGGCAGCGTACTGTACGCGATGATCTGGGCGCCAGTTTCGAGGCGTTTGACAGTCTGTTGGTCGTTTCGTACTGTAGGCTTCATGCGGAGGATCCGACCCACTCTCCGCGGACTGCAGTAGGCCTCGTGTGCGGGGGCACGTCAAGCCGAAGGAGAGTCTCGTGAAACGCTGTCGGATCCTGTTGGGCATCGCCCTCGCTGCGGCGCTGCTGTGCTTACTGTTCTCGGCCAGTGCGCTGGCGGCGGCCAAGCCCGCCGTGAGCCTGAAGGCGGCGGCCAAGAGCACCACGGTCGGGCAGACGGTGCTCCTGAAGGGCACGGTCACTCACCCCCGGACCGGCGTCAAGTCGGTGACCATCCTCGAGCTCGTGGGCACGAAGTGGCGCAGCCTTGCCACGGCCAAGCTCTCGGCCAAGCACACGTTTTCCGTCAGGGTGAGCCTCACCAAGGCGGGAAGCTGGCGCCTGCGCGCTCAGTACAAGGCAGGCGCCTTGAAGGTGTGCAGCAAGGCCGTCGTGGTGCGCGTCATCGCCTGGACGGCGGTCTCCTGTGGCTGGGCCCACACCGTGGCCTTAAAGAGCGACGGCACGCTCTGGGCCTGGGGCCTGAACGACTCCGGTCAGCTTGGCGTGGGAGGCACGACTGATAAGAACGCCCCAACGCGGGTCGGCTCGGGCAGCACCTGGAAGGCCGTCTCGGCCGGCTACGACTTCACTCTCGCCATCAAGGCCGACGGCACGCTGTGGGCCTGGGGCCACAATTCACACGGACAGCTCGGCCTTGGTTCGGCCGATGACAACCTTCACGCCACGCCCACCCAGGTCGATCCGGGCAGCACCTGGAAGGTCGTGGCGGCCGGCTACTTCGATGCGGTGGCGATCCAGAGCGACGGCACGCTGTGGGCCTGGGGCTACAACGCGGCCGGCGAGCTCGGCCTGAACGACACCAGCGAGGTCACAAGCCCATCCCAGGTCGGGTCCCTCGACACCTGGACGGCTGCCTCGTGCGGGTATGAGTACTCGCTGGGCATCGCGGGCGCGGGCAGCCTGTGGGGCAGCGGCGACAACATGCGGGGCGAGCTCGGCCTGGGCGCCGTCGACGAGACCGAGACCTTTACCCAGGTCGGCTCAGATGCCTGGACGGCCGTCGCGGTCTCCGACATGGACTGGGACACGCTGGCTCTCAAGAGCGACGGCAGCCTCTGGGTCTGCGGCCACAACGACGACTACCAGCTTGGCCTGGGCGACACCGTCGACAAGACCACCCTGACGAATCTCAAGCCGGGCAGCACCTGGAAGGCCGTCGCGGCCGGCTACGGCTTCAACCTGGCCGTCAGAAGCGACGGCAGCCTCTGGACCTGGGGCTCCACGACCTCAGGCAACCTGGGCCTGGGCCACATGAGCCAGACGAGCAGCTCCCCGACGCGGGTCGGCACGGCGAGTGACTGGGCGGCCGTCGCGTGTAACTACGATCAGACGATGGCCATCAAACGCAACGGCACGCTGTGGGCCTGCGGCGACAACTACTACGGCGCCCTCGGCCTGGGCACCAGGATCAACGAGGACACGCTCACCGAGGTCCGCTGACCGAGGGCCAGAACGAACGACCACGTCCGTCGTGCGATGGTGTACGGTGGTCGTACCTGAAAGCGCCAGGGGCGCTGGGTCGAACGGGAGGAGAGCGAACATGCGCGTTGCTGTACGCAGATCTGGGCGCAAGCCACTACTTCTGGCCATCGCGATGCTGGTGGTCGCCGCGCTCTGGGCGGCGGCCGCGCCGCCCGCGGCCACGGCCGCTCCACCGAGCAACATCTTGGACACGCAAGCGCTACAGTTGCAGTTGGACAGCGGTCCGGTGCAGGGCTACTTCCTCACCGTCCTCGGCGGCGCCACCGACGCCGACCAGACGCCGGTCCCCATTCCCGCCACGATCGAGAGCATCGTCCCCGGCGAGACGCAGGACGGCGCGCTCATCCTGTTCGCGGCCACCGGCACGACGATGGACGACATCGGCGGGATCGCGGCCGGCATGAGCGGCAGCCCGCTGTACATCGGCGACCCGGCCCACCCGCACCCGGACACCACCGACTCGTTGATTGGCGCCGTGTCCTACGGTGACATCTTCACGACCGGCGGGCTCGGCCTGGCGACGCCCATCGAGGACATGATCACCGTCCAGACCAACAGCGCCGCGCACGCGACGGCGGCCACTCCGGCCTCGCACGCCGAATCCGTGCGGCTCGCCAAGCCCGTGACGATCTCGGGCACGACGGTCAAGCGCGTCGTCGTGGCCGCCAGCGCCGGTAAGGCCAAGAGCGTCAAGGCCGCCGCCGATACGGCCGTCTTCGCCCCGCTCGACGTGATCGAGATCGGCGGCCTCAGCGCGCACTCCAAGCTGTTCAAGCAGACGGCCGCCAAGCTCGAGGCCGCCGGCTATCAGGTCGAGGCCGCTCCGGCCGCCAGTGCCGCGGGCGCCTACGACCCGGGCTGGAGCCAGACGCTGGCGGCCGGCGATTCGGTCGGCACGCTGTACTCCACCGGCGACCTGTGGATCGGCGCCGCCGGCACCGTGACCTACGTCGACGGCACCACGGTGATGGCCTACGGTCACCCGCTGGATTGGCTGGGCTCGACCGTCGGTTACCTCACCAACGCCTGGGTCTCGGGCATCTGGCACACGACCTACGAGCCCTACAAACTGATGGTGCCGGCGGCCACCCAGGGCACCATCACGCAGGACCGTAACTCGGGCGTCGAGGGGGTCGTGGGCACGTTGCCGGCCGCGACCACGGTCACGTCCACGGTCACGTTCGGCGGCAAGACCACGCCACCGAGCATCACGCAGGTGCCTCAGGCGGTGGTCAGCAGTCCCGCGTTCGCCTACACCTACGGTGTCAACCTGCCTACCTACGCGGCCCAGGTGCCGATCTACAAGGCGATCGACGCCAGCCTGCTGGGCGGCAGCGCCGCGACCACGACCACGGTGGTCGTCAACGACGGCACCCAGGACCACACCGTCACGATCAACAACGTGTGGGACGATCCCGGCGACGTCACCTACGAGACGACCGGCGACATCGACAACATCCTCGGTACGCTCACGGCCAACACCGACGGCATCGCGCCGGCCACCATCAAGTCGGTGGTCTTCTCGGCGGCCCTCTCGGCCCAGCGCAACGAGACGCGCATCGTCTCGGTGGAGGTGCCGGGCGGTCTCAAGATCGGCGCCAACGACGTCACGGTCAAGCTGGCCAAGTACGGCGTGGCGGCTCTCCAGACGACGCACGTCACCCTCACGCTGCCGCGCGGAACGGTGCTCGGCAGCGGCATCGAGGTCTACGGTGCCGGCTACGGGAGCAGCGGCTCCGATTTCGACGACTACGCGCCCATGGCCTCTGGCTTGAAGGCCCGTCTCGGCGCCACCAGCGACGACCGCCAGAGTGTCGCCGACCTGGTCGCTTCGCTCGAGACGGCGCCCACCAACAACGACATCCTCGTCGACTTTCTGGGCAGCAGCACATCGCTGGTCGCGCCTGAGGGGATCGGCGCTACCACCTCGTACGTCAACGGCGACCTCGTCGTGAGAGCCGACCAGATGACGCTGCGGGCGTATCCCACGGTGGTGAAACGCCACTCATCGGCGCTGCTGGTCGGCGCCATCATGAACGTGAACAAGGCCACCACCGTGTCGCTCTACGGCACGCGGGTCGGGACGAAGACGCGCAAACTGATCGCCACCGTCTCCGTCACGCGGATGGCAAACGGCATGGGCGTGTTCTCCTACACACGCAAGAACCTGACGTCGTCCACCAAGTTCACGGCCATCTGGGACGGCGACGACTCGAACCTCGGAGCCACCGCGGCGGCCACGGTCAAGGTGAAGTGACCAAGGCGAAGTGATCAAAGCGAAGTAAGAGCGGCGCGGCGCCGCGCTCGTCGGCGCCCAAAGCGGGGCGGGGTGGCTCATGCGGTCACCCCGCCCCAGCCGCGTCTGCCGGCGATGTGACGATCGGACAGGGTCGGCGCGAGAGGCGGCCGGCGGTCGCCGGCACGGGGGCGAGGAGGGTCGCGGCCATCGTGCCGCCGCGGGAGCTGCTCCAGCGAGGCGGTCGCCTGTTCGAGGAAGACTGACCCGACCCGACTCGACCCGACCGCGACCAATTGAAGGTCGTCCTGGGGCCCGTCCGGCCTCACCTGGTGCCCTGAATCCAAGACTCGCGGGCGCCGTGCAGCGAGCGTCCCGAGGATCGCCTCAGCAGTGCAACGACGGCGAGCCGATCGGAGCATCGCGTGCCGGGAGAGGCACGCCGTGCCCTCACTTGATCGTGAGCCTGGCTTTGACGGCCGCGGCCTGGATGTTGCCGGCCGCATCGGTTGCCTTGACCCTTACGTAGTAGCTGCCCGCGGGGAGCGCATGGGTGAGCCTGCCGAAGAAAGTCAGCGCCTTGTTGGTGGGCTCGCGCGCGAAGGTCATGCTGGCGAACCGCCTGTCCCTGGCCGTGGTGAGCGTCACCACCAGGCGGGCGCAGCCGCAGCTCGGCGCGGGGTCGTGGATCCTGACCCTGATCTTGAGCAGCTTGCCCTTCGTGGCGCCGGCGGTTCTGATGCTCAGCGCTTTGACCGTCGCCGCGGGCGCCTTGCCGTCGATCCTGACAGTGAGGGTCTTGACGGGCTCCGTGTTCTGAGCCGCGTCGATGGAACGGTACTGATACGTCGACACACCCTGGGCCGCGACTACGAAGGGCGCCGTGTAGATCGACCAGAGGGCGGCGCCCTGCCGGCGGTACTCGGTCAGCAAGACACCGGAGCCGCCGGCCTCGTCGGCAGCCGCGAGCGTCACGGCGACGGCGCTTCTGTGCCAGCGCGCATCGACGCCGCTCGCTACCGTGGTCGGTGCCGTCGTGTCGCTGACGCGGATGGCCATGACGGCGTCGATGCCGGAGGTCGTCGAGCCCGCGGTGACGGCGATGTCGTCGGCGGCGTCGAGATTGGCCTTGCCGTCGTAGTACTGCGTCGCGTACTTCCTGGAGTAGTCATCGAAGTCGACGCGGTAGGTCCCGGTGTTCAGGGCGCTCAGGTCGTAGCTGCCGCTCGTGGTGGTCCTCGCTTCGGTGACATAGGCCCAGCCGCCGGAGCCGTCGGACCGAAAGGCTACTACGTAGATGCCGGCGAGGCCGGCGAGGCCGGTGAGGCCTGAGTCCGTGACCGTGCCGGTGATGTGGCCGCCGGCGGCCATGGTGGCGTCGATGCCGGACGTCGTGGAGCCGGCGGTGACCGCGACGTCGTCGGCCGCGTCGAGGCTCGGCTCGTTGTCGAAGTACTGCGTCAGGTAGATCCTGGGACCGTCGAGGGGGTCGTGGTCGAACGCGACGCGGTAGGTACCCGTGGTCAGGCCGCCGACGTTGTAGCTGCCGTCGCCATCGGTCTGGACGCGGTCGACGCAGCGCCAGCCGCCGGAGCCGTCGGAGCGCCAGGCAGTGACGTACATGTCACCGAGATAGCTGGGGCCGGCGTGGATCGTGCCGGTGATGTGGCCGGCCGCGGCCATCGTCGCGTCGATCCCGACGGTCGTCGAGTCGGCGCTGACCGTGACGTCGTCGGCCGCGGCGAGACTGGTCTTGTCGTTGTAGAACTGCGTCAGGTAGTGCCCCGGGTCGACCCCGGGCTCACTGAACCCGACGCGGTAGGTGCCGGCCGTCAGCTCGCCCAGGTCGTAGGTGCCGTCGCTTTCGGTCTCCATGTTCGTGACGCTGACCCAGCCGCCGGAGCCGTCCGACCGCCAGGCTGAGACCGCGATGCCCTCAAGGCCGGTGAGATCGGCGCTGGTGACCTTGCCGAAGATGCTGCCGTCCAGGACCAGCGCGGCGTCGATGTCGGGCGTCGTTTCTCCGGCGCTGACCGTGACGTCGCCGGCCGTCTCGAGGCTCGGCTCGTCGTTGTAGTACTGCGTCCGGTAGAAGCGGCGGTCGTCATCGCAGAACTCGATGCGGTACGTGCCGGGCGCCAGGCCGGCGAGATCGTAGCTGCCGTCATTTTCGGTTGCCACGCCGTTGACGTAGCTGCCGCCGGCAGCGATGGCGAAGACGTCGATGTTGGGGATGCCGGCGAGGTCGGTGTTCGTGACCGTGCCGGTGACGTCGCCCGTGGGTGCGGCCTGCGCCGACGCGGCCTGCGCCGCCGGCACCGCTACCGCGAAGACAAGCAGTCCGGCCGCGAGGCACAGCCAGAGCGCCGGCAGCAGGGCAGGCATGAGAGGCGACATGCGCCCGGCGAATCGATGGGCGGATTTGACGCGAGCACGTCTTGGAATACGCATGTCGCACCCCTCTGGTCGGCCCCGCCTCGCGTAGGAGCACAGTACTAGCAGTATACATCCGCCGGCGAGCGGCGGGGTCTGTCGGGTGTGGACCGGGGCCGGCTCTGCCGAGGTCGCGGTCGACGACGGCGGGCTCGTTGACATCCCCCCTTCCAACGATAGTATTCGATCACCGCGACCAGCCGGCCGATGCCGGCGAACGCGATCTCGTTTCAAGGCTGACGCAGGGCGAGGGGGGTGATCGACGGCACACGCCGTGCTCCACCTCCGCGACGCGTCGTGTTGTTCCCCCTGTCTCACGACGTTTCGCCGTAGTCCCGGGGCGGCCGGTCTCCCGGGCCGCCCATCCTTCTGTCGCGGCCGCGACATTTCGCGGCCGCCGACAAAGCAAAGGAGACCGAAGTGCGTCGACGTCTCTTCATCAGCCTGCTGCTTGCCGTCGTGGCCATGCTGGCGGTGCCCGCCCTGGCTCAGGCGATGACCTACCAGCAGGCCGTCAACAAGCTCGTCAAACAGGGCTGGCCCCAGTCCATCGAAAAGAAGCTCCTGACCTTCGAGAGCTCGTCCATCGGTTTTCGGTCGGCGGGCACGCCGGCCGACGACGCGCAGGCGCGCTACATCGCCGGGGTCATGAGGAGCATCGGACTCGCCAAGGTGCGCCTCGAGGGCGTGCCGGTCGACGAGTGGAACTTCACGGGCGCGAGCGTGCGCGCGAGCGGCAGCGGCTATTCGCTGCCCGCCACGTATGTCGCCTCGAGCTTCGGGGGCGTACCGGGCACGTCCGCGGCCGGCGTCACGGGCGACGTCGTGTACGTGCACGGCGGCTCGGCCGCCGAGTTCGTCGCTGCCGGAGACGTCACCGGCAAGATCGTCCTCGTCGACTTCGAAAGCCCGATGTGGTGGATGAGCTATCCCGACATGGAGGCCGGCATCAGAGGGGCCAAGGCCGTCATCCTGACCCACAGCGACGACCCCGCCATGGCCGGCTACTACGATGCCCTCGCGGCGCTCGGCTCCTTCGACGCCGAGACCCAGCTCTCCGCGCCGCCCATGGTCTACATCTCCTGGACCGCCGGCAAAGCCCTGAAGGCGGCTCTCAGCGCCGGTCCCGTCACGGCGACCGTCAAGAACCACGCGTCGATCAAGCTCGCCGACGCGGGCGGCAAGGGCTACAACGTGATCGGCGAGATCCGCGGCGCGACGACTCCGGGCGAGATGGTCGTCTACGGCTCGCACCACGACGCCTGGTTCCACGGCGCTCTCGACAACGCTTCGGCGGTCGTGAACGAGCTGCTCACCGCGAAGGCCATGAAGATAAGCGGCTATCGGCCGCAGCGCACCATCGTGTTCTTCAGCTCGACCGGCGAGGAGTACGGCTACACGCAGTCGTACTACGACTGGTGTATCGGCGCCTGGTACAACATCACCGCCCGGCATCCGGAGTGGGCCGGAAAGGTCACCGCCTTCTTGAACAGCGAGCTGCTCGGGTACAAGCACGGCAACCTGTGGATGCTGGCGAGCCCTGAGATCACTCCCACGCTCAACCGCCTGCTGGCGGCAAACAAGGATCTCACCCTGACGAAGAACTCGACCGCGGCCGCCGTGATCGGCGACCCCTGGTGCTGGAACGATCAGTGGACCGACACGGCGGCCGGCGTGCCCAGCGTGTGCTTCTGGTCGCAGGACAACGACTACAGCGGCTACGTGAAGACGCACATCTACCACACGCCCTTCGACAGCATGAGCCAGATCGACTGGAAGTTCCTCGGCGCCATCAACCAGTACGAGTTCCGCGTCGCCCGCCAGTTCGCCGGCTCGGCGGCGCTGCTGCCGTACGACTTCTCGGCTCGGTCGGACGATCTGGCCAGCGCGCTCTCGGCCAGCGTGAACGACGCGACGCTCGGCGCGCTGACCTATGACCAGGCGCTCGAACAGTTCGCCGGCGATGCCGTCTACGATCCGTTCGCGGCGGCCGTCAGCCGCTTCAAGGACGACGCGGCGGATTACCAGGATGTCAAGGGCGCCATTCCCAGCGCCGACTACCCGTCGGTCAACGTGCGGCTCCTGGCGATCAACAAGCTGCTGAACGCCAATCTCACCGGCATGGACTGGCTCGACAACACCTGCTACCCGTTCAAGCAGACGACCTTCGACATCGCCATGATGAAGCACGCGCTCGGTGTCATCACCGGCGCCGCCGCGGGGTGGCAGGACTCGGCGTCGGCCGACGTCGGCCAGGTCGGACTCATGTGGTACGGCATCAACTTCAGCCACGCGGTGTTCGCGAAGGAGCTGCAGCGGCACCGGGCGACCTACTACCGTATCTGCTGGGGCGGTCAGGGGCATCTCGACAACTACCAGGACCTGACGCCGGAGTACAAGGCCATACTCGCAAGCGACGCCACGACGGCCACCAGCGGACTGACCACTAAGCTCGCCGCCCAGGTCGCCGACCTGCAGACGCGTCTGACGGCGATGACCAGCGTTCTGAACCAGGCGAGCGATCAGATCGAGGACCTTCTTCCTCCGCTGGCCACGCACGCGGCGATGAGGTAGGAAGAGAGCGAAGCGCGAACCCGTCCGGGTCGCGATGGGGTGGGGCGGCGGGCCGACGGCCCGCCGCCCCGGCGTGGTGGGCCGCGAGTCTCGGGCCCCCCGGGGGGCCGCGCGGCTACTCGATCGTCAACCCGACACGATCTCCCGACTGCGCGATCGGCCATGGCCCTGACGGCGCGGTCGAGGGTAGCCCTGGCGACGCGATTGACAAGAGAGACAAAATAGTCTTACATATGTGAGACTTTAGTGTCTCTGCTGCTTTCGTCGTCGTCCAGGAGGTTCAGAACGTGTTCTCTCGACTCGGTTCTTTTGTGACCCGTCGTCCGTGGTGGGTGATCGGAGCCTGGGTGGTCGCCGTCGCCGTGATCGTCGTGGTCGCGCCGTCGCTGTCGAGTGTCTCCAGCTCCGATCAGACCAGCTTCTTGCCCAATTCGTACGAATCGATGCAGGCACAACTGCTGGCCAACCGGACCTTCCCGCAGAATGCCGATGCCACCGGTATCTTCGTGGTGCAGCGCACCGCCGGGGGCAAGCTCACCGCTGCCGACCTGAAGACGGTCGCGGCGCTGACCCTGAGCCTTAACAAGGCACGGATCGGCCACGTGGCGGCCGTCGTCACGAGCCCTGCCATGCAGGCGCCCAACGGCACCGCTCAGCTCGTGACCGTGCTGTTCAAGGGCGCGGCGGGCGACAAGAAGCTGCAGAGTGCCGTGCCGGTGCTCCGCGCCAAGGCAACCGCCGTGCTGCGGGGTAGCGGCCTGCGGGCCGGGCTCGCCGGCGCCGTCGCCATGCAGTACGACACCATGCAGTCGTTCAAGTCGGCCCAGAACATCGTCGCGGTCGTCACGATCGCGATGATCATCCTGCTTTTGGGACTGATCTTTCGCAGCCCCATCGCGGCGGCACTGCCCATCGCCTCCATCGGACTGGTCTACGCCTTGTCGACGTCCGTGCTGGCGCTTCTCGCCAGAGGCATCGGCTTCAAGGTCGATGCCTCGATGACCTCGCTGCTCATCGTCGTGCTGTTCGGGATCGGTACCGACTACATCCTCTTCCTGCTGTTTCGCTACCGCGAACGGCTGCGTGCCGGCGACGATTCGCGCACGGCGGTCAAGACCTCAGTGCATCGCGTGGGCCAGGCCATCGCGTCGTCGGGGCTGGTCGTGATGGCCGCCATGGCCGCGCTCCTGCTCTCCCGCCTGAAGTCGTTCCAGACCATGGCGCCCGCCTTCGTGGTCGCCGTGGCGCTGATGCTGCTGGCCTCGCTGACGCTGATCCCCGCGCTGCTGACGCTGGTCGGGCCAAGGGTGTTCTGGCCCTCGAAGCGCTGGCAGACCGCGGCACCGAACCGCGTGTGGCAGGCCGTGGCGGGCAGGATCGCGCGCCACCCGGGGCGCATGGCGCTCGTGTCGGGCGGCCTGCTCGTCGCCCTCGCCTGCGGAGCGCTGTTCATGCACGCGAGCTACGACGTGAGCGGTCAGCTGCCCTCCAACACGAAGTCCGCGCAGGCCACGAAACAGCTCGAGAGCGCGTTTCCGGCGGGCGCTCTCAGTCCGACCCAGGTCTACCTGACCGGCGCGCGGCGGCTCGACCAGGCCGAGCTCACGAGTCTTGCGGCGCGCCTCAAGGGCGTGGCCGGAGTGGCCGCCGTGACGCCCGCGGTCTTGACGAAAGACGGTCGCACGGCCGCCATCAACGTGAGTCTCAAGGCCGCGCCGTTCAGCAATCAGGCGCTGAGCGTCGCCGAGAACATCAAGAGCGTGGTGCACGCCGCCGCCGGCACCGGGCAGCGAGCGCTGGTCGGCGGGCAGAGCATGGCCTTTGCCGACGTGCGTTCGGCCTCTTCGCGCGACTACAGGGTGATCTTCCCGATCGCGGCGCTGCTGATCCTGCTCATCCTGGCGGTCCTGCTGCGCAGCGTCATCGCTCCGCTCTATCTGCTGGCCGGCGTGGCGCTCGGCTTTCTAGCCACACTCGGTGCGAGCGTGATCGTCTTTCAGGGTGTCCTTGGCGACCCGGGCATCGTGTTCATGATGCCGATGATCGTCTACCTGTTCGTAGTCGCCGTCGGCACCGACTACAACATCCTGCTCACCACCCGGCTGCGCGAGGAGGTCGTCGAGGGCGCTACCGCGCACGATGCCGCCGCGATGGCCGTCGCGCACGCCGGTCCGACCGTGGCCGCGGCCGGCGTCATCCTGGCGGGCACGTTCGCGTCGCTGATGGTCACCGGCGTCAAACTGCTCTCCGAGATGGGCTTCGCCGTCGCCATCGGCATCTTGCTGGTGGCGCTGGTCATGGCCACGACCCTGGTGCCCAGCATCGCCACCCTGCTCGGCCGTCGCATCTGGTGGCCCGGCCACCAGGCCGACCGGACGTGAGCGGCCTTCGCCGGCCCGGCCGAGCGCGTCGACGGACGTCCGGCAGATACGCCGGTTCCGACGCCGGCCCCACGCCCGGCGTTCGGGCTCGAGACTCGTCGGCAGCGTAAGGCCGCCGTGAAGTCGCGCCGCCGATGCCGGAGAGCCGGATGACCACCTATTCGGGGCCCGGCGACCGCCGCTACGGTCGCCGGGCCGACGCGGAGCGCAACCGTGAGAGCGTGCTCGACCACGCCGCACGCCTGCTGTACGAAGATCCGGCGGCGGGGATGTCCGAGATCGCCGCTCACTCGAAGATAGGCCGCGCTACCCTGTACCGACACTTTCCGACTCGTGAGCGACTGCTCGAAGCGATCACCGCTCGAGCGATCGACGACGTCGTGGCCGCGATCGCGGCCAGCCGGCTCGACGAGGGCACCGCGGGCGAGGCCTTACAGCGGCTGACCGCCTCGCTGCTCGAAGTTGGCGATCGCTACTGCTTCCTCCTCGTTCAGGGGATCCACCAGGCTCCCGGGGAGCAATTGCACGACCGCGACACGGAGCGGCGCCTCCGTGAACCCATCCTTTCACTCTTTGAGCGTGGTCTCAGGACGGGGGAGTTCACTCGATCACTCTCGCCGGTCTGGACGACCGCCGCGTTCGGCGCACTGTGCGTGACCGCGATGCACGAGGTCGCCATCGGCAACATCGATCAGGCCGAAGCCGGGTCGACGGTGACCGCCACCCTGTTGCACGGGCTGCTGGAGGACCGCGCCACCGATCGGGAGGTCTAGCAGACCGGCCTTCTGAAGGACATCTCGAGCGCGCCGCGAATCTGTCGATGTCGCTTCATCGATCGTCCTCGATCTCAGCCTCGCTCGATCGTGACGTTGCCGCACCGAGAAGGGCCGCCCGCGGGCGGCTACCCCAACGGAGAAGATCGACATGCGCAGACTCGCCTCGGGCCTGACCATTCTGCTCGCCGCAGCCGCTTGTCTGCTGGCTACCCCTGCCGTCTCAGGCGCGGCTCCGTCGATCGCCGCCGCTCGCGCCCAGGCCCGCCAGCTGCAAGCCCAGGTCGACTCGCTCAACAACCAGATGGAGATCGTCGTCGAGCGCTACGACGCCGCGTCGCAGCGGCTCGCCGCGCTGCAGGCCCGCATCACCGCGAACGAGGCGCGCCTGGCGAAGGCTCGCTACGACCTGGCTCGCGCGCACCAGGAGCTTGCGACGCAGGTCGTCGCCATGTACAAGACGCCGGCCACCCAGTACCTCGACGTGGCGCTCTCGGCACGCAGCTTCAACGATCTGGCCACGCGGGTCGCCCTCTACGACAAGCTCGGTCGACAGTCGGCCTTTACCGTGGCGCAGATCACGGCCCTGAAGGCAGCCATCGCCAGGCACCACGCCCAGCTTGTCGTGCAACGCAAGCAGGCCCAGCGGCTGGTGGAGCAGATCGGCTCCCAGAAGGCCCAGATCGAAAGCTCCCTGTACCACCGCCGTCAGCTCCTGCAAGACGCCAAGGCCGAGGTGCGCCGCCTGATCGTCCAGATGCAGCGCGCGAAGGCCGCCGCCGCCGCGCGAGCCGCGGCAGCGGCGCGGCGGGCCGCGGCCGCGCAGAGTCCGATCGGGCTGGTTGTGAGCTCCCATGGCGCCGCCGACATCGCCCTCGCCCAGCGCTATCTCGGCGTGCCCTACGTTTGGGGCGGCGCCAGTCCCTCGGGCTTCGACTGCTCGGGGCTGGTGATGTACGTCTTTGCCCAGCTCGGCGTCTCGCTGCCGCATAACGCGGCCCTGCAGTTCGCCCGCTGTACGCCGGTGCCCCGCGCCGGCCTGCAGCCTGGAGACCTCGTCTTCTACGGCTACTCGCCGGGCAGCATCCACCACGTGGGCATCTACGTGGGCAACGGCACGATGATCGACGCGCCCTGCACCGGTGAGGTCGTGCGCTACGACTCGCTGTTCAGCGACTTCTACAGTGGTGGACGGGTCTGAAGTCCTGAGCCGGAGACGCGCTCACGAGAGCGCGGCCGTGGCCCAGTACCTGCATCTCACTGGTCAGCCTTCGGTCGTCGACGGCACCAGCGGGGTCCCGCGCCGTCGTTGAGCCCCCAGGATGCCGTTGAGGGCATGCTCGGTCGCGATCACGGCCGCGCCTTCCACCGTCGCCGCGTCTCCGAGCTCGCTTAGAGCCACGTCGGTGTAGCCGTTCAGACGCTTCACGGTCCTCCGAATGCCGGGCAGGAGCTGTGGGTTCTTGCCGACTCCGCCACCGAGAACCACGAGTCCTGGATCAAGGACGGCGGCCACGGCAGCGACGAGTCGTCCGGCGTCCTCCGCGTGCCGTTGGACGAGCGCCACCGCCGGCTCCAGTCCCGCCGCGGCTTGTCCGAACAGCTCCTCGGCGGTTGCCGGCGGCGGTCCGGCATGGTCGGGCCACGCGTCACGAGAACGCCGGAGCAGGCCGGACGACCCGAGGTAGCTTTCGAGTGCGTCGCTCGTCGGATTCGCGTCCGGAGCCCAGGGAAACGGCAAGAATGAGATCTCGCCGGCGGCCCCATGGGCGCCTCTCAGGAGCCTGCCGTGGATGACCGCTCCAAGGCCGATGCCCAAACCGATCTGTACGTAGGCGAAGCTTTCTCGTCCGCGGGCCGCGCCCCGGTTGTGCTCGGCGATGGCGGCACAGTTTACGTTGTTCTCAAAGAGCACTGGGACGGACCGCGGAAGCCGCAGGGCTTGGGCGATCGCCGCCGGCTGCAAGGCCTCGGCAGACGTCAAAGGTTCAGGCAAGTCGCCGTTTGACGACTGCGAAACCACGGTTGGGACGGCCACGGCGACGGCCGCGAGCCGGCCCTTCCTGCGGGTGGCTCGGCGCCGCACGCCGCGGGTCGTCTCAGCCGCGAGGGTGAGCAGATCGGGCGTCTTGAACCGCAGGCCCGCACGACTCTTGAGGCGCTGATGGTCGAGCTGGCGGCCGTCGAGGCTCCAGGCCGTGATCTCGAGATGCGCCGCGCCCAAGTCGAGCCCGAGTACCCAGCCACTCCTGTCGCCGAGACCGTAGACCACGGCCGAGCGGCCCGTCGCGCCTTGGCGTCGTTGCACTACCGAGACGAGCTGCGCGCCTTCGAGCTCGGCGATGGCCAAAGAGACCGTGGGCTTCGACAGACCGCTTGCGACACTGAGCTCCGGACGCGTGGCGTGCGACGTCTCAAGCAGAGCGGTAAGCACCGCTCGCGCGCTCTCGGACAGTTCAGACGGTGTCGTCACGTCACATCGCCTTCCTTTGGTGGCCGGTACTGACCGTAGCAAAGACCAGTGGGGGGTGGCAATCTCGACTCCATCTTGACACATTCTCGTTAGTTCGGTAAGTTGCCTAACAAATAGGCTGAAAGGACTTGCTTCATGGACCAGAAAGATGCCGCGCCGACGGAGTTCACCGTCGAGGAGGGGATCGCCGCTCAGCCGGCTTCTCTACGTGTTTCAGCGGCGGTGGTGGCCGAGCAGCTCCAGGCGGGGACCTTCGATGTCCTCGGCGCCGGCAGGCGACCGGTTCTGGCGGGCATAGGGGCGAGCTACGCGGCGCTGGCGGCGCCGCTGCACGTCCTGCGCAAGCGTGGCATCGCCGCCCAGCGCACGTCCTGTGGCGAGCTTCCGGCGGGCGGCGCCCGGCTCGGTGATCTCTACATTGGCGTCTCGCAGAGCGGTCGCAGCCGCGAGACCATCGAAACGCTGCTGGAGGTGCCCCCCGAGGCAAGGGTCGGCGTCATCAACGCCGAGACCTCGCCGCTGGGGACGATCTGTTTCACGGTGCTGCGGCTCGGCGGACTGCGCGACAGCGGCGTCAGTACCGTTGCCTTCTCGGCGACTCTTCAGGCCCTGGGCATGGTCGTCGACCGCTGGACACGGGGCAAGGTGGCGGCGAGCTGGGCAAGTCTGGCAGACCGTGTGGGCGACCTGCTGGCGCAGGGGTCCGAAGTCACGGCGGCAGCTGAGGAGATGGCCGGCGCCGGCGCCTTCGATCTCGTCGGCGCCGGCCCATCGGCCACGGCGGCAGAGCAAGGCGCCCTGCTCTTTCGAGAGGGTGCCCATGCCGCCGCTACCGGCATGGAAACGCGCTCCTACTTGCACGGCCCCATGGATGCTGCCGGCAACACGGCGCACGTGCTCTTTGGAGCAGAGCGCGAGGCGCTGCTGGCCGACCAGCTGGCCGAGAAGAAGGTGCCGATCCTGCTGGTGACCGACTCTGACTGCAAGGCGCCGAGCGCGCGGGTGGTTCGGCTGCCCCGCCTCGAGGCCTGCCAACGGGCTCTCCTTGAGACCGTCGTCGTCCAGCAGTTGGTG
The DNA here is from genome assembly GCA_003157715.1 of Actinomycetota bacterium. The sequence continues at coordinate 32,785 of PMKK01000315.1, forward strand.
GTCGCCGTAGCCCGGCTGCGTGGCATCGCGATGGACGAGGATGTCTTCACGCGACTGGATACCAAGACCGACACCGTCCCCGAAGCCGGGACACACCCGTGAGACGCGTCTGCGTGGGCATAGACGTGGGCGGCACGAAGACTCACCTGCAGGTCGTCTCGGACGAGGGCGAGCTTCTCGCCGAGGCCATAAGACCCAGTGGTGAATGGAGGCGGTGGCCGAACGCGCGCAAGGCTGCCTGGCTCGCTTCGCTGGTGGGCGAGTCCATTCCGGATGGCGCGGAGGCCGTGTCGGTAGCGGTCGGCGCTCATGGCTGCGACAACGCCCGGCAGTGTGCCCGCCTTCGCGCACTGCTCGAACCGGCCCTCGGGACGGCCTGCACGGTGGTAAACGACGCGGAGCTTCTGTCGGCGGCGCTGCAAAGCGGACCCGCCATCGGCGTGATCTCCGGAACGGGATCGAAGGCGGTGGGGCCCGGTGCAGACGGGGAGACTCTCTACGCCGGTGGGTGGGGCTGGCTTCTGGGCGACGAAGGTGGCGGGGCGGGGCTTGTGCGCCACGCCGCCCGAGAACTGCTTGGCCTTTACGACCGGGGCGATCACGACGAACGTCTGGCGGTCCATCTTCTGCGGGCCCTCGGCATCTCCGACGTCGCGGAGATCCCGCAGGCGATGACCAGTGTCGTTCCCGAGGCCTGGGCCCAGCATGCGCCGGCGATCTTCCTTGCCGCAACCGAGGGCTCGCCAGCGGCTCAGCGCGTGATCGCCTCCGGTGGCGAATCGCTGGCTGAGCTCGTGAGCGGTCTGCATAAGCGCGGTGTCGCCACCACGCTCGTGGTCGCCGGCGGAGGGGTGGTCACCACGCAGCCGCGTCTCGCTGAGGCTTTTCGTGGGGCCCTTGCCGAGCTGGACCAAAGCCACGAGCTTCGCATCCTTGAGGGGCCGCCAGTGGCGGGCGCCGTTGCTTTGGCGCGTTTGGCGGCGCGCGGCATGCGGCAGCCCGCCGGTCCGGTCGTCCCCATCGAGTCGACCAGAAGATGAAAGCGCAAAACGGTTCGGTTTCGTGGATACTCGACCCAGAAAGGCAGGTTCTTCCCATGCTGACAGGTAGGTCTCGTTTTCGTGGCCGCATGCTGGCCGGCTGTCTGGCCCTCGTCGTTGCGGCACTGGGTCTCGGCGCGTGTGGCTCGTCGTCGCCCTCGTCGACTGCCAGCGCGGGCGCCGGTGTGACCGCCGGACCGCTCAATCCCTTGACCGGTGTTGCGGCGCCGGCCGAGGACGCGAACCTGGCCGCGCTGGTCCCCAAGGCGTTGCGCGACAAGGGATACATAGCCGTCGGAACCGACGCCACCTACGCTCCAAAGGAGTTCGTGGCGGCCGACGGACACACGCTGATCGGCACGGACATCGACTTCGCCTACGCTATCGGTGACGTGCTCGGCATCAAGATGAAGTTCTCGCAGGCGAGCTTCGACAGCCTGATCCCCAGCATCTTGAACGGCAAGTTCGACCTGGGTGACTCCTCGGCGGCGCCCACGCCGGCCCGAGAGAAGGTCGTGACCTTCGTGACGACGGATTACTCAGGCGAAGGTCTTCTCATCAGAAAGGCCGATGCGAGCAAGTACGGCAAGCTCGCCGACTTCTCGGGTCAGACGGTGGCCATTCTGCGAGGCTCGCTCGAGGCGCAAGACGCGCAGGCGGCAAGCGATCGGCTCAAGGCCGCAGGCAAATCAGGCATCACTGTCCAGGTCTATCCGGACGGCAACTCCGCCTTCATGGCGCTCAACAGCGGACGTGCCGCGGCCGTCTTTGCCGACACCCCGTCTGTCTCTTACCAGGCCACGCAGTCCAAGGGCGCGATGATCGTGGTCGGGCCCGTCTATCGCGCCGGACTTGAGGGGATGTTCATGACGAAGTCCTCGGGGCTCGACCGTCCCCTGGTCCGAGCCATGAACGAGTTGATCGCCAACGGCACCTACCAGAAGATCCTGCAGAAGTGGAACGAGGCAAACGCAGCTCTCAAGACGTCGGTGATCAACCCCAAGAGCGAACAGGGCTGATGCCGTGACCCTTGTCCCGGGCAATGTGACTCGCCTGCCAGACGCGCCTCCGGCGGAGATCCGTGCCGCCGGGGTGCGCCACCCGGGGCGCTGGGTGGCGACCGCCGTAGTGCTCGTGCTGGCGGCGATGCTCGTGCACGACCTGGCGACCAACTCCAACTACCAGTGGGGCGTCGTGTGGACCTATTTCACCTCGCGGCAGATCCTGACGGGCCTGCTGCGCACGTTGGAGCTGACCTCGTTGGCCATGGTGATCGGGGTCGTGCTGGGCACGATCCTGGCGGTCATGCGGCAGTCACCGAACGCGCTGATATCGGGCTCGTCCTGGCTGTATATCTGGTTCTTCCGTGGCACACCGGTGCTGGTGCAGATCATCTTCTGGTTCAACGTAGCCTCGCTGTTTCCGCGCCTTTCTCTCGGCATCCCGTTCGGTCCGGCGTTCGTCAGCGCCAACGCGAACTCGATGGTGACGGCGTTCACCGCGGCTTTGCTCGCCCTGGGCCTGAACGAGGCCGCCTACATGGCTGAGATAGTCCGGGCCGGCATCCTGTCGGTCAACGAGGGTCAGCGCGAGGCAGCCGCTTCGATCGGCATGAGGCGTCTCATGACGATGAGACGGGTCGTGCTGCCACAGGCGATGCGCATCATCATTCCGCCCGTGGGAAACGAGACCATCGGCATGCTCAAGGGCACGTCACTGGTCAGCGTGGTGGCGATGCCGGAGCTGCTGTACTCTGCTCAACTCATTTACTCGAGGACCTATCAGACGATACCGCTGCTGCTTGTCGCCAGCATCTGGTATCTGCTCGTGACCTCCGTGCTGACGCTCGGCCAGTACTACGTCGAGAAGCGTTTCTCGCGCGGTGTGCGCAGACCACCGTCGGCGCACCCCTGGCGCAGGCTGGTCTCGCTCGCCGTGCGATTCCACACTCCACGTGGCGCCGACGTCGCTGCTCGGGCGATCACGGAGAAGGGGGGTACGGTCGCGTGAATGCCCTGGGTGTCGCGCAGGCCCCGCCGACGGTGCACGCCGACTCGGTGTGGAAGAGATACGGCTCTCACTGGGCTCTGCGAGGAATCAGCCTGGACGTCATGGCCGGAGAGGTGGTGTGCCTGCTGGGTCCCTCGGGGTCAGGCAAGACGACCTTTCTGCGCTGCCTCAACCATATCGAGAGCATCAGCGCGGGCCGGATCTGGATAGACGGTGAGCTTGTCGGCTACAGCGAGACCAGGAGCGGATTGCGCGAGTTGCCCGACAAGGAAGTCGCCCGCAAGCGCTCCGAGATCGGCATGGTGTTCCAGCACTTCAACCTCTTCCCTCATATGAGCGTTCTGCAGAACGTCATCGAAGGCCCGACTCGGGTCAAAAGAGAACCGCGCGGCGAGGCCATCGAGCGCGGATTGACCATGCTCGGGAGGGTCGGGCTGCGCGAGAAGGCCGGCAACTACCCGGAGCAGCTCTCCGGCGGGCAGCAGCAGCGCGTCGCCATTGCCCGGGCGCTGGCGATGCAGCCCAAACTTCTGTTGTTCGATGAGCCGACCAGTGCGCTCGATCCTGAGCTGGTGGGCGAAGTTCTCGCCGTCATGCAGAGTCTCGCGGCCGAGGGCCGCACCATGGTCGTGGTCACCCACGAGATCGGTTTTGCGCGCGAGGCCGCCGACCGCATCGTGCTGATCGACGAGGGCCTGGTCGTGGAGTCCGGGCCGCCGAGTGAGATCTTCACGAACCCTCGTGAAGAACGCACGGCGGCCTTCCTGGCCAGCGTCCTCACGCCGAGCGGCGTAGAGCGCTGAAATCAGCGTCGAGCTGGTCTGGCCAGGGCTGCGAATCTCCGGCGTTCGGCCGTCGGTCCTTCGGCGGCGGTCACCCCGTCGTTCTGCCCTCGGCGCGCTTCCAGGACGGGCCGATCAGCCGACCGCCGGCTGTTGCTGCGTGATGCAGTGCACGTTGCCGCCGCCGAGCACGATCTCGCGTCCGGGCACGGTCACGACCCGGCGGTCGGGGAACACCGCCTCGAGCTTGGCCTTGACCACGGTGTCGTTCGGATCGTCGAACACCGGCATGACCACGCCGCCGTTCACGGTCAGGAAGTTGAGGTAGGACGCCGCGGTCTTGTCTCCGGGCTGTCGCGCGATGCTGCCCTCGGCGCTGTCGACGCCCCAGGCCTCGTCGGCGGTGATCTCCATGATGGCCGGCATCGGCACCGTGTGGATCTCCAGCTTGCGGCCCTTGGCGTCGGTGGCTTCGCGCAGACGGCGAAGGTTGTCCTGAAGGAGCTCGTAGCGCCAATCGTCCGTATCCTCGGTCGCGGCGGCAAGCACGACGCCCGGCCTGACGAAACAGGCGACGTCGTCGACATGGCCGTTGGTCTCATCGGGGTCGATGCCCCGGCCCAGCCAGATCACCTTGTCGACGTTCAGGTAGTCTCGCAGGTAGCCCTCGATCTGCTCGCGACCAAGCTGCGGGTTGCGGCCCGGGCTCAGCAGGCATTCCTCGGTGGTGATGACCGTGCCCTCGCCGTCGACGTGGATCGAGCCGCCCTCCAGTACCAGCGGCGCCTTGTAGCGGTCGACGCGCTCCAGCTCGGCGATCTTGCGCGGGATCATCTGGTCCGCGTCCCACGGGAAGTAGAGGCCGTCGTACAGCCCGCCCCAGGCGTTGAACTCCCAGTCGACGAGACGCACGTCGCCCTTGCCGTTGACGACGAATGTGGGTCCACAGTCACGCACCCAGGCGTCGTTGCTGGTGAGCTCGATGACGCGCACGGCGGCGGGCAGAAGGTTGCGGGCGTTCTCATACTGATCGTGGTTGACGCCTACGGTCAGCGGCTCGAAGGCGGAGATGGCGGTGGCCACCTCGACCCAGGCGCGCTGCGCCGGCTTGGCGCCGAGCCGCCAGTTGTCGGGACGCTGCGGCCAGAGCATCCAGATCTGGTCGTGCGGCTCGAACTCTCCCGGCATGCGGAAACCGTCGGCTCGTGGCGTGCTGTCAATGGTCCTGCTCATGTCGCATCTCCTGTACCTGCTCGTCGGGCTGTCTCGATGTCGATCACCGGTGCGCCGGCGGAGCCGTCATGGCTTGCGTCGACGGACTTGTCGGCAAACGAGGCCGCGGAGTCCTTGGGTCCCTGCTTCTTGCCGGCAGGGCGTGTCGTTCTCGCCGACGAACGTGCGTCGGCCCGCTTCGGCGTTCGCGCGGCTCGCTTTGGCGTTCGCGCGGTCTGCTCTGGCGTTCGCGCGGCCTGCTCTTTGTCGGGCACGATGCGCGTGCCCGCGCGCCCCGCGAGCGCCGGCACGACGTCGGTCAGGCTACCGATCACCGCGGCCCCGCCACTGGCGACGAACCGCAGGCAAGCAGCGACCTTGGGGCCCATGGAGCCCGCCTTAAAATGCCCCGCGGCGGCGTAGGCCTCCATCTCCGATTGAGTCACGGTGCCGAGGGCGCGCTGCTCGGGGGTGTTGTAGTCGATGTAGACGGTGGGCACGTCGGTGAGGATCAGCAGCGCGTCGGCGCTGACCTCGCGAGCCAGCAGGGCCGCGGCGAGGTCCTTATCGATGACGGCATCGACGCCCGACAGGATACCGCCGCGGCCGCGTATCACCGGCACGCCACCGCCGCCCGAACAGATGACGAGGATGCCGTCGGCGACCATGTCGACGATCGCCTTGCGAGGCACGATCTCCCGGGGCTCGGGACTGGGCACCACCCGACGCCAGCCGCGCCCGGCATCCTCGCGCATGGCGAGGCCTTGCTCGAGCATCATCGCCTTGGCGTGTTCTTCTGAGTAGAAGGGCCCCACCGGCTTGGAGGGGTGCGCGAAGGCTTCGTCGGCAGCGTCGACGGCGACCTGGGTGAGCACGGTCACCACCGGCACGTCGAGATGTCGTCGCAGCAGATGGTTGACGAGCGACTGTTCCAGCATGTAGCCGATCTGGCCCTGGCTCTCGGCGCCGCAGACGTCCATCGGCATGGGCGCCACGGCCTTCTCGGCCAGGGCGTTCTGGATGAGAAGGTTGCCGACCTGGGGGCCGTTGCCGTGGGTGAGTACCACGCGCCAGCCGTCCCGCACCAGCTCGGCGATACGGCGCATGGCGGCGTCGATGTTGACGAGCTGCTCTTCGAAGCTGCCGACCTGGCCGGGCTGCAGGATGGCGTTGCCGCCCAGGGCAACGACGACTGTGCGGGGACTCGGCTTGTCTGCCCCGGCCATCACCGCGGCAGCGCCGGTGCATCGGGTGCGATCGCCGCCGCCTCCGACGACGCGCGGCTGGCGTGCCTGTAGAGCCACCAGCCGACGATGAACGAGATGATGGTGCCGCCACCGGTGACCGCCCAATAGGTAAGCCTGGGAGTACCGTCCGGCACGGCGTAGAAGAACAGCACGATGGTAAAGACGATGCCGGTCTCACAGAGGATGGTCCACAGCCAGGCGCCGAAATTGCCCCAGGGGACACGGTAGGGGCGCGGGACGTCGGGCTGCTTGTGGCGCAACACGAGCAGCGCCGGGAACATCAGAAGATAGGGGAACAGGAAGACGATCGAGCTCAGCGCGAAGATCGTCCAGAAGACGCTCTGGTTGTTGGCAAACAGCGCGTAGTTGACGATCGTCAGCGCGCTGGCGATCACCCCCATCAGCACGAACGCATAGTCCGGCGTCTGGAAGCGGCGGTTGACGTGCGCGAAGATGCCCGGCGCCGTCTTGTCGAGGCCGGTCGCGCTCATGCTGTGGTTGGAACCGATCGACCAGGTCACCATGTTGCCGACGAACGTAAAGAGCAACAGGACGATGATGACGTCGTAGAGGGCCTTCACTACCGTGCTCGTACCGAGCACCTTGTCGAAGCTCACCTTGAGGGCGTCGGCGATGCCGGTCACGATGTTGATGTCGGCGAGCTTCACGCTCGCGAGAATGCCGAACGTGGCGAAGACGTAGATCGCCAGGATGGCGGCGCCCGCCACGATGATCATCTTGGGGACGTCGCGCCGGGCGTTCTTGATGGCGCCGCCGGCCGAGCTCATGAGCTCGAAGCCCATGTAGGAGTAGATGATGATCGGCAGGAACGACCAGTTGGCGCCCCAGGTCGGCTTCCACTGTGAGGCCGAGAACGAATTGGCCAGACCGTGCTTGAAGGCGAAGGCGACGCCCATGGCGCCCAGACCGACGAGTACGATCACCTTAAGAGCAGCGCTGACGTTCGGCACCCACTTGCTCAGCCACAGAGGCAGCACGCCGATGCCGACCATCACCCAGATGAGTACGAGGACGATGACGGCCGCCCAGAAGTTGCTCATGCTGCCCCAGAAGACCGTCGCCAGGGTGCCGGCGAACAGCACGAACACGCTCGGCGCCCAGTAGGCGACGTTGACCCAGTACAGCCAGGCGGTCATGGTCGCCCAGCGCGGCCCGAACGCCTCGCGCACCCACACGTAGATGCCGCCCTCCTGGGGCCAGGCGCTGCCCAGCTCGGCCGTCACGAACCCGTAGGGGATGAAGAACAGGATCGCCAGGGCGATCCAGAAGGTGATGCCCTGCACGCCGATGGCGGCAGAGGTCGCGACGGTGTCGGCGACGAGCACGGCCGACACCGAGAACAGGACCATGCTGAACAGGCCGAATACCTTGGGCTGGTCCGCCAGCGTCGGACCTTGAGCCGCGGGTGTCACTTCGGTCGACATTGGAGACGTCCTTTCACTCACTGGCTCTGGGGCGCCTAAGCCAGCAACGCCCTGCCGATGGGCTGCAGGTCGGGGTCGGCGGGCAGCTCGTCGATGCCGACGAGGGCCAGCATCAGAGCCTTCTGGAAATGCATGCGGTTCTGGGCCTGCGGAAAGATGATCGAGGCGTCGCTGTCGGCGATCTCGTCGGTCACCTCTTCGCCACGCATCGCGGGCAGGCAGTGCATGAACTTCGCCCCCGGCTTGGTGTGGCTCCAGAGCTTGGCATTGATCTGGAAGGGTTTGAACGCGGCGATGCGATCGGCGTACTCGGCCTCTTGACCGGTCCACCACCAGCAGTCGGTGTAGACGAAGTCGGCGCCGTCGATGGCCTCGAGCGGGTCGTTGGTAAGCAGGAAACTGCCGCCGCTTTCGCGGGCGAGCGCGGCGGCCTTTGCGGCCAGCTCGGGGGCGATCTCGTAGCCGGCCGCGTTGCCGATGCGCACGTTTAGGCCCAGCTTGGTAAGGGTGGTCGAGAGAGAGTTGCAGGGGTGGGCGGCGTCGCCGACGTAGGCAAACGTAACGCCCGCCAGCGTCCCGGCGTACTCGAGAATGGTGAACGCGTCGCTCATGCTCTGGCAGGGGTGGCGGTCGTGGTCCATGCCGTTGATGACCGGCACCGTCGCGTTGGCGGCCAGCTCATTTACCGTCTCGTTGCTCTTGGAGCGGATCTCGATGGCCGCGTTGTACTGCGACAGCGTGTGGGCCGTGTCGGCGATGCTCTCGCGACCCGGCAGGTGGATCTCGCCGGGGCGCAGGTAGAGGGCGTTGCCGCCCAGCTCGGCGAAGCCGTTCTCAAAGCTGACGCGCGTGCGCGTCGAGGCGGCCTCGAAGATCATCGCCAGGTGACGCCCCGGCAGAAACGGCGTGAGCGGCCGGGCCTTCCAGAGTTCCTTGAGGCTGACGGCCAGCGCCAGCAGGTCCTCGAGCTCCTCGCGCGAGTAGTCGAGATCGGTCAGAAAGTGACGGCCGCGCAGCCTGCGCAATGACGGCAGTGTCGTGTGCATAGGGTGCTCCTCCTTGCCAGACGAATGGTCTCGCTGTTCGAACAGCGGAAATGCCCTAAGACTCTCTTCAGTCTCGTCCGGACCGAAACCTTGTCCGTCCGGACGGACAAATGTATGGTAACATCTCATGCAAGAGCTCACAACCTGGCAAGGAGGGGCCGTGAGAGCGTTCGATAGCAGCCGCACAAGTCTCGCTCGTGGCCGGGGGCTTCCCGAGCCCATCTTGCTCATGGACCCGATGGAGGCGCTGCCGCCCACGGCACAGCACCTGCTCGCCGCGGCCCGTCGTCTGCTCGTCAGCGGAGGTTTCGAGGCGCTGAAGCTCTCGGCGATCGCCCGCGAGGCCGGTGAGGCAAAGGCGAGCATCGGCTATCACTTCGGCAACAAGGACGGCCTGGTGACGGCCCTCGTCGATTCGCTCGCCCACGACGCCAATCGGGCGCTCATCAAGGAGACGAACGCCCTCCCGCCCGGCGCTGTCCGCGTTCATGCCTTGATCGACGGTGAGGCGCGCATCGTTGCCGACGCCGAATCCTTCCGGGCGTTCTTCGAGATCCTGCCGCACGCCTTGCGCGACCCGAACATGCGTGACCGCGTGGCTGCGCTCTACGATGGCTACCGCGAGACGGTGCGGCGCTGCTTCGACAGTGCCGCGCCGGCCACTCCGGCCGAGCTGCGGCCGTTTGCCGTGCTCATGATCGCGATCGTCGACGGCCTGGCCATTCAGCACGGTCTCGACCCCGAAGGGGCGGACGTGGGAACGGCTATCAAACTGTGGGAGAAGCTGGTGCGGCCGCTCCTGGCCGAAGGAGAGCCGCGGCCCTAAGCGGGCGGCGGATGCTGCCGGCCGTCAGGCTGCAGCCCGAGCCCGCACAGGCCCGGCTGCTGCCGGTGGCCGGGCGCGAGCGCCGCGCGCGCGTGCGGCCACAGGACGGGGGCTCAGGTAGCGACGATCACGCGCACTCCGCGCCGCGCGAGGGCGGCGGCGAACTCGGCCGGCAGGGCCGTCGTCACGAGTTGGTCGACCTGCGGCCAGTCGACCATGCGTACCCGCCCGTCGACACCGATCTTGACGGGGGAGGCCAGCACCATGGTCCGTGAGGCGTGAGCGCTCATCGCGCGCACCACGGCGGCATCGTCGATCGAGAACGCCCGCACGCCACCGTCGAGCGTGACGCCGTCGGCGCCGATGACGGCCACGTCGGCATGCAGCGCGCTGATGGCATCGACCGACATTGGACCGGTGGTGCCGAACGACGTGTCTCGCAACCTGCCGCCGATGACCAGCACCTCGACGGCGGCGCTGCCCGCCAGAAGTTCGGCGATGTTCAGGGCGGAGGTGACGACCGTCAGCCGGCGACCCGTGATGCACTGTGCCAGCGCAAAGGCGCTTGTGCCGTCATTCAGAAACACCGTCATGCCGTCTGTCAGCAGCTCGGCGGCACGCTGCCCGATCAGGCGTTTCTCGCGGCGGTCCCGGCTTTGGCGGATCTCGAATTCGTCCTCGAGGGTCGAAGGCCGCCGGACCGCTCTGGCCCCCCCGCGGGTGCGCGTCAGAAAGCCGCCGCCTTCCAGCAAAACGAGATCGCGGCGGACCGTGGCCTCGCTGGCGCCGGTGACCTGCGTGAGCTCCGACAACGAGGCGATGCTCTGCCGGCGCAGGAGGTCGCGGATCCGCTGCCTGCGCTCCTCGGCGACAAGACGATGGCTCGTGGGCGCGCCGTCGCTTGCGTCAGTCAAGTTGCCGCCTCCTGGTGTGCCGCTTCTTACGGGGTCATCACGCCCGCCGTCTCAGGCAGATCGGCAGCTTCGTCGGCTACCACTTAGAGCAGCCCGGTGCGAGCCCTCGTCAGTTCGACGGCAAGCGTAGGTCAACTTGCCGGCGCCGTCGAGATTCGAAGCAAAACAGTCAAATCCAATCACAACATGGCTTGACGTGACCGAAAACGAAACAGATACTACCAGAAAGGCAGAGGCGACCGTCAGGAGGGCACATGGCAAGCGGCAAGGACGCAGCGAGGGTCACGGGGGGCTGCCTGTGTGGCGCGGTCACCTACGAAGTCCGCGGCCCGCTGCGCGACATTCTCTTCTGTCATTGCCGCAACTGCCGGCGCACGCACGGGCACTTCTCCGCCTACGCTTCCAGCCGCCGCGAGGACCTCGTGGTGACCGAAGACCGGGGCTTGAAGTGGTATCACACAGACGAGGACGTGACACCCGACGTTCAGCGCGGGTTTTGCCGGGAGTGCGGATCCAGCCTCTTCTGGGACCCTCGTGGCCAGGACTTCGTCTACATCTCGGCCGGTGCGCTCGATCCACCGAGCGGGGTGAAGGGAGCCGGCCATATCTGGCTGTCGGAGGCCGGTGACTACTACGAGATTCCCGACGACGCCCTGCCCAGGGCCGATGGCTCTTCGCATGGCCGGTTTCTGACCTGACGTGCGGGCGCGGCCCTCAGCGAGTGACGCTGCGGCCGTGGCGGGAGGCCTCGACGCCGACTGTCGCGAGCTCTGCGCGCGGGCCCTCGAGCTGGGGGCAAGCGCCGCCGCCGCCGTCGCTCCCTCGCACGTGGTCACGGGCGAGTGGGTGCGCCTCAAATGCCTCTTCGGCGGCTGCGCGGCGGGCCGCTGCCTTACCTGTCCGCCGCACTCGCCGGAACCCGCGCGCACCCGCGTCCTGCTCGACGAGTACCGGACCGTGCTGCTGCTGCGGCTCGACGTCCCGGCGACGCGCGCCGGCGAGTGGCTGGCCTGGAGCCGCCGGCTCGCCGGCGTCGCGGTGACGATGGAGCGCGAGCTCTTCCTGGCCGGCCGTCACCGGGCGTTCGCCATCGCCGGAGGCCGTCCCTGCCGCCTCGCCGAGGCCTGTGGGCGCCCCGAGGAATGCGATGCCCGCGCGCTCGTCAGACCGGGCCCGGTCGGCTGCGGGATCGACGTGTTCGCGACCGCGGCCGGCGCCGGCTGGCCGCTCGACGTGGTGCGCTCGGCCGCAGACCCATACCGTCTGTTCGCCCTCGTGCTGGTCGACTGACCCGTGCGGGCAACGGACCCCGAAGAGATGGCGGCGGCGATCACGTCATGACCGCTATCGAGACGATCCAGCGCGAGCACGGCATCATCGGGCGAGAGCGCGAGCTGGCGACGGCACTGGCCGTGCTGCGCGTTGGGCGCCACCTGCTGCTCGAGGGCCCGGTCGGTGTCGGCAAGACTACGGTGGCGCTGGCTGTCTGCGCTCACTTGGCCCGCAAGACGATGCGCGTCGACGGCGACGACCGCTACACGGACGGCAAGCTCACCGGCTGGTTCGACCCGCCGCTGGTGCTGGAGCTGGGGTACGGCGAGCAGTCGTTCTCGGCCGGGCCGCTCATCGAGGCCATGCGGTCCGGCTCGGTGCTGTTCATAAACGAGCTCAACCGCATGCCCGAATCGGTGCAGAACGTGCTGTTGCCGGCGCTCGACGAGCGTCTGCTACAGGTGCCTCACATCGGCGAGGTGCGGGCGGCCGACGGCTTTCAGGTGGTAGCTACCCAGAACCCGGTCGAGTACGTCGCCACCGGTCATCTCTCAGAGGCCCTCCGCGACCGCTTCGAGCATCTCGCGCTGCCCTACCAGCCGGCCGCCGACGAAGAGGCGATCGTCGCCGCCGCGACCGGCTGCGACGACGCCGGCCTGGTACGGGCGGCCGTTCGTCTCACCCGGCTGACGCGCACGCACCCGCGCTTTCGCAGAGGAGCTTCGGTGCGCGCCGCGATCGCGATGGTCGCCGTGGCGCCCGGTTTCGAGGGCGAGACGGCCCTGCGCTGTGCCGCCGAGGCCGCTCTGGCGACGCGCGTCGAGTTGCGCGACGACCTGGATGCCGACTTCGCGACGGCGCTCGACGAGCTCTTCTCGTCGATCGTCGAGCGTGACGGCGAGGACCCCCCAAAAGCCTGAGCGCCTCCGGCGAGGCGCCTGCCGAGCAACCGCCGCGGGAACCCGGCGGTTTCGCCCCGCCTGTGGCGTTCGCCGAGCGTTCCGGCACGGCCGCTGCCGGCAGTGACGGCTGGGCGGCGGCGGCCGACCTCACGCGCAGCGGCGGCCGTCTCGCCGAGCCGGGTCGGCGCCTCTTCACGGAGCGCCTCGCCGTGCGGGCCGTGCTGGCTCGCGCCGCCCGGATCGTGGGCCCGCTGCGCGGCGCCACGCGGACGATCCGGGAGCCGCTGCGCGAGCCTAGCACCGGTGATCTCGATGTCGAGTCGACGCTCGAGAACGTGCTCGGCAAGCCGTTCGCGCAGCCCGGCGACTTGATCGTGCAGCGTCGCGAGGAGCGCCGGCACCAGGTCGTGCTCATGATCGACACGTCGCTGAGCATGGCCGGCGAGAAGATGGCGCTTGCCGCCGTAGCCGCCGCCGTCCTGGCGCTCAACCTGCACCCGGGCGATCTCTCGGTGGTGCTGTTTGCCGACGAGGCGCGCGTGGTGGCTCGGCTGGGCGAAGACCTGCCGGTCGCCGAGCTCGTGCGACGCATGCTGGACACGCCGTGCGGCGGAGCGACCAACGTGGCCGCCGCGCTGGAGCTCGGTCGCGTTGAGCTCGAGCGGGGCCGTAACCCGCGGCGCAGCGCCGTGCTGGTGAGCGACGGTCTGTATACGGCGGGGGCGGATCCCCGTCCGGCGGCCTCGCGCTTTCGGTCGCTGCACGTGCTCCTCACGCAGGACGAGCCCGCCGAAGAGCTGCCGGCGGGCGCCGCGAGGCGCGGCACCGACGTTTCTCCGGCGATCCCGCCTCCCGAGACCCGGTCGACGCGCCGCCGCGGGATCTGGATCGCACCGCGGCGCTCGATCGCTCGCGATGTGGCACGCGCCGGTGGCGGCCGGCTGGTGCGCGTCGATGGGTTCGCGGCGCTGCCGCGGCGCATGCTCGACCTGGCCGATCACGTGCTGCGCTAGCTGTCGCCGCCGGCCACGAACGCGGGTGACAGGACTTGCCGCAGGGAGCTAGGCTTAAATCAGGGCTCACCGCGGCAATCGAGGACAGAGCCTGGCTTGCTCAGCGGTTGGGGAAGGAGTCAGGGCAGTGAAGGACCAGACCAGGACGGTGGGCAGCCTGATCGACAGAGCCGGCGTCTCCATCATCAGCTCAGTCGATCGCGACGGCTTTCCCAACTCAAAGGCGATGCTTCCGCCGAGAAGGCGTGAGGGCATCGCGCGGCTCTTCTTTACGACCAACACGTCGTCGCTGCGCGTAGGTCAGTATCTCGCCGACCCGAAGGCCTGCGTGTACTTCTTCGACCAGCGCTTCTTTAAGGGCGTCATGCTGCGCGGCACCATGGAGGTGCTGCGCGACAGTGCCGCCAAAGAGATGATCTGGCAGGACGGCGACGAGATGTACTACCCCAAAGGTGTGACCGACCCCGACTACTGCGTGCTGTGCTTCACCGCGCGGAGCGGCAGGTACTACAGCAGCTTCAAGTCCGAGGAGTTCGAGATAGCCGGAGATTAGCTGTGCATCGACACGACGGTACGTGCCGCCGGCGCCCTCGGCTATCACTGCCTGCCGGCATCTGACGCCTGCGCCGCGGGAACGCTGTCGTTCGCAGACTTCCACCTCCAAAGGAGGACGTGCAATGACTACCGAGGCCGATCGCCACACGCGTGGCCTGGAGAACCTGCGGACCGTCGACGCCAAGGCCGGCGAGCGAGTCATCGACAGCCTCGCCGACATCGCCCCCGATCTGGGCCGCTACATCGTCGACTTCGCCTTCGGCGAGGTCTACGCGCGCCCCGGCCTCGACTTCAAGGCGCGTCAGATCGCCACCGTTGCCGCGCTGACCGCTCTGGGCAACGCCACCCCGCAGCTCAAGGTCCACATCCACGGCGCGCTGAACGTTGGTCTGACGCGCGACGAGGTCGTCGAGGTGATCATGCACGTCGCCGTCTACGCCGGTTTTCCGGCGGCGCTGAACGGCGTCTTTGCCGCCAAGGAGGTCTTCGCCGAACGGGACGCTGAGGGGAAGGACCCGTGACGGTCGACCGCGAGATCCGGCCTGGAGGACACGTGCGGATCCTGGCGCTGATCGGCAGCCCGCGCAAAGGCGGCAACACCGACGTTCTCGTCGACGAGCTGCTCGCGCACAGTGCCCGCGACGGGCCCGAGGCACGCAAGGTCTACCTCTACGACCACGAGATCCGGCCATGTCTCGACTGTCGCCGTTGCCAGAAGGGCACCCACACCTGCGCCCTGCCCGACGCCATGCCCGAACTCTACGGACTGCTCGAGAGCGCCGATCTGGTCGTCTTCGCTACGCCCGTCTACTGGTACGGGCCCACGGCCAAGATGAAGCTGCTGATCGATCGCCTGCGCCCCTTCATCGCGAGCGGCGGGTTGCGGGGCAAGCAGGCTGTGCTCGTCGCGCCCTCAGAGGAGGGCGAGTCGTGCTGCGGGGCGCTCGTGGAATGCTTTCGCCGGTCTCTGGACTACCTCGGCATGTCCTATGGCGGAAGCGCGCTGGCACGCGCCTACGAAAAGGGCGAGGTCGTCCATCGCCCGGAGGAGCTGGCGAAAGCCGCGGCGCTCGGGGCGCGGTGGCGCTCGACTTGACGGCGCGTCTCTGACGCGCGGTGCGGGCGCCTGCGACGCCGCCGTCTACCGGCGCCCGGAACGCCCCGGCAAGCGAGACTCGCAGGGCACCTTGGTCTGGCAGAGGCCGCAGGCGTCGGTCGAAAAGCCGAACCGCGGCTCGATGAACTCGTGGCGGATCTGTTCCAGGTAGGCGCGGCACTTGTGCTTGTCGTGGCCTCGGTCGCTGATCGCGCCAGCGGGGCAGCGCCCGATACACGCGTCACAGCGCTTCTCAGAGAAGAACCTGCAGTGGGCGCGATGGTCGCCGTAGGGGCGTGGCGTGGCCGGGACGGAGAGGCGGGCGACGATCGAGCCGCAACGCATGGCCTTGCCCAGCGGTGTGATGAGGCCGTCGCAGAGGCCGAAGGTGCCGAGCCCGGCCGCGTAGGCGATGTGGCGCTCGGACCAGTTGCTCGTCACCTCGGCCATCGACCATTGCGGCAGGCGAGTGGGGGAGACGGCGGCCACGCCGGCCTCCTCGAGCGTCGCCACGAGGTGTTCGCGCAAGGCGACGTTGAACCGCTCACCGGCGAACTTGGCTCGCACCCAGCGTTCCGCCGGCAGGCGCGTCTGGGCACGGTTATCGCGTCTGGTCTGCCGGGTATGAGGCAGGATCCAGCTGATCGCCGTCAGAGCGGCGCTGCTGGTGGCCGGTTCCGGGAAGGCCAGCGCGAACGCTTCTTCAGGCGTCCAGTGGGCCGGGCCGACGTGCCGCTTGAGCTCCTCGAACAGGGGGTCGTCGCCGGCGGCGAAGCCCACGAGCGGCGCCCCGAAAGCCGGCTCGTCGCGCGGCATGCCGAGGCTGTTGTGGGCCGAGTCGCAAAACGCGGCGATCACCTCGCCGATCCAGGTGGCCAGACCAGCGCTGTCGGACGGCGATCCTGCGTCCATATGTCCTCCTTGCACTGTGCCGTCGCGGGCGGATCGTTGCTCTCAGCGTGACACGGATCGTGGGGCGATGCCAGGCGCGGCGCGGTCAAAAGCGGCGAGTTGAGCTTCAAACGCTCATCGTCGCCGCGCGACACCAGTAGTATCGGCCAGGCGTTTGCACCCGAGGGCGCTCGCACCCGAGGGCGCTCGCACCGGAGGGCGCTCGCACCGGAGGGCGCTTGCACCGCGGGGCGCTTGCGTAGCTACCGGGCGTTTGCGCGCTGGGGGTACTTGCGGCCTCGCGACGCACGACACACGCCACACGGCACGCAAACGAAGGGAGCACGATGAAGCGGGCGCTGGTTCTGGCCGGCGGGGGCGTGGCCGGTATCGCCTGGGAGATCGGCGTCCTGCGCGGCATCTGCGACGGCGCACCGGCTCTGTACGCGAGTCTCGTTGGCGCCAATGTGATCCTGGGCACGTCGGCCGGCGCGGCGGTCGCCGCGCAGATCACCAGCCGGACTCCCGCGAGCGATCTCTACGACGCCCAGCTGAGCGAGACCACCAGCGAGCTCGAAGTCGACCTCGACATCGACGACCTGATGGCCCGCTTCGGCCAAGCCACCGCTGGGGCAGCCACGGCCGCGGAGGCGCGACGGCGGATCGGCGCGCTGGCTCTCGCTGCCGCGACGGTCGACGAAGCGGCTCGCCGCCGCGCGATCGCCGCGCGACTGCCCGTCCCCGCCTGGCCCGAGCAGGTACTTCTCCTGCCTGCCCTCGACGCCGAGACGGGAGAGCTTGTGATCTTCACGCGGGCCTCGGGGGTCGCCCTGGTCGACGCCGTGGCCGCGAGCTGCGCGCTGCCGGGTGTCTGGCCGCCGGTCGGCATCGGCGGACGTCGCTACATCGATGGGGGTATGCGCTCGGGCACGAACGCCGACCTGGCCACCGGATGCGACCGTGTGCTTGTCGTCACGCCCTCCGCGGCGGATGCGCCCCAGCGGTGGGGCGACCTGCGGGGCGAGATCGAGCTGCTGAAACCAGCCGAGGTGCGGGTGGTGCACGCCGATGCGGCGTCGCTTGCGGCGTTCGGCTCGAACCCCCTGTCGCCGGCCACCCGCGGACCGGCCGCGCGCGCCGGACGAGCGCTCGGCAAGGCCCGCGCGGCCGAGCTTGTCGCCTTCTGGGGCTGATCGGGCCGCCGGCGCGGGCCGCCGGCGCGGTGCGGCCGGTCGGCATCGGCGCCGCCATGCTGTAGAGTCGCGACCGGCAACTCCGGCGTCGATCGCTCGTTCGGGCGTCGCACCGCGCGACAGCCGCCTTCGCCGTTGTGAGCGCCGGGACGTCACGCCGCACCACTGCCGAACGCGGGCATCGCGGTGACGACGTGTGCGTTTTCCGTAACGCGTCCGCAGCAAGGAGCCGTTCGTTGACGATGGCCGAAGCACCGATCCTTCAGGTCCGCGGCAGGTGGTCAACGCTGCGCCCGGTCCCTGCGGGTTCGCGCGACCGCGAACTACGCTGACGATGGAACGTGTGACTCTGGCGCGGGCGCTGACCTGGAAACGGCGCCGCGTGTTCCATCGCATGTCGGCGAGCGGCGAGTTCGTGCTCGTCGAGACGATCGAGCGCAAGGGACGCCACTACCGCCTGACCCTCGAAGGCGGCCACGCCTTCCTTGTCGACCGCGATCACATTCTCTACACGCCTCCCAGGCAGGAGCAGCTGCGGCTCGAGTAGGGAGCAGAAGCGCACGCCGGCTTTCCGCCGCCGCCGCCGACTGAAGACGAGGACGAGTCGCCACACAGGCAGTGCGACTGCGCCGCGGGCGCTGCCGGTCCAACTGGGCGAATGTCCCATATCCGGTCGTGGGGGAGAGACCGATGGTAACGGTGCAAGGACGCCAGGGGAGCGCCGGCCCGCGAGAGGCCGGTACGACACCACCGCGTCGCACGACCCCCCGGGAGGGGCCATGGTCGACACGTCCACCGAGCCACCGCAGCTTCGCAAAGGCCTCCCCTACTACGTTGCCCGGCACCTGCTGCTAGAGCGGTTCCCGGTCGCGCTGAGGGGTCTCATGGAAGAGCGCCATCTCAGCTACCGTCAGCTCGCCTACATGACGCGGCTTTCGGCCGGCTACCTGAACCACCTCACCCAGGGCACACGACCGGTGCCGACCGATCCGGTGATCCGCACGATCGCGGCGGCCTTGCGCGTGGCACCCGACTTCTTTCTCGAGTACAGGCTGCGCCAGGTCGTCGGGCTTCTCGAGGGCTCGGCTCAGCTCACCGACACGCTGTACGGCATCCTGCTGCTGCGCGCCCCCATCTCCGACGAGATGAGGGCCGTCCTCGAGAAGTCCGGTGGTGACGGCCAGGACGTCATGCCCCCAGCGGTGCCCTTGCCCCTGCGACCGGCGAAGTGACACCGCGGCTCGCGAAGTGAGAACCGCCTCTCGCGAGGTGACGCCGACTGGGCACTCCACGGCCGTTTACCGGAGCTCGACGCTCCATTCCGGCCCTGGCACGTCGCCAGGCCGGGAGACACAAGCCCCTCTGAACCGTTGACCCCGCCCGGTACGGTGACGTAGAAGAACCTCTGAGGGGGTACCGGCGTGTCCAAGCCAAGTGCCGTACAGTTGTTCGAGCACGGCGACATCCGTGGTCTGATCGAGGCGCTCGATGTCGCAGACGTTGCCGACCTGCGCGCCAACGACGCCAGAGTGGCGCTGTCGCTCATCGGCGAACCGGCGATCCCGCTTCTTCTGCGCGAGATCAGCAGACCCGCCGGCCCTGCCGGCTACTACACGCGCACGAGCTTCAAATGCCATCGCGCGAGGATCGCCATGGCGGGCATCGGCGAGCCCGCCGTGCCCTATCTCATGGAAGCCATACGACACGGCGACGCGCGCCTCGCGGAGGCCGCCGCGGAGTGTCTCGAGGCGATCGAGGAGGGCGGTGTCATCCTCTCTGACGGCGACGCACCGATGAAGCCGATCCTGATCGCCTATCCCGACGACGTGAAGTCCGCCTTTGAATGCAAGCTCGGCCGCCCTCTCGCCGTCAGAAGCCTGTGGCAGACGGGACCGAACGGCAACTAAGGCCGAACGGCGACTAAGGCCGAACGGCGACTGACCCGGCCCGCCGTCACGATGTCCGCGTTCGCGGCGAGGCGCTTTCGGGCCGCGAGGTGACGGAGCGCGACGGGAGGGGGCCAGACTAGGGCTCCGAGCCGGGATCGGGCGCCGGCTGAGACGTCCGGGACGGCAGGCACGCCAGCACGAGGACCGCGCCGCCGAGCGCCACGCCGGCGCCGACGCCCATCGCCATCTCGCTGCCGCTCATGAACGCGCCGCGCGCCGCGTGCGCCAGCAGGGCGCCGGTGACGCCCCCGGCGGCTTTTGCCACGGCGAGGGCGCCGCCGAGCGAACCAAGGATCGTGTGCGAGATAGCGGCCGGCACGTGCCGGCCGGCCAGCGCCGCGGTCATGTGGTCCTGATAGCGGGTCGACATCACGCTGCCGATCACGGCGACTCCGAGCGCGCCTCCGACCTGAAGGGCCACGGCATTGGAGGCCGACCCGACCCCGGAGTCGCCGTAAGGGACAGAACCCACGACGGAGTTCGTCGCCGTCGGCAGCAGCAGGCCGGCCCCGAGACCGATCAGCAGCATGCCGGGCACTATGTCGCCGTAGGTCGCGGCCGGCCCCGACACGGCTGAGACCTGCAACAGACCAGCGGCGATCGCCGCCAGGCCGGTGGCGACAGTCAACTTGATCCCGATGAAGCGAGCGACGAGCGACGACAGTGGCGCGCTCACCGCCAGCAGGGCGGCGATCGGCAGAATGCGCAGCCCGGCCTGCAGGGGCGAGTAGCCGAGGTCGAACTGCAGAAACTGCGTCTGTAGAAACAGCGCCCCGAGAAGTCCGAATGTCCCCAGGCCCTCTGCCGCCGCGGCCACGGAGAACCGTCGCTCGGAGAAGAACCCCAGTTGCAGCATGGGGTGGCGGCTGTGCGCCTCCCAGGCGACAAAGGCACCCAGGACAGCGATGCTGGCGAGTCCGACCGCCACCACCTCTCCCGACGTCCAGCCTGCGGTCGGAGCTTCGATGATCGCCCAGAGCAGTAAGCCCAGGCCGGTGATCGACAGGAGTGCTCCGCCCGGATCGGGGCGGTCGGCGGAGGGGTTCTTCGAACCGGGCACGAGCACCAGGGCTCCGATCAACCCGGCGATCGCGATCGGCACGTTGACCATGAAGACGGAACCCCACCAGAATCTGGCAAGCAGCAGGCCGCCGGCGATCGGGCCGATGGCGATGCCGAGTCCGATGGTGCCGCCCCAGCCGCCAATGGCCCGGGCCCGTTCTCTGGGATCGCGAAAGAGGTCATTGATGATCGACAGGGACGAGGGGATCGTCAGTGCCGCGCCCGCGCCCATGACGGCGCGCCAGGCGATCAACAGGTGTACCGAACCCGAGAAGGCGGCGCCGATCGAACCTCCGGCGAAGACCAGCAGGCCGGCGAGAAACAGGCGCCTGCGTCCGAGCCGATCGGCCAGACTGCCGCCGACGAGCAGCAGCCCCGCGAAGACCATCGCATAGGAGTCGACGATCCACTGCAGCTCGCTGGACGTGGCGTGCAGTTCGCGCACGAGAACGGGGAGAGCCACGTTGAGGATGGTGTTGTCCACGTTGATGATCAGGGCCGCGACGCACACGACGAGCAATGCCGCCCACCGGTGAGCGCCAGGCTCTCCACGCCGCTGTGCCATCGTTCCTCCTTGGCGGTCGATACTCATCAGTATCGGATACTCGGGAGTATGATGTAGCGAAACGGGTCGGTCAAGGGAGGCGTCGCTCAGCATGGCGACCAACGTGCGGGTACCGCGGCCGCGCCGCGATGAGGTCCGCTCACGAATACTGGCGGCCGCCGCCGAGGTGTTCGCGCGGCGCGGCTTCTCTGTGGCGACCATCGACGAGGTCGCCGCCGCGGCAGGCTTTACCAAGGGTGCCGTCTACTCGAACTTCGCCAGCAAGGACGAGCTGTT
>PMKK01000096.1 GCA_003157715.1 Actinomycetota bacterium
GATGCTCAAAAGGATCCGTCCCGACAGCGGCGCGCGCCGCATCATCATCGACTACGGCCTCACCGCCCTGGTCGCTATCGCCCTGGCGATCGTGGTGCAGCTCGTCGCCGTGAAGCCCTTTCTCATCCCCTCGACTTCGATGGCCAACACGCTCGTACCGGGGCAGCGCGTGCTGGTCAACCGCATGACCTACCACTACCGCTCTGTGCACCGCGGCGACATCATCGTCTTTCGCCGCCCTGAGCCCCCCACCGACGTGCTCATCAAGCGTGTCGTCGGACTGCCGGGCGACCTCATCTCAGTACACGACGGACACCTCTTCGTGAACGGCGCTCAGCGCCATGAGCCCTACGTCGACAAGGTCGACGGCATCACCGAACCGACCGACCCTGCCGATCCCTACGCGAGCGGCGAGCCCGACGCGCCGTGGTCGCTGGCCCAGCCGTTCCGCGTGCCCGCGGGCAACTATTTCGTGATGGGCGACAACCGCACAGACTCCAGCGACAGCCGCTACTGGGGCACCGTTCCCCGCCGGGCGATCATCGGACGAGCGTTCTTCACCTACTGGCCGCTCAGCCGGATCGGCGGCCTTTAGCCCCGCCGGCTCCTTCATGCGAAGGCGGGGGTGGCTTTGCCGACCACCCCCGCCTTCCGTCAGGCCGCTTCGTGAGCCCACCCTGTCAGGCCGCTTCGTGAGCCACCCTGCCAGCCCGCCCTGCCAGCTCTCCCCGTCAGGCCGCCCTGTCGGACCGCTGGACCTCCCCGGCCCGCACGGCCGGCTGCAGGCCGATCTGCTCGTCGGGGTCGTCTTCCCAGGGCACCATGGCGTCGACCGTCTCCATCTTGCGGGCGAAGAACGGCCGCGCCCGCCTGGAGAACCGTGCGTAGAGGAGCATCCCGATGACGCCCGTCACCAGGAAAGTCGCGCCGAGGACGAAGGGCGGTCCGACGCCGAACCACGACGTTCCCGAGGCCGAGTTAGCCGGGTACCAGAGGCTGTCGAACGACGCCGCCAGGACCCACAGCAGCAGGAGCCCGCCGACGAGCGGAAACGCACCGAGCAGAAAGAACGTCTTCCAGTTCTCGAGTACGTGATGGCGGTAGAAGAGCGGCACGGCGAAGCCGTTGATGCCGTAGTAGAAGGCGATCGTGATGCCGAGCGCCGCGATCGAGTCGGCCAGTACGTTCTGGCTCAGCAACGTCAGGCCGACATACCAGGCGACCGAGAGCACACCGTAGATGATCGTGCCCCAGACGGGCGTCTGAAAGCGCGGGTTCACCTTGGCCCACACCGACGGGATGGCGCGGTGCGAGGCCATCGACAGCGTGGTACGAGCGCCCGGCAGGATGGTGGTCAGAGTCGAGGCGGTCGCCGAGGTGAGCACGACGGCGATCAGCAGCTTGTCGAGGCCCGATCCGAGCACCGCGCTGCCCAGAGGGCTCAGCACATCGGCCGAATTGTTGCCGAGAAACGCGGGGCCGTGGAAGGCCTGGGCCGCCGTGGTGGCGAGCACGTAGATGAACACGAGAGCCAGAGTGCTGAGGATCGCCGCGATACCCGGCACGATCGACTTGCGCTCGGTCTCCTCATTGACCGACACNNGCCGTGTCCCAGCCCCAGTAGATAAAGAGCGCCAGCAGCACGCCGCCGGCCAGCGCGCCGAGATTCATGTTGGGCAGAAACCACGAGACCGCGGGATGAACGGCGCCGGCCGGGTGCGAGGTGTACACCTTCGTCAGTGCCACGACCGAGAAGACGACCAGCATGAGGTACTCGAAGCCCAGCAGGAACCACTGCAGGCGCGCCGAGACCTCGATGCCGATCGCCGTGATCGCACACATGATCACGAGGAACGCGACGCCCACGAACGTCACCCAGAACAGCGAGCCGACCAGGCCGTTGGCCCCGATGAGCAGGAAGAAGTAGGTGCCGGTGATCTGCGCCAGGCTGGCCATGACGATGATGTCGGCGGCGACCATGACCCAGCCGGTCACCCAGCCGGTACGCGGCCCGATGGCACGCGTTACCCAGCTGAAGGTCGTGCCACAGTCAGGATCCGCCTTGTTCAGATAGTAGTAAGAGCTGGCGATGAGGATCATGGGAATGAACGAGACCAGCATGACCGCCGGCGACTTCAGGCCGACGCCGGCCACGACCACGACGAGCCCCAGGGTGACTGCCAGGCTGTAGGCGGGCGCCGTCGAGGCGATGCCGATGACGACGCTCGAGAGCATGCCGACGGCGTTGGTCTTGAGGCCTTTGGCTTCGGGCGCTGCCGTCCTCGCCTGGCCTGTGGTCTTGGGCTCAGGAAGGGGTACTACCGCACCTTCCATTCGTCCCCTCCTTTCTGACGCGGAGGGGCGGAAACCCTTCCGCCGTGATTGCGCGTACCACCGCGGCCGATGGCCGAAGTGGATAGCGAAAGGATTTCCCTGTGGACGTAGTGGTAAAACGGTTGCGCCCTCGCGGAGAGCGTCGCCGTCGGGCCGTCGGGCCGTCAGGCCGTCGGGTAGCGCCTGACCTCGCGGTAGAGGGTGTCGCGCTGCACCGGCGTAAAGCCGGCCGCCGCGATGAGGCGCACCAACTCCTCGACGGTCACCGCGTGTGACACGCCCGCGGCCCGCACCACGTTCTCCTCGATCATCGTCGAGCCCATGTCGTTGGCCCCGAAAGCCAGCGCGACCTGACCCATGCGCAGCCCCTGGGTGACCCACGACGCCTGGAGGTTGGCGACATTGTCGAGGAACAGCCGGCTGACGGCGAGCAGACGCAGGTAGTCGTCGCCGGTCGCCCCGTGATGGCCCTCCTGCAGGGCGGTATTGGCGGCGGCGAACGTCCAGGGGATGAAGGCCGTGAAGCCGCCGGTCTCGTCCTGCAGCTCGCGGATGCGGCGCAGGTGCTCGATTCGTTCGGCCGCGGTGTCGACCGACCCGAACATCATGGTGGCCGTCGTTCTCATGCCCAGCGCGTGGGCCTCGCGCATGACTCCGAGCCAGGTGTCCGTGGCGATCTTGTGCGGGCTGATCTCGCCGCGCACACGATCGACCAGCACCTCGGCGCCGCCGCCGGGCAGCGAGTCGAGGCCGGCTGCCTGCAGACGGCGCAGCGTCTCGGCCGTCGTCAATCCGCTCTGCGCGGCGACATGGGCCACCTCGGGCGGCGAGAGGCAGTGCAGGTGGATCGGGTAGCGCGCCTTGATGTCGCCGAAGACCTGCTCGAACCAGCAGATGTCGAGGTCGGGCGACAGCCCGCCCTGCATCATGATCGCCGTGCCGCCCAAAGCGAGCGTCTCCTCGATCTTGCGGAAGATCTCGTCGCGGCTGAGCAGGTAGCCTTCGCCGCTGCCGGGGGTCTTGTAGAAGGCGCAGAAGCGACAGCCCGAGAGGCAGTAGTCGGTGTAGTTGATGTTGCGATCGACAATGAAGGTGACGTCGCCCACGGGGTGCAGGCGGCGCCTGACTTCGTCGGCCGCCGCCCCCAGTTCCAGCAGGTCGCCGTGCTCGAGCAGGTCGAGCGCCTCCGCCTCTGACAGCCGCCCCGACGCCAACTCAGCCACGGCCTTCGGTCCGCCCGGCGCCCGGCTGGGGCGCGAGGCGCAGCTCGAATCTCACGATCGCGCCTTCGGGCACGCCGGGCTCACCGCTGGCCGGCAGGCCGTCGATCTCGCGGTCGCCGGGCAGCACCACGAACCCGAGCCGCTGGTGAAAGGCGATCGAATCGCGGTTGACGACCGAGGTGACCGCCCGCACGCTGCGGCGCCCGTCGACTCTCGCCAGCTCGCAGAAGCGCCCGTACAGGTCGCGCGCTAGGCCCGCCTTCCGCCAGTCCGGGCGCACACCGACGAAGTGCACGTAGGCCTCGTCGGCGTGCGTCGGACAGAGGAAGCCGACGAGGAAACCGAGGAGCTCCTCCTCGCGCTCGGCGACAAACGATGTCGTGCGGAAGTGCTCGAAGAAGATGCTCGGCAGCAGGGCGCGCAGGTCTCGTCCACCCCACCACTCCGGCATGACCGCCATCACGCGCTGCCAGTCGTGGGGCTGCGCGTGCCTGATGATGAGGCCGCTGCAGGGACTCACCGCAACCCCATGCCGGACTCCGAGGTGACCCGCGTGGGGACCATCAGCGACCGGCCGCCGGCGCGCTGTCGGCGTCGAGGCCGGGCGCCTGCTCGAGCTCGCCGATGACCAGCGCCCGGCGGTAGAACTCGGCCAGACCGCGACGGTACTCGGCCGGAAAGCCGTACTTGAGCTGGTCGAAGTAGTGGTCGAGGTAGGCGGCGCTGAAGTCGTACAGCTGGGCCGCCGCCGCAGCGGTCTCGAGCGGGTGCCGCGCGCAGCGGTCGCGCGAGGCGACCAGCGCCGCCTCGACGGCGCGCGCCTCGTCGCCGCGTTCGTCTAAGAACTCGCGCCGCACGGCGCACACGGCATAGACCATCGGCAGACCTGTGACCAGCCGCCACTCCTCGCCGAGGTCATAGCTATGGGGATAGACGCCGGCCCGCAAAATGTGGAGCGCCTCGTCGCCGATCAGCAGCAGCCCGCCGAAGTTGGCGAGCGCCTGAGCCAGCGGTCCCTGGCGCGGGGCGTACGACGGCGCAAGACCCCACTCGCCGCACAGCACCTTGAGGAGGCACACCGAGGTGGCGCTCTGCTCGGTCAGAGCGATGCTCTCGAGCTGCGCCCGCGGGATCTGGGTGAAGAGCTGGATCGAGTCGACGGCCCCGAACGAACTGATCGAGATGCCGGGCAGCAGCGCCCAGCGGTCGGCATGGCGGGCGAACTCGATCGAGGAAGGCAGGGCGATGTCGATCTCGCCGCGGGCCAGCAGGCCGTTGAGCTGAGCCGGCGTGCCCTCGACGATCTCGGCCTCATAGCCCAGGCGGGCGAGCTCCTCTTCGAAGTGGCAGTAGAGCGGAAAGCAGTTGACGAACTCGATGCGCCCCACGCGGGCGGGGCGCCGCTTCGCCTCGCGCGCGGCGCTCGGCGAGCCCGGCGTGGCCGGCGCGGCTGCCGGCGCGGCGCTCGGCGACCCTGCCCCCGCCGCCGACCCGTTCACACCGGCACCCCGGCATCGTACCGTCGTATGACGTTGTAGAGCGTNNCACGCGGCCGGCCCCGCGGATCACCCGCACAAGCTCGGAGCGGCTCAGCTCCTGACCGGTGTCGACGCCGGCGGCGTGGCTGATCTTCTCTTCGACGACGGTCCCGTCGAGATCGTTGACGCCGAACGACAGCGAGACCTGGGCGAGCTTGAGCCCGACGTTGATCCAGAAAGCCTTGATATGGCGGAAGTTGTCGAGCACGAGACGGCCGACGGCCAGCACCTTGAGATCGTCGAAGCCGGTCGGACCGGGCAGCTCCGAGAGTCCGGTGTTGGCCGGCTGGAACGACAGCGGGATGAAGGCGTTGAAGCCGCCGGTCTCGTCTTGCAGCTCGCGCAGCCGCAGCAGGTGGTCGGCAAGCTCCTCGGGCGTCTCGATGTGACCGTAGAGCATGGTGGCGTTGGACTTGAGCCCCACGCCGTGGGCCGCCCGCATGACCTCGAGCCACTCACTGCCCGAGATCTTGCGCTCGCAGATCAGGTCGCGCACGCGTCCGCTGAAGACCTCGGCGCCGCCGCCGGGCAGCGATCCCAGACCGGCGTCCTTGAGCTGGGTGAGCGTCTCGGGCACACCGAGACCGCTGACGCGCGCCAGGTGGGCGATCTCGCTCGCCGTGAAGGCCTGGATGTGCACGTCGGGAGCGAGCTCCTTGAGGCCGCGCATCATCTCGAGGTAGTAGCCGAACGGCAGATCGGGATGCTCGCCGCCGACGATGTGGATCTCAGTGATGCCGCCGGTCAAGGTCTCGCGAGCCTTGTCTAAGACCTCGTCGACCGACAGCGTGAAGGCGTCGGCGTCGCCGTCGTCGTGGCTGAAGGCGCAGAACAGGCAGCGGTTGCGGCAGACGTTGGTGTGATTGATATGGCGGTTGGAGATGAAGAAGACGTCGTCGCCGACCGTGCGGCGGCGGACGTGGTCGGCCAGCGCGCCGACGGCGATCAGGTCGGAGCAGACGAGCAGGTCGCGGGCGTCGTCGCCCGACAGTCTCTGCCCGGCGTCCACCTTCTTCCAGACGTGGGCGAGACCCGCCCGGTGACTCAGTCGATCGATCAGTTGCGCGTCTGCTGTCATGCTCACTCCCAGCCTGCCGGCGTCACGCTCGTCTTCAGCGTGCCGGCGTCATGCTTGCTCCCAGCCGTCCGGCGTCACGCTCACGTTCGGCCTGCCGCCGTCACGCTCACTTTCAGCCTACCGGCTGCCGCGACGGCGGTCGAGAGACCGTCCCGGTGGCCCGCGATCGTCAGCCGTACCGGTTGACCAGCGAGCCGGCCAGCTCATCGAGCAGCTCGCGCTCGAACCCGCCCGGGCAGCCGGCCAGCCGGCCGCGGGCCTCGTCGATGAAAGCCAGCGCCATCTGGCGGGCCCGCTCGATGGAGCCGCTCGCCAGCACGTCGTCGACGACGCTCTCGAGGCAGGCCTCGTCGTCGCGGCAGGCGGGCAGGCGGGCGGCCAGATCGGGGCGTTCCTCGAGGGCCAGCACGATCGGCAAGGTCACGGTCCCGTCGCGCAGGTCGGCGCCGCGCCGCTTGCCGGTCAGCGCCTCGTCGCCGGTCAGATCGAGGATGTCGTCGAGCATCTGAAACGACAGGCCCAGCGAGTCGCCGAAGGCGCCCAGAGCGGCAACGGTCTCGTCCGCCAGGCCGGTCATCTGGCCTCCCAGCCGGCAGGCGACCGCAAAGAGGTCGGCCGTCTTCAAGCGGCAGCGGCGCACGTACTCATCGATCGTGACGCTGGCGCGAAAGGCGTCGCCGGCCTGCAGGCGCTCACCTTCGGACAGGCCCCAGGCGACCTCGGCAAGTGCCGCCACCGCCGCGGCGTCGTCGGCGCCGGCGAGCTCTCCGAAGGCCTGCGCCAGCAGATGGTTGCCGGTCGAGACGGCCATCTCGTCGCCGTACTTGCGGGCCACCGTCGGCAGGCCGCGGCGCAGCTCCGCGCCATCGAGCACGTCGTCATGGACCAGTGTCGCCATGTGCAGCAGTTCCACCGCCGCGGCGGCGCGCAGCACCGGCTCGTCGAGCGGGGCCGTGTTGCGCGCCGCCAGCAGCACGAGCAGGGGACGCAGGCGCTTGCCACCGGCGTGAAGGGTCTCCTCTCCGGCCTCCGCCAGACGGCCGGGCACCGCCGACACGACCTGCGTGAGCCGGCCCTCGACGGCCGCCAGGCCGGTAGCGACACGGCGGCGCTGGGCGGCGGAGCGCCACGACAGGATGTCGGCCGGCTTCATGACGGCGCCCGACCCACATGCAGCGCCATGGCGCCGAGCCCGAAGAGCCGGTAGCGCACGTCGGTGAGACCTGCCGCGCGCATCACGCCGGCCAGAGCCTCTGCCTTGGGAAACGAGCGCACTGAGGCCGGCAGGTACGCGTAGGCCTCGGCCTCGCCCGTGACGAGCGCGCCCAGCGCGGGCACCACCCGNNACGACGCGCGCGCCCGGCGCCGCCACGCGGGTCATCTCGGCGAAGGCGCGCTCGAGGTCGGCGACGTTGCGCACCCCCCAGCCGACCGTGACCGCGCCGAAGCTCGCGTCGGCAAAGGGCAGCGCCAGCAGATCGCCGTGCACGAACTCGACGGGCGCCGCGGCCCGGGCGGCCTTGGGGCGGGCGCAGCCCAGCATGGTCTCTGAGAAGTCGAGGCCGGTCACGGCGCTGCCCGGATAGGCGCGAACCAGGGCCAGCGAAAGATCGCCGGTGCCACAGCAGGCGTCGAGCAGCGGCGCGCCGGGCGACGGCGCGGCGGCGGCAGCGGCAGCCGCCCGCCAGCGGCGGTCGAGTCCGGCCGTCATCAGCCGGTTCATGAGATCGTAGTGAGGCGTGATGCGGTCGAACATCGCGGCGATGCGCTCGGGGTCGCGACCGGGCGGGGTGGCGCTCACGGACGCGTGCCCTCCCAGCGCGGCGAGAGACGGTGCTCGAAACACAGCGCCGACAGCACCTTGCCGACCACGAAGTCGATCACGTCGTCGAGCGTGCGCGGCAGCGCATAGAAACCGGGCATGGGCGCCACGATGACGGCGCCGGCGCGGCGCGCCTCGAGCAGGCGCGTCAAGTGGATCTCGGAGAGCGGCGTTTCGCGCGGCACCAGCACGAGGGGCCGCCCTTCCTTGAGGGCGACGTCGCCGACCCGGTGGATGAGCGTGCGGGTCGTGCCCAGCGCGATGTGAGCGACGGACGACATCGAGCAGGGGCAGATGCAGGCCGCGTCGGGAAAGTTGCTGCCGCTGGCCGCCGGCGCCGCGAGATCGTCGGGCGCGTAGACCCGCGCCTGCGCTTGCGCCTGCGGCCCGGCGGCAGCGAGGAACGCCGCCGTCACCTCGACGCGCTCCGACACGCCGAGCTCCAGCTCGTGGCCCACCACGGCCACACCGGCCTCGGACAGGCACAGCGAGAGCTCGCAGCCGGCGTCGGCCAGGGCGCGCACCAGCCGCACGGCATACGGCGCGCCACTGGCGCCGGTGACGCCGACGAAGACGCTGGCTGGCGGCTGTCTCACGAACGGCTCCTTCGCTGGGCGGATGGCAGGCCGCACGCCTTCGACGGGGGCCTTGGCAATGATCACTATCCTACCGCGCCGCCGACAGTTGCGGTTCCTCTGGGCGGACGAAGGGCCGCGAAGTGCGCCGAAGAACAGAGCGTTCGCGCAGACGCCCTCAAACGCTGCGATATCCTTCGTCGCAAGCGGGCGCCGCTCGGTGCCCGGACGTCGGCGAAGCGGAGGATCGATGGCCGGTTGGAATCCCAGCGAGTACCTGCGCTTCGGCGACGAACGCACGCGGCCTGCTTTCGACCTGGCCTCCCGCATCGCCGTCGAGTCGCCCGCGGCTGTCGTCGACCTGGGATGCGGCCCAGGTAACAGCACCTCGGTGCTGACACGACGTTGGCCACAGGCTCGGGTGCTCGGTCTGGACAGTTCGGCCGAGATGATCGCGGCCGCGAGGGCGGCGTATCCGCAGGGGAAGTGGCAGGTCGCGGACATCGCGCAGTGGAGCCCCGACGCTCCCTTCGACGTGGTGTTCTCGAACGCGGCGCTGCAGTGGCTGCCCGGTCATGACCCACTCGTCGAGCGTCTGTTCGCATCCGTCGCGCCGGGCGGCGCGCTGGCATTCCAGATTCCCAGCGCGACATACGCTGTGGTCCGCGGCCTCATCCACGAGATCGCGCGCGAAGGACCGTGGGCTTCGCGAATGGAAGGGCCCCTCGGCGTGCTCACGATGGAGCCGCCGGGCTTCTACTACGATCGCCTCGCCCCGCGAGCTCGCTCGGTCGACATGTGGGAGACGGAGTATGTCCATGTCATGAAGTCTCCCTCGGCGGTTGTGGACTGGATAGCCAGCACGGGTTTGCGCCCGTTTCTGGAAGCGCTCGATGCCGACGAAGAGCGCAACGCGTTTGTCGCGAGCCTCCGCGCGCGGGTCGCCCACTCCTACCCGGTGCAGCGCGATGGGCGTGTGCTCTTCCCGTTCCGCAGGACGTTCGTCATCGCCTACGCGTAGTTGCGGGCGCACTTGGCAAACAAGTGGAGATCCAGCCTTCTACGGCCGGTTCGGATTCAGGCAGTGTCCGGGCGTGGCCTGGCACGATGTGCCGGACGAGAACGTGCTCCGCCTCTTGATGTCCGGCGAGCCGCCCACCGGCGAAGTGGTGTACCATCCCGCGTTGGCCGAAAACGTCCACCGTGGGAACCGTGCAGACCGCACCCGAGTGACGTAGCATGCAGCGAGGGAGGGCAGACTAGGACCATGGCAGGCACTAACGGCAGCCAGATCTCAGCAATGCCACCGCGCGGCCACTACCTGGCACGCGAAGTCGGTCTGCTGGCGGGCGTCTCGGGCAACAAGATCGGCCAGTGGGCGCGCCGCGGCTACATTCGTGCGACGCAGTCGGACTACTCGCCGTACGTGTACAGCTATCAAGACGTCGGCGAGGCGATCCTTGTGCACGAGCTCCTCGATGCCGGTGTCTCGCATCGTCGAGTCAGGCGCGCCATCGAAACACTGCGAGAGCGATACTCCAACCGCTGGCCGCTGCAGCGGGCCGACCTTGCCACGGACGGGTGCGACGTCATCGCACTCGAAGATGAAGCGGCCTGGGATGTGGACGACCACATCTGGCAGCAGAAGATCGAGCCCGAGAACCTCAGGCGGATCGCGGGACTGCTGAGTCGCGGTGGCTGGGCAGCGCGCGCTCTGCCAAACCTCGAGCACGTCGAGGTCAACCCCGACCGGTTGAGCGGGCGCCCCACCATCCGCGGTCGCCGGGTGCCGGTCGAGATGGTGGCCCAGATCGCAGATGAACCCGGTGGGATCGACGAGCTGCGCGACGGCTTCGACCTCAGTAGCGACGAGATCAACGACGCCCGCCAGTGGTGGCAAGCCGTGCGGGAGTACGCCGAGGCGGCGTAAGTGCTGCCGCCGCCCGAGCTCGTCATCGACGAGTGTCTCGACAAGCGGCTGGCGACCGAGTTGACGAACCGTGGTCGCATGGCCCGGGCCGTATCCGCCCTCGGGCTGCGCGGCCTCGACGATCCTGACCTCTTCACGGAACTCGGCAAGCTCGGGCATCCGTACGTGATCGTGACCGCCGATGTCTCCATGCCGATCGACTGGGGAACCGAGATCGCGGCCGCGGGGGTCACGGTCGCAGTCATCGACTCGCGCCGCTCAGACAGGTTCCTGGAATCGCAGTGGTATCGCGATGTCGTCCACCGGTGGGCGCACGTGATGCGCGACCAGCCGCAGGGCAGCGTGCATCGGTACTCGCCACGCGGCCACAGACCGTGGCGACCCCGGAGTCGTTAGGAACGCAGCCCCGGCTCTCGCCCTTCCCGAATCGGAAAGTCATGCTGCGCGGCGCCCGGCAGGAGTCGGCGGTGGCGGGGCCGGGGGTCGAGGGACGCTTCGCAGCGTGAGGACCATCCGCAGCCCCAGGCTGCGGATCCCCACTCTGGTTTCGCGGAGCGCGTCCCGAGCCCCCGGCCCCGCCTCCGCCGGCGACTCGCAGACCTTCGCCGGCGACCCCCAAACGCCGACAGACGGAACCGGCGTCCTCGAAGCTACGACAGCAGCACCGCCGCGATCGCCACGACGCCGTAGACCAGTCCCACGACCCCGTTGACGGTCATGAACCCCATGCCGACGCGCTGCAGCCCGCGGCGGGCGATGTCGACGTGCGACCAGGCGAGCAGGGCCGCGACCAGCAGGCAGCCGGCGACGTAGATCCAGCCCAGTCCGAGCAGCGGGCCGACGGTCAGGAGGAGACCAACGGCGGCCAGATGCGAGAGCGCCGCCACGAGTAGCGAGCGCCGCCAGCCGATCTTGACCGGCAGGGAGTGAATGCCCTCGCGGCGGTCGAACTCGAGATCGAAGATGGCGTAGATCACGTCGAAGCCGCCCACCCACAGCCCGACGGCCACGAAGAGCAGCACCGGTGAGAGCGCGATGTGACCCGACACCGCGACCCAGGCGGCTGCCGGCGCGAGGCCGTCGGTCAGACCCAGGGCGTAGTGACACGACCAGGTGAAGCGCTTTGTGTACGGGTAGGCGATGAAGGCCACGACGACGATCGGCCAGAGGTAGCGGCAGGGCGGCGCAAGAAAGAACGTGGCAGCCACGAGGATCGCGAAAGAGACGACCGTGAAGGCCACCACCTCGACTCGCGAGAGTCTGCCGGTGGGCAACTCGCGCCCCGCGGTGCGCGGGTTGCGGGCGTCGATGCCGGCGTCGATCAGGCGGTTCAGGGCCATGGCGGCACTGCGCGCCGCGACCATGGCGATCGTGATCCAGACGAGCGTCTGCCACGACGGTACGCGCTGCCGCGACAAGACGGCCCCGGCGTAAGCGAACGGCAGCGCATAGACGCTGTGTTCGACCTTGACGAGGCGCGCGAACAGGGCCGGCCGAACGGCGGCGCCCGAGGGGTGAGTAGCAGTCTCGGCCATCAGGTCAGTCTAGAAGAAGGCCGTCGCGAGTGCCGAAAAAGGCAGACCGAAGCCCACGTCGCGCACGGTCTGTCGAACCGGCAAGTCTCACTGTCAACCGGCAAGTCTCACGGTCTACTTGAACGTCAGGCCCAGCTCGGCCCAGCGCTGATCGACGCGTGCCTTCACGGCCGGGTCCATGGCGAGCTCGTCGGGCCACTCGCGCGGGTGGCCCTCGTCGGGCCACGCTTTGGTGGCGTCGATGCCCATCTTGGCGCCGTAGCCGGCCGTCGGNNCATCATCTGCCCCATGCCCCAGACCGCGCTCATCACCTTGCGGGCATGGCCCGGATAGGCCTTGCGGATCGAGACGATGGCGCAGTCGTGAAAGACACCCTCGATGGGCAGCTCAAGGTCGACGATCTCCGGCAGCGTGAGGCGCAGCAACGGCAGGAAGAGGCGCTCGGTGGCCTTGCCCAGAAAGCAGTCCTCCATGGGCGGACGGCCGACGATCGTGGCCGGGTAGAGGGCGTCGCGCCGCATGCTCATGGCGGTGAGATGAAAGACGGGGTAGTCGTCGGCCAGCGAGTAGTAGCCGGTGTGGTCGCC